>NZ_KI912148.1:1518199-1837199 GCF_000517105.1 Fischerella sp. PCC 9605 | reverse complement strand
GTTAATTGAATGGGAACAAAACCAGTTGGTAGTAACCGATCAAGGTAGCGTCAACGGTATCCACGTCAATGGTCAACGTCAAACACGGGCTGTTGTTAATAGTGGCGATCTTTTGCAAATTGGCCCTTACGTAATTTCTGTAACCTTTGTTGCTGCACTTACTCCTCCTAGCCCACCTCCACCAGTCCATAGTGGCAATTCTGTCATCAACTTCAACCCTAGTACCAACCTTCCAGACCCCACTTTACCTCCACAACAACCCGTAACACCGACGGGTAGTAATTTCCCACCACCGATGTTTCAGCAGCAACAAATCCCCGTACAGGCGCTTCATGCTACGGGTTTGCCAGTTGATGAAACTGACTACCTAGCAGTTGGGGCAGGATTGGGTAGTTTTATTTGGGTGGATTTACTGAGAATTTCGAGTGTTAATAGTGAAAAAATAGTCGCACTGGGTATAGACAAAGAGCCATATGCCCGTTACAAACTTCTGTGTTTGAATTCGCAAATTCCTTTACACGAAAGACTGCGCTCCAATTCAGACTCTTGCCCTGATAATATTTGGGGCTGGCCTAGTTATGCTTTGCGGGAAGCTTGGCATGACTTTACTAAAGGCAAATTAAATGATGCCGTTAAATATCTATGGAAAGTTTTTGCTGAGCCTACTTTTGCTGAAACTTATACCCCTCGTGCAGGAAATGTGTTTGATTCTATTGATCGAGAGGCAAAGCGCATTGGTTGGGACAAAATCTATCGCTTCGGGCGAGTTCTGGCGATTCGCAAAACCGATGATGGCAGATATTGTGTAGCCTATTCTCGCGGACGCGGAAATCATGCTTTTTTTGTCAGTCGTTATTTACACATAGCTACTGGCTACCCAGCACTTCAGTTTCTCCCTCATTTACAAGCTTATCGAGAAAGATACAAAGACTTTAAGTCGGTTGTGAATGCCTACGAAGACCACAACCATGTCTACCAACAACTAGAACACCAAGGCGGCAGAGTACTGATTCAAGGGCGGGGAATTGTTGCTTCCCGAATTGTGCAACGCATCTATGAAGCACGACAGAAAAATCCAAATATTTCTATTTTGCATTTAATGCGATCGCCCAAACCGCAAGGTAATAAATATGGCAATTCTCAGCGTTCGGTCAAGCACCATATTGAATTGCAACCGTTTAACTGGCCGAAAGCTTGTTGGGGTGGAGAACTGCGAGAAACATTGGAAAAGGCCCCTCCAGAGGTGCGTAAAGAATTATTATCAAACAAAGTTTGGGGAGGAACTACCACCGCCGATCGCCTAGACTGGCAGCGCATTACAGATACTGGTATCAGAGAGGGTTGGTATAAAATTCAATTTGCTGTGGTAACGAAAGTAGAACAAGATGCTCAAAACCACATCATTACCTATATCGAAGACAAAGACTTTGGGGAAATTCAACTTCCTGCTGTTGACTTTATTATTGATGCCACTGGACTTGATGCCAAGGTAAAAGAAAGTCCTTTGCTACAAGATTTGGTGGAACATTACAACCTGCCCCTCAATCCCGTAGGGCGCTTGGCTGTTGCTAACGATTTTGAGTTAGTAGAAATGCGTAACGATAAAGGTAAAATATACGCTGCGGGAGCAATTACTTTTGGTGGATCGTATGCCGCTGTAGATAGTTTTCTAGGGTTGCAATATGCGTGCTTGCGCGCTGTTGATGGTCTTGCTGCTGCCCGTGCGCCTGGAGTGCATAGCTTAAACCCCGCTACTTCTTTTGGGCAATGGTTAAAGTGGGTGTTCAATCAATCTCCTACGTAAATGAATTGTGAAGTTATTGTAAAGACAGTCAACAGCAAGACACTCGCAAGGCAATTTTAGTGTTTGATAACTCAAATAGGATAGCTATCTACGAGGAATGCTTTTGTGTAAAAAGTGTGTAAAAGGCAATCAAAAGCTTGAAAATCGGATACTCTGAAATGGTGTAGAAATGTATAGAATTTTGTAAAGATATAAAATATAGTTTTTTCAAATGCAGGTATTTTTAAAACCTTCCTCAATGCAACTGTCTACTCGATCAACCACAACTCAGCCTTTAAAGATTGTCGCACTGGGGGATAGTTTAGTATACGGATTCGGAGATCCAGATGGGGGTGGCTGGGTTGAACGATTGCGACGGCGGTGGATGTCACCCGATAATGTCGGTCACGTTCTTTATAATCTAGGCGTACGTGGCGATCGCGTCCAACAAGTAGCCCAAAGATTGGAAGTTGAATTTCGTCACCGGGGTGAACTACGCAATCAAGTTCCCGACTTGATTATTCTCTCGGTAGGAATCAATGATTCAGCACGATTGGGTCGTCCTAATGGACGGAATTATACAGAATTTGCCGTTTTTGAAGCACAAATCGCTTCTCTACTGGAGATGGCGCAGCAACTCTGTCCTGTATTATTTGTGGGTATGACATCAATCGATGAGGCAAAAATGCCGTTTCTCGATTGCTTGTACTACAATCACGCTGACCAGTATCGCTACAAAGAAGCGACTCGCCTTGCTTGCCTCAAACGGGGAATTCCTTATCTTGATATCTTTCAAAAATGGATGGAACGCGGTGAAACATGGTGGTCTAAACGCTTGAGCAATGATGGTCTTCACCCCAACACACTAGGCTATCAAGCGTTATTAGATGATGTCATTAATTGGGAAGCGATCGCAACTTATCAAAGCAATCCTATTCCCATTAAGCATTATCACTAGACACTCAGGAAAAAGTCTGACAACAAAAGCATGAAAATTGCTTAGGCTTCTTCCTTCTGCTTTATATTCAAGATCATGACTCCAACTTTATTTGGTCGCTGGCAAACTCGATTACTATTGCTTGCAACTGTAGGTGTATTAGTTACACTACCCTTTGCAATTGGTGTGATTGGTTCTGGCCCCAGTGCAGTATATTTCTGGATACTTGGCTATGTTGCTGTATTTGGTCTGGTTTGGGATGTTGTCTACGATCAAATTCAGAAATACCGCTGGGACAGAGACTGGCCCGCAGCTTATCAATTGTTCGCTGGCATTTGGGAAATGCTGTTTGTGTGGTGTGGGTTGAAAGTCTTTAGCTTTTTACCAACACCGATTCCCAAGGAGGATTTATTGTGGGGTGTGTTTTTACAACACTACAGCTTGGTGTGGCTAGCGGTTTTTATTGCTTCGCAAAGCTTGATGCGGATTATATTTCCCCGATCGCGTTTCCGTGGAGGTCAATGGTTGTGAAGTTGCGATTTTTGTTGGGCGAACTGCACTTAGTACAAAATTTCATAAATTCGTAGCAAATCAAACTCGGAAAAACTCTGCGTACCTTCGCGCTGACTCTGCGCTCCTCTGCGTTAAAAAAAGCTACTATTTTATACAAAGCTGTAGTAAGTACGGGCGTACGCCTACGGGAAGTCGCTGTGCATCTATGGTGTAGGGTAGCATTTGAACATATATCTTTACGATCAGCTCAAAAAGTTGTCATAAAAATGCTTTGCTCCTAGCAAATAAAATTTTTACATTTCTTTATAAGTACCGTAAATTCTCTTAGTAAAAATATTAAATTAGTAACATATTAATTTTAATTAGATCGGTCAACTTAAAATAAGTCCAATATCCTCCAAACCCACTTTTTCCAAGAAGCCGGGTTTGTTTGTGGATATAGTTTTACTGTTAATTATTTCTCCTTACTTACTGCAACCATGTTGTAATAACAATTAACACCCAAACCAAGTGCAAATGAGGCTTGTGTAGTCTACAAAGGTTGACATATTCAAGCGATTTACAGAATCATCTTAGGAACACCGGATAGTCGCTTGTGAGGAAACTATGCACACAGTTGTTCTCGTTTTAATTGAGGTGCTGATTGTCATTGGACTGTCTCGGCTAGTAGGATTAGCATTCCGGTGGATTAACCAACCATTAGTAATCGGAGAGATTGTTGCTGGGATAATGCTCGGGCCCTCTCTGTTTGGCTTAGTTACTCCAGGGCTAGCAGCTACCTTATTTCCTCCTGAAACAGTTCCTTTCCTGAATGTTCTGTCTCAGGTAGGACTGATATTTTTCATGTTTCTAATTGGTCTGGAGTTAAACCCAAAATACCTGAGCGGTAATTTAGAAATAGCAGTTTTAACTTCGCATGTCAGCATTTTAGTACCTTTTTCCTTGGGAACCCTGCTGGCGGTACTACTTTATCCTTTACTTTCTAATGCTAGTGTATCTTTTACTGCCTTTGCCCTGTTTTTAGGGGCGGCGATGTCGATTACTGCTTTCCCTGTACTGGCGCGAATTATTACTGAGAACAACTTGCAGGGGACACGCTTAGGAACATTAGCCCTGACTTGTGCTGCTGTAGATGATGTGACAGCTTGGTGCTTGTTAGCAGTAGCGATCGCTGTAGCACGCACCGGAAGCATTGCTAGTGCTTTTCCAACCATAGTTGAAAGCTTGGTATACATTGGCGTAATGGTAACGCTGGGACGAAATTTTCTCTCTCGTCTTGCTATCTACTATCGCCGTACCAAACGCCTCAACCAATTGGTTATGGCGCTCATTTACATTGGAGTAGTTGCTTCAGCACTGATTACAGAATTCATTGGCATTCACCTGATCTTTGGAGCATTTTTACTTGGGGCAATCATGCCTAAAAATGCTGGTTTAGTAAGGGAATTAGCTATCAAAACAGAAGACTTCGTCTTGATTTTTCTCTTGCCAGTGTTTTTTGCCTACAGCGGTCTGCGGACGCAAATTGGCTTGCTCAACAGTCCCCAAGTGTGGCTGTTGTGTGCGTTGGTGCTAGCAGTAGCGATCGCAGGCAAGTATGTTGGTACATATGTAGCAGCTAGAGTCAGTGGTATTGAAAAGCGAGAAGCTTCGGCACTCGGTTGGTTAATGAATACTCGCGGTTTAACTGAACTGATAGTACTCAATATCGGCTTAGAGTTGGGAGTAATTTCGCCCTTGCTCTTTACCATGCTGGTAATCATGGCGTTAGTCACCACATTTATGACTTCGCCATTGCTGGAGTGGACTTATCCGAAAAAGCTGATCAGGCTGGATGTGGTTGAGGCTGAACCCGAAGCAGAAACAGGTACAGAGACCGTAGTCGTTAGTGAGATTACCGATCGTCCCTACCGAGTTTTAGTGCCAGTAGCTAATCCAGATACCCAAAAAGGTCTGGTACAACTAGCAGTAGCGATCGCAATTAATTACCAACAACCCGCTATTGTTAATCCCCTCAGCTTAATTGAACTTCAAGAAGATTATGCCTATGAGAGTACCCCTGTTGAAGCAAATCGACTAATCCAAGAGCGTCACCAACAGTTAGAAGAATTAATTCAACGCCTAGAACCATCAGCTGCACGCTCTTACGTGCATCCCATCGTTCGCATCTCCAACAATGTCGCCCGGGAAACTGCACAAATAGCCGCAATCGAACAGGCAGATTTAATTCTCGTTGGCTGGCACCGTCCAGCTTTTAGTAACAATCGCTTAGGCGGACGAGTTGGTCAAATTCTGACCACGGCAACGGTTGATGTAGCAGTGTTCATTGACCGAGGAGAAGGCCGCTTGGAGAGTTTGTTAGTTCCTTACTCTGCCAACATCCATGATGATTTGGCATTAATACTTGCTCTGAGACTACTTGTCAATCGCGATACTTGCCATTTGCAGGTATTACAGGTACTGTCAGAAAATCAAATCAAAAATGAATTGAGTTACGAGCTTCATACTCTCATGGAGCAATTGCCTCGCAGGGTGCGCGATCGCATTGACATTAATATCATGGAAGCCGCAGAGCCAATCCAAGCTGTAGTTGCAGCTTCTCAAGGCGTTGATCTTACAATTGCAGGTGCAAGCCGTGCTTGGGGTATAGAACGCCAAACTTTGGGAAGATACACAGATGAACTAGCTATTCAGTGCCGTTCTTCGCTGCTAATTACTCGTCGTTATAGTCAAGTGACTTCTCACCTCGCTTCAGTGCTTACTGAAGTTAAATCAGAAGTTGCAAGTTAGGGAATATGAATGGTGAATTATGAATTATGAATTATGAATTATAAATAATTCCTGCATTCATCATTTATAATTCATCCTTTACCATCCCTATTTTTATGAATCATTTCAACTTTAAATCCTTAACATTTTATAGTGTGGCAATCTGTTCAGTCTTGCTATTGTTTAAAACTGTAACTGCCTATGGAGAAAAGAATCTCAAAGCGCCTCCTCCTATTAATGGCAGTTATCATCTTGTATTTAGAGACGAATTACCTGAATGCAATCAAATAGATGCTGTGACATTAAACATTCAACAATCAGGAATTTACTTGAATGGATTATTATTAACAGCAAATGCTAATGCTGAAAAAACGTTCACAGCTACAGATAACCCAAATCTCGCAGGCACATATAAAAATCAAAAATTAAATTTATCTGGACGAATACCTAGCGTTATCCTTGCTTGTAACATCGCAGATTTGCAAACACAAGTAAGAAACCGTCGTCAAAAGAATTCCGCTCAAAAATTGATCAGCTTGCAAATGCAACTAATAAACAGACAGGAATTCACCGGTCAAATAACTGTGAATGGTATTCCCAAAATCATTGCATTTACCGCTGTACCACAAAAAACTCAGAAACAATCTGAAAATTCCAAAAGCCATTGAATATACCCAACCGCTCTACTAATAAGGCATAAAATAATGGAAAAGCAACGAAAAAAAAAGCTATTTTCCCGGTGGCATAGTAAGCAATTATTGAGAGTCAGTTTATTTGGCATATATGCGGTATTTGCTCTCGAAACTGGCAGTAGTAATGCTGCACCAGCATCAAGAGAAACTGGTAGTAGTAATGCCGCGCCAGTATCAAGATTAGAAGACTGGCGTTTTTACCCAGAAGGATTACAGCTAGAAATTACTCTCTCTGCACCTTCACAGCCACGCTACTTCTACCTTTCTCAACCTCCTCGCATTGTTATAGATTTACCAGGTACGAAATTGGGTTATGTTTCTACTCAACAGAATTATTCTGGAGCTATAAAAAGTATCCGCGTTTCGCAATTAAATGCAGATGTAACTCGCATTGTAATGGACTTGGTACCAGGAACTTTTGTAGATCCCAACCAAGTGCAATTACAGCCTGTCTCCTGGCAAAATCCTACGCGTTGGGTGATACGTCCTATTACAGGTGGGAATAATACATCTTTAGGGCCTGCAAATTCTCTACCTTCAGGCAACCAGCCATCAACTCCAGGTTTTTATAATCCACCTCCGCCTTCAGGCAACTTCCCTCCAACTCCAGGTTTTTACAGCCAACCACAGCCATCAGGTTACTTACCCCCAACTCCGGGTTTTTACAATCAACCACAACCCCCTAGCAACCTACCGTCAACTCCAGGTTTTTACAACCAACCACAGCCATCAGGTTACTTACCCCCAACTCCAGGCTTTTACAACCAATCACAACCCCCTAGCAACCTACCCCCAGCTAACTCCAATTCCTCACAGCCACCCTTGGTGACTGTACCACCTCTGTCTCCTAATAATCCTTCTCAACCGCCTAATTCTGTACTTCCACCAGCTACTTTTCCCAACCAGCCTGGTAATCCCAACGGCATTCCTTTTTTTCCAACACCAAATTCACCCAATTACCCTGTCTCGACTCCTAACAATCAAAGCACTTATCCCAATTCTGGAGCAATTGAGTTTGGTCAACCGCTACCCAACCCCACCCGATAAACTTACGGAGTGAGTCATTTGTCATTTGTCCTTTGTCAAAAGCTAATGACTAATGACTAATGACTAATGACTCTCTATTAAAATCTATCCGTTTCTATTGGGGGAGCCACTGCTCCTGGTTCAGTGATAAAGAAGTTTTTAGCAGCCTCGTTTTGGTAAATGCAATCAATGTCAGGTTTTTCACCCAAATCACCTGTGTAGCCAAAGGTATTCAAACGGTTTTTGCAATCTCTAACCTGATCGTTTGTCACTAGCTTGCGTTGCTCTAAAATTGCCCAGTTGTTGGTACGCAGAACGCATCCTGGACGCATACTAGGCTGAGAAACGTATACATTAAAGGGGTTGAGTGTTACAAAAAGTCTGGTGTCCATCACCATAGCGCTGGCTCCATACTGCACGCAAAGTTCAGGGTTTGGTGCTTTGGTATCAATAAATTCACGGGAAGCCACGTTGGATGGTGTAAATGTAGCCGTAGAACTAAAAGCAATACCAATCCCTATGCCCAAAACAAACACCCCTCCCAAAATTGCTATGGTGGTGAAATTGAACATAGGGGATTGGAAAAGAGAGGGTTTAGGAGTAGTAGTCGTTCTACCAACGGATTTTCGTCTCATTTTCGCTTCATTAACTTTACGTTTTGGACAGCAGGGAGTGGTTTAACTTCCTCTCCTTATATATCAGTATGCCGATTCTTAGCTGTGATTGACTGCAACTTTATGTTTTAGTCAATAGTCATTAGTCATTGGTCATTAGCATTCGCTTGAAGTTTTCTACAAAGTTTTATTGTGGCTTAGGAATCCAAGATGCATATCCTTCACTTAATTATATCTTGGCTAAAATCAGTTTTAAATTATACAATAAACTTTAAGTAACTTGAGTTGAACTTGCAAACTTGATGAAGGCAAAATCCCTGCTGAATTTGTTTTTTCATTTTTTGATTTTTGATTTGAATTAATCTATTTTCAATGCTTTTTATTACTTGTGGTAATTGAGTGTTAATAGATGTTAATTCATAATTAAGGAAATCTTGATATATAACTGCAAGAAAGTGATTTATCAGCGATCGCTATTTTTAGACAAGAAATTTAAATTTTCACAATTTCAAACCCTTCTAGCGGATATTCTCACTATTTTTTGGGGAGATTGGCTGGAATTACGTGTAAGAATTGCACAAGTGGCTGCATCTGGATTAGTATCTCCACTTATATACATTTTGGCATTTGGCTTGGGTTTAGGTAATTCTATCCGACCAGGTGCGGGAATTAGTGGTAGCTATGATAACTACTTGGAATTTATTTTGCCAGGAATGGTGGCTTTGTCATCAATGACAGTTAGTTTTGGGGGAACAACGTTTTCCATTTGTGGAGATAGACTCTTTACCAAAAACTTTGAGGAATTATTGCTTGTCCCAGTACACCCCCTAGCCTTGCATATCGGTAAAATGCTGGCGGGAGTAGTGCGGGGGTTGATGACTTCCGGGTCTGTAATTTTGGTAGCATTGCTGTTTACCGGCAATTGGAGATTTCTCCATCCCTTGTTTTTACTGTTGTTGGTATTAAATAGTGCTGTTTTTGCTGGACTGGGAGTCATTGTGGGGTTAACAGTGCGATCGCTCGAAGCAGTGGGACTCTACAATAACTTTGTGATTGTTCCCATGTCCTTCTTAGGAGCAACATTTTTCGACCCAAGTACATTACCAGTAGTTCTCAAAGCTGTAGTTTACTTGTTGCCCCTCACCTACGCCAGCATCGGATTGCGTGCAGCGGCATATTTACCATTGTCGCAGTTTCCTTGGTATAGCTTGCCGATTTTGCTAGTAATGGCGATCGCTCTTTCCCTATGGGGTGCTAATCTATTTTCGCAGCAGCAGGATTAATATTTTTTAGATAGTGGATAGTAGATAGTAGTTAGTGGTAAAAAGCCAACTGACTTAAAAAAGGGGTGTAGGGGAGTAAGAGTATAGGGGTGTAAGAAGAGTCATATTTTTATTCACCCTGGTGTACGCAGTTCATAGAGGTTACTAACTACTAACTACTAACTACTAACTACTAACCACCACCAAAAACCGCAGACATGACTCAACTTTCTAATATCCGCCAACTATTGACAGATACCAAACTCGGTCTACTACCACACCTAGACGAACGTCTGAAAAGAATCGAAAAATCCTTTCAGGAACGATACAAAAACCTACAATTCCAACCTTATGACCTGCTATTTAGCGATTGTAATACTCTCGCAGCCAACGAACCAAGACCACTCATTACCCAATCAATTGCTCTCAAATTGTTCATGACAGCAAGTGCTGAAGATAAATTTGAACTTTTGCTACTTGCATCTGAATTACAGAACACGGTAGATGCCGCTATTTTTGAATGGAGTAACCGTGAATGGCATCAATTTGAAAAACCTTTGAAGCGACCGATAACACAAATTACAGGTGGTTTAGAGTCTGAATTTTTACAAAATCCCACTGACTCTTGTCGCATCACTATTTACCGAGAATTTGATTTAACTTATGTTTTAACTTTCTAGACAAAATAATAAATATAATTATTCAGTTTGTTTAGTAGTTAGTAAAGGTAGGGTTTAATAAATATTTTGCCATTGAGCCTATGTCATTGCGAGTTTATCTATGCGATCGCGGGAGAAATCCGCTATCAATTCTGATTTACGTCTAATGTGAATTGTCTGAACTTGCATTTAGCCACGCCAAATAGTCATTAGTCATTTGACTAATTACAAAAGACAAAGGACAAATTCAATGCAGATCCGTCCCGCTACACCAGCCGATGTAACTGCTGTTTTACCAATGGTTGCTAAGATTTGTGCATTACACGAATCTTGGGATGCGGCTAAATTTGGTATTCTTCCTTATCCAGAAAATCGCTATGAAAAATGGTTGCAGCGTCTGGCTACTGATAAGCGCAGTGTATTTCTTGTCGCTGAGAATCAAGGGCGATTGGTAGCGTTCTTGGTAGCGACGGTGGAGCGAGAAATACCAATTTATCGCTTGCAGGAATACGCTGTCGTTCACGATCTTTGGGTTGAGCCAGAATACCGCCAGAATGGAATTGCGCGGCAAATGGTAATGCAAGCGATTGAACGCTTTCAGCAAATGGAAATTCAGCAAATTCGCCTGGATACAGCTGCTATTAATGAGGCGGCGCGGCGTTTGTTTGCATCCTGTGGATTTAAGATCAGCACTGTAGAAATGCTGATGGAAATTAGTGATTAGTCACTAGTCCTTGGTCACTAGTTATTAGCAAATGACAAAGGACTAATGACAAAGGACTAGCTAGCTAACAGAGTTTTTTCTAAAGGCATCCAACGGAAAGCGCGATCGCCACCCCTTTCAATCACTACTTTGACCCGTGGTTCCAATTTGGGTAAATTCGCTAAATACTCAATTTCCTGATCGGAAAGAATATGCCCTTCAATAATCCACAACACCAGTCCTTTTGACTTAGGTGGTAAATGCTCTAGCTGATAGTTAACAATTGGCGGCACATAGTAGACATAACCTACTGCTGCCCCACTACCTGTGCTTTTTTTACCAAGATGTGGAGGTCTAACTCCATGAACTCCTGTGAGATAGGCTGCCAAATCCCCCAGTCCCCTAGCGGTGATATGGAGGCTAGTATAGCCTGCTGCCCGCAGTCGGCGTCTGTACCGACCTTCAAAACCTCCTTCTAGAGGTACGTACACACCAAGAGCGCCATTTTTTTCCAGATCGCGAATTAAAGTGTTACCAGTGGTAATTAGTGCCATAGATTTTTGTCCTATCCCACTTAGATATCTCTATTATTTACCGTTTACCTTTACATTAAGTTACACGATTAACTTATGGACAAGATTAGCTTCATCAACTCATTAGTCAATAGTCATTAGTCATTTGTTGGTGGTTAGTAGTTAGTGGTTAGTAGTTTACTACTCCTCCTACCTCCCCATCTCCCCATAAATTTGTAGACAAAAATAAATATTTGATCTACACTATTGGATTGTGACCAATTAGAATGCCCTCTTATCTTCATTCCTAGTTGTTTTAGCATCCAAAGCTGATAGCTAAATTCCAAACGGGATTAGCTAGCTAGAATGGACAAGAGACTGGTAAACTATAAAAGCCTTTAGGTCAACTTGACAGGGTAAAGCTCAAAAATCAAGCCAACCCTGACTAGCAAAGTAAGCTCACTCTTGCAGCGCTGAAACAACAGGCAAACCTTAAACAATGGTTTAAGGTCATTGGAGGGGTAGAAACTGAGCGTTAATGTTGGTTTGTAGCATTGTGTAGCTCTCAGTTAATGGATACTGGGCATTTTGCTGCCTAAGTCCTACTACAAACAGGAAAGTGCCATAGCGATCGCTTAGATAAAAGCATTGCTGCACAAAGTACAAAACTCCAAAGCCTTGTATTGAATGCAAAAGTTGTTCCTTCCTAGGTGGAAGGCTGTTTTGCCTGTTTTGATCGCAAGTGAGTGAAATTTAAAGTGGATTCACCAAAAATTACAGACGCTTGGTGAAAAACCGGGGAAGTTGGAGCCGCTCTTACCTAAGCCGTTCCTGACTTCAGAGGTGCCGCTAACTAAGCGGAAAGATACTTTTAATAGTATCTGCACCAGTGTCTTGAAGAATCCTATTTCCAAGGAAAAAAATAGAAAGGAGAGCCAGTAACTGTGTCTGTAGGTATTCTCGGCACCAAACTGGGCATGACCCAAATCTTTGACGATGCGGGAGTAGCTATTCCTGTCACCGTCATTCAAGCGGGACCATGCACCGTTACTCAAGTTAAAACAAAACAGACCGACGGTTACTCCGCCATCCAAGTAGGCTATGGCGAAGTCAAGCCAAAGGCGCTGAACAAACCATTGTTAGGCCACCTAGCTAAATCATCTGCCCCAGGATTGCGTCACTTAAAGGAATATCGCATCGACAATTCCGGTGATTATTCCCTAGGTCAAGAGATTAAGGCGGATATTTTTAGTGCGGGTCAAACTGTAGATGTCATAGGTACAAGTATTGGTCGCGGTTTTGCTGGTAACCAGAAACGCAACAACTTCGGTCGCGGGCCTATGTCGCACGGTTCTAAAAACCACAGAGCGCCTGGTTCCATCGGTGCTGGTACCACTCCCGGTCGTGTCTATCCAGGTAAGCGGGCACCGGGTCGTTTGGGAGGTAGCCGCACTACAGTTCGTAAACTGACTGTAGTACGTGTAGACCCGGAACGCAATTTATTGCTCATCAAGGGAGCTGTTCCTGGTAAACCAGGAGCCTTGGTGGATATTGTGCCTGCCAAAGTAGTTGGTTAGTCATTAGTCACATTGGTTAGTTGTTGGTGGTTGATTGTTGGTTGTCTTTACCAGACAACAAACAACAAACAACGAACAACATAAATAATGACAAAGGACACTTAGAGATGTTTGAATGTGTAGTCAAAAATTGGCAAGGAGAGCAAGTCGGGCAAAAAAGCTTCGAGTTGCGGGTTGCCAAGGAACAAACAGCGGCTCATGTTGTGCATAGAGCCTTGGTTAGACAAATGACCAATGCTCGCCAAGGAACAGCCAGCACAAAAACCCGCTCCGAAGTTAGAGGAGGCGGTCGCAAACCTTGGCGGCAAAAAGGTACCGGTCGGGCGCGGGCTGGGTCTATTCGTTCACCGTTGTGGCGTGGTGGTGGTGTGATCTTTGGGCCAAAACCCAAAGAATATCATCTGAAGATGAACCGCAAAGAACGGCGTTTGGCATTGCGGACAGTATTTGCTAGCCGCGTTAACGATTTGATTGTGGTAGAAGAATTTAGCGAACAGCTATCACGTCCCAAAACCAAAGAATTGGTGTCAGCGATCGCTCGCTGGGGTGCCGAACCAGAGCAAAAAACACTGTTAATCTTGTCTGAAAAAAGCGATAACGTCTATTTGTCAGCTCGCAACATTGAGAATTTAAAGCTAATTGCCGCTGACCAGTTAAACGTTTATGATTTGTTGCACGCTGACAAGATAGTTGTGACGGCATCAGCCCTAGAAAAAATTCAGGAGGTCTACAGTGACTAACTTTGACCCCCGCAAACTTCCTGACTTAGTGCGTCGCCCAATTGTTACCGAAAAGGCGACCATGCTGATGGAGCAAAATAAATATACTTTTGAAGTTTCTCCAAAAGCGACCAAGCCAGAAATTAAGGCGGCTATAGAAAGTTTATTTGATGTCAAGGTCGTACAGGTAAATACCGCCAACCCACCACGCAAAAAGCGACGTGTTGGCAGATTCATTGGTTACAAACCTCAATACAAGCGAGCCATTGTCACAGTGGCAACTGGGGATGTAGACAAGATTAGACAAGTTCTATTCCCAGAAGTGTAATTAGTTAGTAGTTAGTAGTTATTAGGCTAACCACTAACCACTAACCACCAACCACTAACAGTTAAAAACTTTAAATTATGGGTACTCGTTCTTATCGCCCTTACACCCCCAGTACTCGCCAGGTCACAATTTCCGACTTCTCGGAAATTACCAAAACCGAGCCTGAAAAATCCTTAACTAAATCTATACATCGCGCCAAAGGTCGAAATAATCAAGGGCGGATAACCAGCCGTTTTCGGGGTGGCGGACACAAGCGGCTTTATCGCATCATCGACTTCAAACGGAATAAGCGTAACATTCCCGCTACAGTCACAGCGATTGAATACGATCCCAACCGCAACGCCCGGATTGCTCTTTTGCAATACCAAGATGGCGAGAAGCGTTACATCCTCCAACCCAACGGGTTGAAAGTCGGCACAACAGTGATTGCTGGCCCAGACGCTCCCATTGAAGATGGCAACGCCCTGCCTCTAGCAAATATTCCTTTGGGTACAAGCGTTCATAACGTAGAGTTGACCCCTGGTAAAGGTGGTCAAATCGTCCGTGCTGCTGGCGCTACAGCTCAAGTAGTGGCAAAAGAAGGTAATTACGTTTCCATCAAATTGCCTTCAGGAGAAGTCCGCATGATTCGGCGAGAGTGCTATGCCACCATCGGACAGGTAGGTAATATTGATGCCAGAAACTTAAGTGCGGGTAAAGCAGGTAGAAATCGCTGGAAAGGTCGTCGTCCTCATGTCAGAGGTAGCGTGATGAACCCAGTTGACCATCCCCACGGCGGTGGTGAAGGTCGCGCACCCATCGGTAGATCGGGACCTGTAACACCTTGGGGTAAACCAGCATTGGGTCTGAAGACACGCAAGCCCAAAAAACCAAGTAGCAAATTGATTGTACGTCGTCGCCGCAAGTCTTCTAAGCGCGGTCGTGGCGGTCGGGAATCGTAAATAGTTAGTGGTTAGTGGTTAGTAGATAGTGGGTAATAACTACTAACTACTAACTACTAACTACTAACTACTAACAACTAACAACAAATACTAGTTATGGGTCGTTCTCTCAAAAAAGGTCCTTTCGTAGCAGATCATTTGCTACGCAAAATTGAAAAGCTCAACGATAGTAACAGAAAAGAAGTCATCAAAACTTGGTCACGAGCTTCGACAATTCTGCCCGAAATGGTCGGTCATACCATAGCTGTTCACAACGGACGGCAACACGTACCTATTTACGTCAGCGATCAAATGGTAGGACACAAGCTGGGCGAATTTGCTCCTACACGCACCTTTAGAGGTCACGCCAAGGATAAAAAAGCAGGGAGATAGTTATTGGTTAGTGGTTAGTAGATAGTGGCTAATAACTACTAACTACTAACTACTAACTACTAACAAAAATGGAGAAAACTATGGCTATTGATACTACTAATGAAGTAAAAGCGATCGCCCGTTATATACGCATGTCTCCCTACAAAGTGCGGCGGGTACTCGATCAAATTCGCGGGCGGTCTTACCGAGAAGCACTCATTATTCTGGAATTCATGCCCTACCGCGCCTGCGAACCAGTGTTGAAGGTTCTCAGAAGCGCTGCTGCCAATGCTGAGCATAATGCCGGATTTGATCGTGCTGACCTAGTTATTACTAAGGCCTTTGCAGATCAAGGTCCGGTACTAAAAAGGTTTCAACCAAGGGCGCAAGGTCGAGCGTACCAGATTCGCAAACCAACGTGTCATATCACTGTCGCTGTAGCTCCTGGAGCTGCGGCTGAATAAGTGCCTACACACAAATTAGAGCCTACAGAAAGAAATTTTAGAGGAAGCATTCGTGGGACAGAAGATACATCCGGTTGGTTTTCGTCTGGGAATTACCCAAGAGCATCAATCTCGTTGGTTCGCCGACCCTGGTCGCTACCCAGAACTGTTACAAGAAGACCATAAACTCCGTCACTTCATCGAAGAAAAACTGGGCAGATATGCTCAAAACAACGCGGGCATTTCAGAAGTGCGGATTGAACGCAAAGCAGACCAAATCGATCTCGAAGTACGCACAGCTAGACCTGGCGTAGTTGTGGGTCGGGGGGGACAAGGCATCGAAGCCTTGCGTACTGGACTTCAGAATCTCTTAGGCAGCAATCGTCAAATCCGCATTAACGTAGTTGAAGTACAACGCGTTGATGCCGATGCTTACCTGATTTCTGAATACATCGCTCAACAGCTAGAACGCCGCGTTTCCTTCCGGCGGGTGGTGCGACAAGCTATTCAACGCGCCCAGCGTGCTGGAGTACAAGGTATCAAAATCCAAGTCAGCGGTCGTCTCAACGGCGCGGAAATTGCCCGGACGGAGTGGACTCGTGAAGGTAGAGTACCTTTACATACCTTACGGGCTGACATTGACTACGCTTACTGCACAGCCAAAACTATCTACGGTATTCTCGGTATCAAAGTATGGGTATTTAAGGGAGAAATTATTCCTGGACAGGAAGAAACACCTCCCCCACCAACAACACGGGAGCGTGAACCGCGTCGCCGTCAACAACGCCGTCGCCAGCAATTTGAAGACCGCTCTAACGAGGGATAGTTAGTGGTTAGTAGTTAGTGGTTAGTGGTAACGACTAACAACCAACCCTCCGGGTTCGCAGTCGCTCATGGGGGGAACCCCCAAGACCGCGCTGACTCACAACTAACAACCAACAACTAACAACCAACAACTAACACATCATGTTAAGTCCTAGAAGAACGAAATTCCGCAAACAACAGCGCGGACGGATGAAAGGTCTTGCCACCGCTGGCAGCACTTTGAATTTTGGTGATTTTGCCCTCCAAGCTCAAGAACCAGCTTGGATCACTGCTCGTCAAATCGAAGCTTCTCGTCGAGCTATGACTCGTTATATCCGCCGGGGTGGTAAAATCTGGATTCGCATTTTCCCAGATAAACCTGTGACAATGCGTCCGGCTGAAACCCGGATGGGTTCCGGTAAAGGTTCACCCGAATATTGGGTAGCAGTCGTGAAGCCAGGGCGGATTTTGTTTGAAATAGCTGGTGTACCAGAAGCTACCGCCCGCGAAGCGATGCGTTTGGCTGCGTACAAGCTGCCAATTAAAACTAAGTTCATTTCACGCTCTGAGCAGGAGCCACAGGAGCAGGAGTAGGTTATGCCTCTTCCCAAAATTTCAGAAGCTAGAGAATTAAGTGACGAAAAACTGGCTGAGGAAATTCTTGCTGTCAAAAAGCAGCTATTTCAGTTGCGCTTGCAAAAAGCTACCAGACAACTAGACAAACCTCACCAGTTCCGACACGCCCGACACCGCCTAGCACAATTGCTAACGGTAGAAGCAGAGCGCAAACGGGCTGCAAGTCAACCCGCGACAGAACAAGAGTAGGAGAGTATGGCAGTCAAAGAACGAGTTGGCTTGGTAGTGAGCGACAAAATGCAAAAAACGGTCGTAGTCGCCGTTGAAAACCGCGCTCCCCATCCCAAATACGGCAAAATTGTGGTCAAAACCAGGCGCTACAAAGCTCACGACGAAGACAATCGCTGTAAAATTGGCGATCGCGTTCGTATTCAAGAAACTAGACCTCTGAGCAAAACCAAGCGCTGGCAAGTCACAGAAATCCTCAACACTAAAAATAGCTAATGGTAATAGGTCATGGCTAATAGGTAATGGGTCACAAAAACAATTCCCAATTACCAATTACCGATTACCGATTACCAAAAACAAGGAGATTAATTGTGATTCAACCCCAGACTTATCTCAACGTTGCTGACAATAGCGGTGCTCGCAAGCTCATGTGCATCCGCATTCTTGGGGCTGGTAACTGTCGCTACGGTTACGTCGGCGATAGAATTATCGCTGTTGTTAAAGATGCCCAGCCCAACATGGCTATCAAAAAATCTGATGTTGTCGAAGCGGTAATAGTTCGCACCCGCCACAATATTAATCGGGATAGTGGCATGAGTATCCGTTTTGACGACAACGCCGCAGTCATCATTAACAAAGATGGCAATCCCAAAGGAACGCGCGTCTTTGGGCCTGTTGCCCGGGAACTGCGTGACAAAAACTTTACCAAGATAGTTTCTTTGGCTCCGGAGGTGCTGTAATGGCAAGCAAGAAGGAGAAGCCGAAGTTCTACAAAATGCACGTTAAAACAGGGGACACCGTGCAGATAATTGCCGGTAAAGACAAAGGCAAAGTTGGCGAAATCATCAAAGCACTTCCCCAAGAAAGCAAAGTCATTGTCAAAGGCGTCAACATCAAAACCAAGCACGTCAAACCCCAAGCAGAGGGTGAATCTGGGCGCATCGTCACCCAGGAATACCCAATCCACAGTTCCAACGTGATGCTTTATTCCACTAAGCAAAACGTTGCCAGTCGCATCTGCTACACCTTCACTGATGAAGGCAAAAAAGTACGGATGCTCAAGAAAACTGGCGAAATCATCGATAAATAATAAATGATGAATGATGAATGATGAATTATGAAATAAATAATCAAACAATTCATAACTCATAATTCATAATTCATAATTTTTAATTCCCTGACCAAGACCAGGGACAATCAGGACAAAAAACTATGGCAACACGACTCAAAAGTTTATACCAAGAAACAATAATCCCCAACCTGATGAAGCAGTTTGGATATACCAACGTTCATCAAGTACCAAAGTTGGTGAAAGTCACCGTCAACCGGGGCTTGGGGGAAGCGGCTCAAAATGCTAAAGCTCTGGAAGCGTCTTTAAGTGAAATTGCCCTGATCGCTGGTCAAAAGCCTGTAGTGACACGGGCGAAAAAGGCGATCGCAGGCTTCAAAATTCGTCAAGGTATGCCCGTTGGCATCATGGTGACTCTAAGAGGCGAACGGATGTATGCCTTCCTCGACCGATTAATCAACCTGGCTCTGCCAAGAATTCGTGACTTTCGCGGTATTAGTCCTAAAAGTTTTGATGGTCGTGGTAACTACACCCTTGGTGTTAGAGAGCAGTTGATTTTTCCAGAAGTCGAGTACGACAGCATTGACCAAATCCGAGGGATGGATATTTCCATCATCACCACAGCCAACACTGACGAAGAGGGCCGCGCCTTACTAAAAGAAATGGGAATGCCCTTTCGCGATCAATAAGTTCATTTAAAGAGGAAACGATGGCAACAAACGACACTATTGCTGATATGTTGACGCGCATCCGCAATGCCACTTTGGCGCGGCATCAAACAACACAAGTGCCATCTACGAAAATGACTCGTAGTATTGCCAAAGTGCTACGAGATGAAGGCTTTATTTCTGACTATGAAGAAGCAGGAGAAGGAATAAAGCGTAACTTGGTAATTTCCTTAAAGTACAAGGGTAAAAATCGCCAACCCATTATCACCGCCCTGAAGCGGATCAGCAAACCAGGTTTGCGTGTTTACTCCAACAAAAAAGAATTACCACGGGTATTAGGTGGCATCGGCATTGCCATTATTTCTACATCCAGTGGCATCATGACGGATCGCGAAGCACGTCGTCAGAACTTGGGTGGAGAAGTGCTTTGCTACGTCTGGTAGTCATGGGTTAGTGGTTAGTGGTTAGTAGTAACAACCAAAAACTAACAACCAACAACCAACAAACAACAAGCAACGAAGAAAAGTTATGTCTCGAATTGGTAAACGCCCAATTACAGTTCCCCCCAAAGTACAAGTGACCCTTGATAACTCCAAAGTTGTTGTCAAAGGCCCTAAGGGTGAACTTTCCCGCGAGCTTCCTGTTTATGTGACAGTCTCCCAAGATGGAGAAATATTGACTGTTACTCGCCGAGATGATTCGCGTATCTCAAGGCAAATGCATGGTTTGTTCCGCACTTTGGTTGCCAACATGGTTGAGGGAGTTTCCAAAGGATTTGAACGCCGTTTGGAAATTCAAGGGGTTGGTTACAGAGCGCAAGTGCAAGGTCGTAACCTAATCTTAAACATGGGTTATAGCCATCAAGTGCAGATTGCACCGCCAGAGGGAGTTCAGTTTGCAGTTGAAAACAACACCAACGTCATTGTCAGCGGCTACGACAAAGAAGTAGTAGGTAACACAGCAGCTAAAATTCGTTCTGTTCGTCCACCTGAGCCTTACAAAGGCAAGGGTATTCGCTACGCTGGCGAAGTGGTAAGACGTAAAGCTGGTAAGACTGGTAAGAGTGGTAAGAAGTAAACATGAAGCTTACTCGTAGAGAATCAAAACAGCGTCGCCATCGACGCATCCGTGGTAAAGTTGACGGTTCTCAAGAACGTCCACGGTTAGCGGTATTTCGTTCGCACCAGCATATTTATGCTCAAGTGATAGATGATACCCAACATCACACCTTAGTAGCAGCCTCTACTGTAGAGCCAGAAGTCAAATCCAAATTAGCAACCGGGAAAAACTGTCAGGCTTCGACTGAAGTTGGCAAGTTGATTGCAGCACGAGCTTTGGAAAAAGGTATCACCAAAGTTGTCTTCGATCGCGGTGGTAATCTTTATCACGGTCGTGTTAAAGCCCTAGCTGATGCAGCACGTGAGGCTGGGTTAGATTTCTAAGTTTGTCATTGGTCAATAGTCATTAGTCAATGGTTAGTAGTTAGTAGTTGGTAGTTAGTGGTTAGTGGTTGGTTGCTTCCAACAACAAACAACAAACAACAAACAACAAATAACTTTCAAATGACAAATGACAAACGACAAATGACAAATGACAAATGACAAAGGACATTAAATAATGGCAACAAATCGTCGTAAAACTAACCGCGCTAAGAAAGAAGAAACAAACTGGCAAGAACGGGTCATTCAAATCCGACGGGTGAGCAAGGTAGTTAAAGGTGGTAAAAAACTCAGCTTCCGCGCCATTGTGGTTGTCGGTAACGAGCGGGGTCAAGTTGGCGTAGGAGTAGGTAAAGCTTCGGATGTCATCGGTGCTGTGAAAAAAGGCGTAGCCGATGGTAAAAAGCATCTCATTGACATTCCTATTACTAAATCCAACTCCATTCCTCACCCCGTTGATGGTACAGGTGGTGGAGCAAAAGTGATGATGCGACCAGCTGCTCCTGGTACTGGTGTAATTGCTGGTGGTGCAGTTCGTACTGTGCTGGAGTTGGCAGGTGTGCGTAACGTCTTAGCTAAGCAACTTGGTTCCAACAATCCTCTCAACAACGCTAGAGCCGCAATCAACGCCCTCATCGCTTTGCGTACCTTCTCCGAAGTTGCTGAAGATCGGGGTGTTGCTGTGGAAAATCTTTACATTTAAAAAGTCATTTGTCCTTAGTCCTTTGTCCTTAGTAAATGACAAATGACAAATGACAAATGACCAATAACAAATGACGAATTTTGCTTAATTTATCGCTTATGAGACTAAATGATGTTCGCCCGCAAAAAGGCTCTAAAAAACGTCCCCGCCGTTTAGGTCGGGGTGTTTCTGCCGGGCAAGGTGCAAGTGCTGGTAAAGGTATGCGCGGTCAAAAAGCCCGCTCTGGTGGCGGTACTAGACCTGGTTTTGAAGGTGGTCAACAGCCATTGTACCGCCGCATACCAAAGTTAAAAGGCTTCCCCCTAGTTAACCGTAAAAAGTACACTACGATTAATGTAGAGAAGCTAGCCTCCCTCCCAGCAAATACAGAAGTAACTTTGACCTACCTAAAAGAAGCAGGTATCCTCACTGCTGTCAAGGGGCCATTGAAAATTTTGGGGGATGGGGAATTGAGCGTTCCGCTCAACGTGAAAGCAGCAGCTTTTACAGGTACAGCTCGTAGCAAAATTGAGGCAGCTGGTGGGAGTTGTGAAGTTTTAGAGTGAGCCAATACCAGAGCGCACCTAAGCGCACGCGGACTCTAGCCAGCGCCTGGTTCACTATCTAAGGTAGCCCTCTATGATCAGTCGAGATAAACCCCCAACAGCTCAAGAAACTTTTATGCAGATGGCGCAAGCAGCTGGGCTAAGAGGTCGGCTGCTTGTTACCGTCGGTATTCTCTTTTTAATTCGCATGGGTATACATATACCCATACCAGGAATTGACCGACAGCAGTTTGCTGCTGCAATTAATAGCAATAATCAGATATTCAGCTTTTTGGATATCTTTTCTGGAGGCGGACTTTCGGCATTGGGAGTCTTTGCCTTGGGTATTCTGCCTTACATCAACGCTTCAATTATCATCCAATTGCTGACTGCTGCAATTCCAGCTTTAGAAAACTTACAGAAAAATGAAGGTGAAGCTGGAAGGCGAAAAATTTCCCAAATTACACGCTATGTGGCTTTAGGTTGGGCGATTCTGCAAAGTGTTTTCTTGGCGGCATTCTGGCTGAGACCTTTTGCTTTGAACTTTGGGCCTATTTTCGTGATCGAGACAGCTGTCGCTTTGGTGGCTGGTTCGATGTTTGTGATGTGGGCATCAGAAGTGATCACAGAGCGTGGTGTAGGTAATGGAGCATCTTTGTTGATTTTTGTCAACATTGTGGCGACACTGCCAAAATCTCTCAGCGATACTATTGCTTATATCCAAGGCAGCGGTCAGGAAATCGTGCGCGAAAGAGTCGGTCCAGTAATTGTATTAGTCCTGGTTTTCCTGGCGACAATTATCGGTATCGTCTTTGTGCAGGAAGCAATTCGTCGCATTCCCATTATTTCGGCTCGCCGCCAAGTCGGTCGGCGTGTTTTTGCTGAGCAGCGTAGCTATCTCCCCTTGCGTCTAAATCAAGGTGGAGTCATGCCGATTATTTTCGCTGCTGCAATTTTGAGTTTGCCACTGTTTATTGCCAATTTCACGAAAAATCCAGAATTGGCCAATATTATCAACACCTATTTGAGTCCCGGTGGTTCTCAGTCTTGGGTCTATGCCCTTGTCTATCTAGTTTCAATTGTTTTTTTCAGTTACTTCTATTCTTCTTTGATAGTAAACCCAGTTGATGTAGCGCAGAACCTCAAGAAAATGGGTTCTAGTATTCCTGGTATTCGTCCGGGTAAAGCTACTAGCGAGTATATAGAGCGCGTTTTAAATCGACTAACTTTTTTGGGTGCTATCTTTTTGGGTTTGATTGCAATCATCCCCACAGCAGTAGAAGGAGCTTTAAAAGTACCAACCTTTAGAGGGCTGGGTGCTACTTCTTTGCTAATTTTGGTTGGTGTGGCGATTGATACGGCAAAACAAGTCCAAACCTACGTCATCTCTCAGCGCTATGAAGGAATGGTGAAACAATAGTGACGCGATTAATCTTCTTGGGACCGCCGGGTGCAGGTAAAGGGACTCAAGCTAAAGCTCTAGCTGATGACTGCAAGATTCCCCATATTTCTACGGGTGATATTTTGCGGCAAGCATTAAAAGAACAAACCCCTTTGGGCATTAAGGCTCAAAGTTATATGGATAGGGGTGAGCTTGTTCCCGATCAACTCGTGCAGGAAATGGTGGAGGAACGTCTGGGAAAACCAGATGCTAACTCAGGTTGGATTTTGGATGGCTTCCCCCGCACCGTCAAGCAAGCAGCTTTTCTAGAGGAATTACTGCAAAAGCTAGATCAAAATGGGGAAAGGGTAGTCAACTTGGATGTGCCAGATGATGTGGTAGTGGATCGTTTACTGCAACGTGGACGAGCTGATGATACTGAAGAAGTGATTCGTCGCCGTCTAGAAGTCTACCGCTCTGAAACTGCTCCCTTGATTGAATACTACCGCGATCGCCATCAACTACACACCATCGACGGCAATAAGTCCCTAGAAGAAGTCACTGTCGAACTTAAGAAGCTCATTTATTCCTAGTCTCGAATGGGGAAATTGGGAATTGGGAATTGGGCATTAGGCATTGGGAATTGAAGTACTGATTTTTCCTATGCCCCTTTACCCTTTCCCCTTTGCCCATATCTCAGCAGATGCACGTAAATCTTGGCTAAGATATATTAATAAACTGTTGATATATTTATGAAAATGTGTTCTTTCGCAGCTAAAACTAGCAGCAAAGAATAGAAAAATGTTGCGTTGAGGAAAAAACAAATTGTCTAAGCAAGATTTGATTGAAATGGAAGGTACGGTTACAGAGTCATTGCCTAACGCTATGTTTCGCGTTGACTTGGACAATGGTTTTAATGTCCTAGCTCACATTTCCGGCAAGATTCGCCGCAACTATATCAAGATTTTACCTGGCGATCGCGTCAAAGTTGAGCTGACACCCTACGACCTAACTAAAGGTCGGATCACTTATCGACTCAGGAAAAAGTAGATATATGTAGGATATTATACCATAAAACCAACGCTGTTGGTTTTCTTTGGTTTTCTTACAATGATTTAACTGAATAATTTCCTAAAAAATGCTATAATTTAACATTTGGAGTCAATTAGCAAAGGCATGAAAGTCAGAGCCTCAGTCAAAAAAATGTGTGAAAAGTGTAGCGTGATCCGTCGTCGGGGTCGCGTCATGGTGATTTGTAGCAATCCCAAACATAAGCAACGCCAAGGTTAGAGCGAAGTAGAACTACTTTTTAGGACTTGGTGAGTTGGTGGCAGCATCATCACCTTAAACACTAACTTACATCACTAGTGAGCACCATAGGGAGAAAATTGTTGTGGCACGTATTGCCGGAGTAGACCTTCCACGCGATAAGCGCGTCGAGATTGGTCTAACTTATATTTACGGAATCGGTTTATCGAGATCGCAGGAGATTTTAGCCGCTACGGGTGTCAATCCAGACACTCGTGTTAAAGATCTCAGTGATGCTGACATAGCAGCCCTGCGAGGAGAAGTAGAAAGCAACTATCAAGTCGAGGGCGACTTGAGGCGCTGGGAAGCATTGAACATCAAGCGCCTAATTGAGATTGGTACCTATAGAGGCCGTCGTCACCGCATGGGCTTACCAGTTAGAGGACAAAGAACTCGCACCAATGCTCGAACCCGACGTGGGAGACGGCAAACAGTGGCTGGTAAGAAGAAGGCACCAGGGAAATAAATTTTTTGCCATGCTTGCCTTGAGCAAGCTTTACATTCATCCAATTACACCGATATGGCGCGACAACCAAGTAAAAAAACCGGGAGCAAAAAGCAAAAACGCAACGTACCAAATGGTGTTGCTTACATCCAATCTACTTTCAACAATAGCATTGTCACCATTACCGATCAAAACGGAGATGTGATTTCTTGGGCAAGCGCTGGCTCTAGCGGTTTTAAGGGCGCAAAAAAGGGAACTCCCTTTGCAGCGCAAACCGCGGCTGAAAGCGCAGCACGTCGAGCGATCGATCAGGGAATGCGCCAAATTGAGGTAATGGTAAGCGGGCCAGGAGCAGGTCGAGAAACCGCTATCCGGGCGCTGCAAGGGGCAGGACTGGAAATTACACTCATTCGAGATATTACCCCAATTCCTCACAATGGCTGCCGCCCCCCCAAACGCCGTCGAGTTTAAACATGACTTGTTGGGTGGTAAAGGCAAGCAGTGAACAGTGAACAGTGAACAGTGAACAGTGAACAGCAAATGATTACTGATTATTGATAACTGATAACTGTATGAACTTGCCTATTCCCCTCACACGCATAGTGGCCGTCCGAAGTTCATCAGCCCCGTTTGCTACATCGGGCTGCTAAACTTCGGAAAACCTAAAAAATATAGCGCCTGTAAGCTTTTTGAGGTGTCAAGCTCGAACTGTTACTGACAGGCAGTTTGATCTAACTCAAGCCCAAGGCATAAATCCAAATTCGTAGGCAAGAAATTTGCCTGCTAGCAAGACCTTAGAACAAGGGAGGCTACTCCGTGGCGCAGTTTCAAATTGAATGTGTAGAGTCTAGTACAGAGGAAAGTCGGAGCCACTACAGTAAATTTATCCTAGAACCTCTGGAGCGGGGTCAAGGAATTACCGTTGGCAACGCCCTGAGACGGGTATTGCTGTCAAATCTAGAGGGTACGGCAGTTACAGCAGTACGGATTGCGGGGGTGACACACGAGTTTGCCACCGTTCCGGGCGTGAGAGAGGATGTGCTAGAAATCCTGATGAGAATGAAGGAAGTCATCCTCAAAAGCTATTCAACTCAACCCCAGATTGGTCGCCTACTCGTTACAGGCCCATCCACAGTCACATCAGCACACTTTGACTTGCCTAGTGAAGTAGAAGTCGTCGATCCGACCCAATATATAGCAACCCTGGCTGAAGGGGGAAAGCTAGAAATGGAATTTCGGATTGAAAAAGGCAAAGGGTATCGCACTGTAGAACGTGGCCGCGAGGAAGCCACATCATTAGACTTTCTCCAAATCGACTCGGTGTTTATGCCAGTTAGAAAAGTCAACTACAGCGTTGAAGAAACCCGTGGTGATAATGGGATGCCCAGAGACCGACTGCTGTTAGAAGTTTGGACGAATGGCAGTCTTAGCCCCCAAGAAGCCCTCTCCTCGGCAGCAGGAATCTTGGTAGAGTTATTCAACCCTCTGAAAGATATTGATATTAGACAAACAGAAACAGACTCTGTAGATGAGCTAGATCCAACCGCTCAGATTCCCATCGAAGAGTTGCAGCTTTCTGTGCGAGCTTATAACTGTCTGAAGCGGGCACAAGTTAACTCTGTGGCAGACTTGTTGGATTATACACAAGAAGACCTGTTAGAAATTAAAAACTTTGGTCAGAAGTCGGCTGAAGAAGTAGTTGAAGCTTTACAGCGACGCCTAGGGATTACCCTACCAACCGAAAGGTCTCCTAAACATGGTGGTTAATAGTTAATAGCAATTAACTATTAACTATTAGCAGCCATATTAAGTAAGCGTTATCATTCATGGTTGATTAATTATGCGTCATCGTTGTCGAGTCAAAAAACTCAGCAAACCAGCTGACCAGCGTCGCGCTCTTTTGCGATCGCTAACTACCGAGCTGATTCGTCATGGTCGAATTACTACTACTTTACAACGAGCTAAGGTAGTTAGAGCCGAAGTGGACAAAATGATTACCCTAGCCAAAGACGGATCGCTTGCAGCACGCCGTCAAGCCCTTGGCTACATCTATGACAAAGACCTTGTTCAGGCTCTATTTGAACAAGCTCCCAATCGTTATGGGAATCGTCAGGGCGGATATACCCGTATCCTGCACACCGTACCTCGTCGCGGTGACAACGCTGAGATGGCAATCATTGAACTGGTTTAAGTTATCAGTCATTAGTCATTGGTCAAATTTTGTTCTTTGTTGATAGATGGTTGTTGATTGGAAGAAACACCAAACAACAAACAACAAACAACCAACAACAAGCAAATGACAAATGACAAAGGACAAATAACAAAATTCCTATGTTAGAGAGCCACCAGCCTACACCAAAAGAGCGAGTCGCCCTGGTAATTCAATACCTGGGCACTCATTTTCATGGCTGGCAACGGCAACCGCAACACCGTAGCGTGCAGGAAGAGATAGAAAAAGCTATTACTCATGTAATGGGTCATCCTGTGACATTACACGGTGCGGGACGTACCGATAGTGGAGTTCACGCTGCCGCTCAAGTAGCCCATTTTGATGCTACTGGTAAGATTCCCGCTCACAAGTGGGCAACAATTCTCAATAGCTACCTGCCAACAGATATATTGATTCGGGCTTCAGCAGGTGTAAGTCCAGATTGGCACGCTCGTTTTAGTGCAGCGTATCGACGGTATCGCTACACCATAGACACTGCAAAACAGCCGAACTTGTTCACCAGAGCCTTCAGTTGGCATTATTATCATGCACCTCTGGATGAATCTTTAATCCAGGCAGCACTGAAACCTCTGATTGGACACCATCATTTAGCGGCGTTTCACCGCGCCAACTCAGGGCGCAAGCATTCCTGGGTAGAGATACAAGCAGCAGAGTGTTACCGCAACGGTTCATTTATCCATATTGAAATTCAGGCAAATGGATTTTTATATGGCATGGTACGACTATTAGTAGGAATGTTAGTGCAGGTAGGTACAAAAGAGCGATCGCTCACTGACTTCACCGACCTCTGGAAAGACGAACGCCGGGAAGAGGTGAAATATGCTGCACCTGCCCACGGCTTGTGCTTGTTGCGAGTCGGCTATCCAGATTTTCCTTTTCCCAAAGAGATCTGGTTTGACACTCAGCCACTGTTTGTCATTGGTCAAGAGGAGGCAGCGCGCTCCAACAGGGGGTTCCCCCCATGAGCGACTGCCGTTCATTAGTCAATAGTCAATGGTTGGGTATTGGTGGTCTTCCCAAACAACAAACAACAAACAACTAGCAACTATCAAATAACAAATGACACTCAATAAAACATACCTTCCTCCAATTACTTCCCTAACGCAGGAGTGGTACGTAGTAGATGCCACCGATAAACGTCTCGGTCGCCTAGCTAGCGAAATCGCGATGGTTCTGCGAGGTAAAAATAAACCTGAATATACACCCCACATGGATACAGGCGACTTCGTCATTGTAATCAATGCTGAAAAAGTCGCCGTCACCGGGAAAAAGCGCACCCAAAAGGTTTACCGTCGTCACTCCGGTCGTCCTGGCGGGATGAAGACAGAAACTTTTGCTAAGCTACAAGGGCGTTTACCAGAACGGATTATCGAACATGCCGTTAAAGGTATGCTACCCAAAAATAGCTTGGGACGGCAGTTGTTCACCAAGCTGAAAGTCTATGCTGGCCCCACTCATCCCCATGCAGCCCAAAAACCCAAAGAATTAAAAATTAATACTATTCCAGGAGAACAAGATTAATGCAAGCAACAGATAACACTAGCGGCCGTGCAATGTACTGGGGTACTGGTCGTCGTAAATCCGCAGTGGCACGAGTACGCCTAGTTCCAGGTAGCGGACAGTTGATTGTCAATGGCAAACCCGGAGACTTGTATTTCCAATTCAATCCTAATTACCTGGGTGCACTGAAAGCACCTCTAGAAACATTGGGACTGGAAAACGAATACGATATTTTGGTGAAAGCCGAAGGTGGCGGCTTGACCGGACAATCAAGCGCAATTCGACTAGGAGTAGCTCGCGCTCTTTGCCAACTCGACCCAGATAACCGTTCTCCTCTGAAAACCGAAGGCTATCTTACCCGCGACCCCCGAGCAAAAGAACGGAAAAAGTACGGTTTGCACAAAGCTCGCAAAGCACCCCAGTACTCCAAAAGATAAGGGATTGGGGATTGGGGAGCCAGTGCGTTGCGGGGGTTTCCCCCGTTGTAGCACCTGGCGTCATTGGGCATTGGGAGAAGATTCTTCTCATCTCCTAATACCTAGTCCCTAGTAACCAGTCATCACTTACCAGTCCCTAATCCTAAATTAAGCACCAAAGTTATAATTTTTATAGATTCAACGACGAAAAGAACAATGGCTAAACCTGGAATTCATCCCGAGTGGTATCCAGAAGCTAAAGTTTACTGCAATGGTCAAGTTGTCATGACCGTCGGCTCCACAAAGCCAGAATTGCATGTAGATGTTTGGTCTGGAAACCATCCTTTTTACACCGGAACTCAGAAGATTATTGACACTGAAGGTCGCGTTGAGCGCTTCCTTCGCAAGTACGGTATGAAAGGCGATCAAGCTGGCGGCAAAAAGAAAAAGTAGCGGGTTGGCTCTGCTGTTAACGACGACCCTGCAACCGCTGGGTCGCTTGTTGTTTTATTTTGCCGAGCCAACTTGTTATTTTAAGGAGCGATCGCACTCTCATGGCTGAACAATATTTACTGGAGAAACTCAAATCTGTTGAACAAACTTTTAATGAATTGACCCGTCGCCTTGCCGATCCTGATACTGCCAAAAATCCGGATGAGTATCAAAAAGTGGCTAAGGCCCGGTCTGGGTTAGAAGAGGTAGTGACTACCTATGAAACTTGGAAAACAGCCCAAGACGAATTAGTAGGGGCACGTCAAATCTTGAAAGAATCTCAGGGCGATCCAGAATTGCAAGAAATGGCAGCCCTGGAAGTTCAGGAATTAGAAGAAAAAATAGAATACCTAGAAAATCGCCTGAAAATATTATTACTACCCCGCGACCCCAATGATGATAAAAACATCATGCTAGAAATTCGTGCGGGTACTGGTGGTGATGAAGCTAGTATTTGGGCAGGTGACTTGTTGCGGATGTACTCTCGCTATGCTGACAGTCAGGGTTGGCGAGTGAAGCTAGTCAGTGAATCCTTAGCGGAAATGGGCGGCTTCAAAGAAGCAATTCTGGAAATTCAGGGAGACAACGTCTACAGCAAGTTGAAATTTGAAGCGGGAGTACATCGCGTGCAGCGCGTACCAGTCACAGAAGCTGGAGGAAGAGTTCATACTTCCACTGCAACCGTGGCGGTAATGCCAGAAGTCGATGATGTGGAAATTCACATCGATCCCAAAGATATAGAAATGACCACAGCGCGATCTGGTGGTGCGGGTGGACAAAACGTCAACAAGGTGGAAACTGCGGTAGACTTGTTCCACAAGCCAACGGGAATTCGGATTTTCTGTACTGAAGAACGCAGCCAGTTGCAAAACAAAGAACGGGCAATGCAGATCTTGCGGGCAAAACTGTATGAAATGAAGTTACGCGAACAGCAAGAAGCAGTAACTTCCATGCGGCGATCGCAGGTTGGTACAGGGTCACGTTCTGAGAAAATTCGCACCTATAATTATAAGGACAATCGCGTTACAGACCATCGTCTCGGTCAGAACTACTCCCTCGCCCCAGTTCTAGAAGGTGATTTAGAATCACTGATTCAGTCTTGTATCTCTCAAGACCAGCAAGAACGCTTGGCGGAACTTGCTGCTTCTGGTGCAGCTAATTAATAGAGGCTGTTAAAAATAATATTGTAGAAAACCGCTGTTTGTGCTGTTGCTTTTAACACACGTAAGCGGTTTTTTAATGTGTTGTTGCGTGCATTTTCTATTTCTACTGTTACTGAAGAATAGTAGCAAATATATACGAAATTTTAATGTGTTATTGCGTGCATTTTCCATTTCTACTGTTACTGTAGAATAATAGCAAATACATAGGAAAACTATTTTCTAAAGAGAAATATGGTAGTTTCAGAAAAAATTTACAAAGCTTTAAATGAAAAGAATGCAATACAAAGGTACTTAGCTAGAAAAATATTTACCTATCTTGAAAACATTGGTTGGCATCTTTTAGGAGACCATTTTTATGAACCAATACCAAACACTAAATATATACTTGAACAATACAAAGATGAACCACGTTCAAATTTAAACATTGATTTCAGATTTAATGAGTCTGAAAATCTAACTCTAAATATTTTAGATGAATGGGGGAAAAGTTTTTACGCAGTTTCTACCCAGTACGGCTATGAGGAAAAAAATTACTACTTTAGTGGTTTGGACAGTATTATTCTATACTGCTTTTTACGTCAAAATAAACCAAAACAGGTCATTGAAGTAGGACAAGGAGTGTCTACAAGAGTAATCATAGCCGCATTAGAGCAAAATTTTAAAGACAGTGGTGAGATTGCTAACTTTATTAGTATTGATCCTTATGCTCGTTTTTCAAATGAAGAAAAAGAAACACAAGTCAGGTGTAAAATTATTCGTGAACCTCTTCAAAGAGTTCCAACCAGTCTTTTCACTGAACTTGGAGAATCAGACTTTTTATTTATAGATTCAAGTCATGTCTATAAATTTGGTAGTGATGTTGAATACCAGTTTGAAAACATATATCCAAACCTTAACAAAGGTGTTTATATTCATATTCATGATATTTTTTCACCATATCATTATCCCCTTGACTGGTTTGTCAAACAAAAAAGATTCTGGAACGAACAGTATTATTTAGAAACAATGTTACGTTTAAATAAATTATTTAAAGTTATAATACCAGTAAATTATCTTTCGAGATGCTCAGAAAGTTTAAAGGTTAAATCTAATTTGATATGCAACTATGAAAATTTCAAATGCAAAGGGTCATCATTTTATATTCAAAAAATAATTTGAACTGTAGCTTTGCTAAGTTCAATAAATATAAAATTAGCCCGTTCAAGTGGGGAATGTTAGCGATCGCAATATTGGCATCAATTTTATTTTATAGGTATAGCAGGAAACATCAACTTTGGTGATATTTCTTCTGGTTGAGGATAAACAAGAATGCAAAAGCCCATTTCTCATCCCTACACGCAACGGAGTGGAGTGTAGGGTTTTCCCGTCAGGATTGATAAAAAAATGTGTACATAACGAACACATTTGGAATGCTCCCACTCACAGCTTTTGAGCAACAATTCCATACATTAAAGGCAAACTCGGCATATCTTCTGGTGGAAAAATCCGGCCGCCAGGCGCTTCACGCATCCGTTCAAATAGCTTGCAGCCATTGGCGTAAGGATACTCTTTCAAAATTTTCAGATTCAGTCCAGCTTGCAACAGCGCTGTGACTATCTCGCCGATACCCCATTGAAACTCATAGGTGTGGTAAGGATTGTGAAAATTCTCAATTCCCGTTTCATAACCCCAAGGAACCAACGCCCCACCAGAAGACGCCACGTAATCGCCGATACCATCTTCACAAGTTAGGGGCATACTCCCACTGAAGTAAGAAAATTTATGGCTCCAATCAGTATCAAACATCATAGCTACAGGGTGGAAGTCAACAACAACGAAACGTCCACCAGTTTTGAGAATATTTGAAATTCCCTTAGCCCAAAGCTTCAAATCAGATATCCAACAAACTGCCCCGTAAGAAGAAAATACAATATCAAATTGTTTTCTTGTTGTTGCTGTTTCCTCAAACCAATTGAAGATATCGGCGCGATCAAAGTTGGCTGAAATTCCTGATTCCTGTGAGAGTTTTTGAGCAAAGGCTATAGCCTCATCACTAATATCTACGCCAGTGACAATTGCACCCAGCCGCGCCAGCGATAGAGTATCTTGTCCAGCGTTGCATTGTAAGTGAACTAAGAACAAACCAGCAATATCTCCCAGCAGTTCAATCTCTTCTGGAAAAAGAGTGCTTCCTCCTTCCTGGAAAAACTTTGCTTGATCGCCTTTATGGCTATTGTGCGCCTTGGTTGCCTCATTCCAAGACAAACGGTTCTGTTCGTGAAGTTCGTTTCTCGAAGGTGTACCCGCCATCATCCCTGAGAATAAATTTTATTTATATCTATTTCCTCGCAATTATCCAAACGGCGTGAACAATGCCAAGAATGTAGAAACCAAAAATTGTCAAAAGCAGATTAATCCAAAAATCTTTACCGAAACCAACTTGCAAAAACACTCCCAGAGGTGGTAGGAAAATAGCGCAGATAATCCGAACTAAATCCATTGCTTTCTCCTGTGAATATAAAACTGAGCAGGATTTTTACCTCTCAAAGATAACATTTATGTCTGAGCGTGGCAGGTAAACTAAGTTCGGTTAACTCGACTAACTAGCCACCGCTGATTTTGGCTTTGTAACCCAGCTTGGTCACAATTTCGAGAATCTTCTGCTTGTGTTCGCCCTGAATTTCTATTTCATTGTCTTTAACTGTACCACCTGTACCGCATTGGGTTTTTAACTGCTTTAATAATGCTTGTAGGGTTTCTGGTTTGGCTTGAAATCCGCTAATCACAGTTACAGTTTTACCTTTGCGTCCGGCGCGGGTTGCTTGCACCCGCAAGTTTTGTTTTTCGGGTGGTAGTTCTTGAATTGGTCTTTCTATTGCTGCGGAGTTGTCTTGACCAAATTCACGCCAAGCTGAGCGATCGCTAGATGATTTATCCTTTCCAGAAGCCATATGTTTACTCGTTGTGAGTGCTGAGTTCTTTCTTGATTTAGCTTAAACCTAATATAAGTTTTACGTAGTTTCTTCACGCCAGTCGCTACAACGGGGGAAAACCCCCCGTCACGCGCTAGCTCAATTTTTTAACTTTTTGTGTAATTTTTCCAAACCTGGATGATTGCTTGAGCGTCTTTCCCAAAAAAAGCTTCCCTGTCGCCGTTACTCCAAGTGATGACGCAGGCGGTTTCCTCGTTAAACATGTTTAGATAAACTTTCCGAAACCGAATTTGTCGAGCGTAAGCTAAATTTATCCAACCTCGTGTGGGTGTTTGACAAAGGATAAGTTGTGGCATTATTAATTAAACCTCATTTTTTATGAAGGGTTGAAAAGGCGGTTTCGTTTCCTAGGCGGCACCGCCTTTTCTATGTTTTAATATTACTATGCTTATAGTCATTATGTAAATATAGTATTATTATAAATATTGCAATAATTTTGGAGTAGTACTATAAAAAAATGCCTATACAAAATCGAGTTAAAAGCTTCTTGGAAGCCAAAGGTCTATCTGTATACCAATTCATCAAAGATACTGGTATAGCTCCTGCTACTGGTTATAAACTTGCCAAAAAGTCTAACTACCTGCCTTCTATTCGTGTGTTAGAAGTTATTTGCGATACCTATAAGGTTCATCCTGGTGAAATCTTAGAATGGGTGGAGGAACAGAAAGATGTTTAACACTCACTCCACTTTGCTCCGTTAAGTCAATGGTCAAGAGGTATTACTTTTGACTTTTGACTCTTGACTCTTGACTCTTGACTTTTGACTCTTGACTTTTGACTTTTGACTCCCCTATGCGAATCTTTTCTATAATTATCTTCGTCCCGTAATTGCAAATCAGTCCGTGACCACTACTCCCATTTCCCCGAATTCCCAAAATACCCAACGCCCCGATCCAGAAGGACGCTTTGGCCGCTTTGGCGGTAAGTATGTTCCAGAAACATTGATGCCAGCCTTGGCAGAACTAGAAACAGCTTACCAGCAATACCGCAATCAACCAGCCTTTCAAGCCGAATTGCAACAATTGCTACGTGACTACGTAGGGCGTGCCACTCCCCTGTATTTTGCCGAACGCCTCACTACCTACTATGCCAGACCAGATGGTAGTGGAGCGCAAATTTACTTAAAACGTGAGGATTTAAATCACACAGGCGCTCACAAAATCAATAATGCGATCGCTCAAGTACTGTTGGCAAAGCGCATGGGCAAGCAGCGGATTATTGCCGAAACGGGTGCTGGGCAACATGGAGTCGCAACGGCTACAGTCTGCGCTCGGTTTGGCTTGGAATGCGTTATTTATATGGGCGTTCACGACATGGAACGCCAAGCATTGAATGTATTTAGAATGCGGTTGATGGGGGCAGAAGTTCGACCTGTGGCAGCAGGAACTGGTACGCTGAAAGATGCTACTTCTGAGGCAATTCGGGATTGGGTGACGAATGTAGAAACGACTCACTACATCTTGGGTTCGGTGGCAGGACCCCATCCTTACCCGATGATGGTACGGGATTTTCATGCAGTGATTGGGCAAGAAACCCGCGCCCAAGCGATGGAAAAATGGGGTGGCTTGCCTGATATTCTCATGGCTTGTGTGGGTGGTGGTTCCAATGCCATCGGACTGTTCCACGAGTTTGTGAATGAACCATCTGTGCGGTTAATTGGCGTAGAAGCCGCTGGGGAAGGTGTCAACACGGATAAACACGCCGCTACCTTGACAAAAGGACGGATTGGTGTATTACACGGAGCAATGAGTTACTTGCTGCAAAACGACGATGGGCAAGTAATTGAAGCCCATTCGATTAGTGCTGGGTTAGATTATCCGGGTGTGGGGCCAGAACACAGTTATTTGAAAGAATCTCAACGGGCTGAATATTACAGTGTGACTGATGCAGAAGCTTTGGCAGCATTCCAGAGACTTTCGCGCTTAGAGGGAATTATACCTGCACTGGAAACCGCTCATGCGATCGCCTACCTAGAAACCCTGTGTCCGCAACTTAGCGGTAGTCCTCGCATTGTAATTAACTGTTCCGGACGTGGTGATAAGGATGTGCAAACGGTAGCTAAGTTCTTAGCTCCTCAGTGATATTATGTCTGGTAAATTACTTATAAAACATTGATAGGTAATGGGGACTGGGTACTGGAAGGGACTGGGGAAGAACTATAACAAGCCTCTTTCCCAATCACCAATCACCAATCACCAGCCTAGGCGACAGTATAAGTATTCAAGCGGACAGGATATAAATCTATCTCTGGGTTCTGGTGACGCTAAAGAAGATAGTGTTACAGCTAGGAAAGCTGTGCTAGCGTTTGGGCAGCTGTCAAAATCAGAGGGAATAATACTTGCAGTAAAAATTCAGTGTTCCTAACCTACTGATTGACAGTCGCTTTATAACAATCAACTTTTTAGTATTGACTAATTCAAGTGTGTCAATGATAGCTGGCAAAGTTCATAAATCTTGCATAACATTATCTTCAGCAGAGGCGGCAGTATGACTCAACAAGAAACGAATGTGCCTGTCCGTGACACGGCTGCAACAGAAACTCAAGGTAAAGTTAATTTACAGGACTATAAAGTAATACCCAAACACGTCGGAAACTGGGAAGGAACCGTTAGATTTTTGGATGCGGATCTTCAACTAACCAAGAGCTACGACATCAAGCAAACATTCCAGGATGCGGGTGATAAGTGGATCATAACAAACACTTACTTGTACCCTGATGGTACGAGTTTCTCCCACAGCTTTGATGTGATTCCCATAGGTAATAGTGAAGTCAACGTTGAGCCACAGGACGGTTCTGCTTTCAGTGATAGCAAACTAACCGCTGTGGAACACGGTGATATTGTTGATTTCAAAGTGTTTAATACTGCAACTGGACTGCTCAGAGAAATTGAAACAATAGTTATACAGGGAGAAAATAAGCGCGTTCGGACAACACAATTTTTCACAGACAATGGTGATTTGAAAAGTTTGTTGGTAGTTGTCGAACATAGAGTTGATTAAAAAGTTTGGTCATGGACAAACAATTACTGGCTTTGCTGATTTCATGTAGAAAATGATTTTACGTTCTGCCAAGATCCTTGTAGAGACCGCAAATTTACGGTCTCTACATTTGGATTCATACTTTGATTCAGCAACGCCCTTAGTTTTGTTAATGAAATTGCCAGTATTCCAATATTTGCGATTTGCGATCGCCTGATGTAAAAGCCTTGATATGCCTTGCCCAAATTGCTTTTCCGTGGCAATACAATCAGGATCTCCTTCGCAAGCGGCTATGTCGTGTCAATTTTGTTGTGCGACAAAGATAGTTAAGTCTTTGGTGAATACATTTTGAGCTATCGTATTAAATTTTATTAACAAAATTACCGAAGAAAGGCAGAGGGCAGAAGGCAGAAGGCAGAAGGAAGAAAATATATATTTTGCCCTCTGCCACAGGGTTTAAAGCCCCTAAATTTATTTATGAAAAGGGTAAAAGGATTTTTTTCAAGACGCGAAGCGCGAGAAAAAAGGCGTCCTTGTTTGAAACCCCTAAAATTTATTTATGGGGTTTCCCTTCTGCCTTCTGCCTTCGTACTTCTGCCTTCTCATCAATCTTCCAACATCTGCGATCGCATCAAGGTCAAGATTACACGGATAGTAAATAATACTAGCTTCAGAAGATTTAATGGGTTTGTTTGACAAGTTGACCGTTAGGCTTGCGTTTTAATTATCCGAAGAAATCATTAATTTGCTGAGTTTGAGCTTAGCATAAACTTTACTTTTGTCTAATTTAGATTAAATTTTAGTTAATTGAATTAAGCATGGGTTAACTAAGGGTTAGTCATGGATTAATCTTGATTGACAATAACTTAAATTTACCTATTTCTACCAATAGATAAAAACATGAGTAGAAAAAATTACACGGAATTCCTAGAATCAAACACACAATTAGTTTGGTATGGTAGGTTCAAACAATTATTTGCAAGTTTATTTGCAGTATATGTACTGACTATTAGCGCTTTTATAGTTGTTGCAATTATTAGCAGGCTTAAAAAAATACCTATAGCGTATTTGACACGCGACCCAGCAGCAATTCTTGGGCAGCCATTCTACATTGGACTGCTATCAAATATAGGCATATTGCTTTGGTGTTCTTGTGCAGCTATCTGTATTTTTAGTTTTTTCGTATTAAAAAAAGATATTAAAAAAAAGGAATCAAAATTTTTACTCTTCTCTGGACTTCTTTCTTCTATTCTACTCATAGATGATTTATTGATGGTTCATGAAGATGTTTTTCCAAACTATTTACACATTTCTGAAAAGCTTTTTTTCTTGGGGTATGCAGTGATATTATCCTTATACTTGATAAATTTTGTCGAAACTATAGTAAAAACTGATTTCATTATTTTAATCTTGGCGTTTGCTTTTTTCGGTATGTCAATAGTTAGTGATACTCTGTTTAGCAATATTAACAATAACTATATGTTTTTATTTGAAGATGGAGCTAAACTGCTAGGAATCGTTACTTGGTTTATTTATTTTGCAAGAGTATGTATGAATAAAATCAAATATAACCAAAATGTTTCATCATTAGTAGTTTGCAAAACAAAACTAAGTTGAAATCTGAGGAAGGGTTATGGAAGTAACAGTATTGTTGTCCTTGGTTAGCGGTACATTTTTGCGTAAAAAGTAGTGATTTAAAACGCAGAGAGGCGCAGAGGTAAACGCAAAGGCTCGCAGAGTCTTGGTGCATTTCGTGCGCGAACTCATGTATATGAAATATAGGTGTCAGTATTTCACGTAGTTTTCTAAATCATCGATTGGCGGAGGATTAAATTGATTTAAAACTCGCCAGAGAACTGTGTAGCTACCATCACTACGGCGACGCACTGGTCGAAATGCCAGTATGATATCGCTGCTTTGCATTTGGAGTGATTCTTCTAGATTGAGGCGATCGCTACTGGAAATTGATTTACCACTTAAAATCATCTCTGGTATTTGGAACTGGAGCGATCGCACTAAATAGGTGTGGTTCAATACTGCTTTGGCATCTGTGAAAATCACTTGGTCTTGGTTCCAATTTTGGTCTTTGCCTGTGATGAAGCGCCGTCGCTCTACTTGCAAATCAGCCAATTTTCTGGGATGCTGGTAATTTAAGAAAAACTGTCGTGTTGGCAGCGAAACAGATCGCAGCTTGGCATCCAACTTTTCTAGGGGTATATTACCTAAGTCAATCATGAAGCTGTAATCCAATCCCTGCGGTAAAATTTGGAATTTATCACCCACGAGCTGAAGTGCTAAGCTGGGAGTAAAGCCTCCGTTTGTTTTACCCAAGGACGGAAAAGGATAGCGTTCGCTGACGCTTGGCTGTAAACGATTGCTAAGAGTATTCAGCTGACGATGGTAAGCTGAATCAGGCAAGACGCGGAAAATACCAGTGTTGGGCATCTCCAAAAACTTGGCATAAGTTTGCGGCTCTTGCGGATCGAGGTCATAAGTAAAGCGGTCAAGCTTGGTAGTAGTTTCCCAAGAATTTTGAAATTTTGTCCCCTCGGGAAATGCGGTTATTGCTTGTGCTAAAATTTGCTTTGCCACTTGTAAAGTAGCGAGCGTTTCTGGTGGTGGTGCGATCGCCGCTTGTATTGGCGGTACATACTCGGCTAGAAGTCTCTTCGCCGTTCCAGCAATGATTGGTGGTGGGGTTTTTGGGAAATCCGCTTCTTGAACAGCAAAAGGAGTAGCTGGTTTTGCGAGATTGGGATGCTGGATTGGCGCAATTGAAAGCACAGGATCTGACTGGCGTTCGCCACTAACTAGGGGTAACTCTCTCACTAACGCTAACTCACCGCGCCGAGACAAAAGCCGATCTAAAACTGGAGCAAGTTTAGATAACTCTTGACTAGAAGCATACAAAGAGCAGTAAATTTGTGCTTGTGGCTCTGTTAATTGATCGGACAGGAAGGAAATATTCACAGAAAATTTCCCTTCCAGATAGCACAAAGCTTTAGGGTTCGGGTAGTGGCGTTTGAGAAAACTTTCTGTTGCTACCTGGTGGACAGTTAATTGTCCTCTCACAGATCGCAGTTGATTGGCATCCGGTTGAGAAATTGCTTTTTCGATGCGAGCAATCAAATTCACTTGTTCTTGTACCATCCCAGTTGCAGTTGTATAAAAACTTTCATCTGGTCTTGACGAAAGATTTTGATTCAGCGAAGATCGCGACTTAGACTCAGCGCTAAAGCCTTGCCCAGAAACAGAAATGAGACAAAATGGGATGAAAAGACTGAAAAAAATATATCTCATCTAAAAAATCCTGTAGGGATGGGAGTATGAAAAATCTAAAATAGATATTAAATTGATATTAAATTGAAAAAAAAAGAACGACCATCCCATCGACAAGCGCCAGTTTATCTTACTTTTCGTCAAGTGTCGTCGGTTTGTTACCAGTGCTAAAACACGATTACATGCAAGCTTCCCAGGATCAGCCTATTTATTCTGAAGCTCCACTACAATTGTTACTTTTTGTTGATGGACGACCAAAGTCCCGACAGCAAGTGCAGCGAATACGTGCGTACTTAAAAGAATTGGAAGCTGACTACAAGTTTGAACTTCAAATTGTTGATGTTGGGCAACAACCCTATTTGGCAGAATATTTTAAACTGGTAGCAACACCAGCTTTAATCAAAATTCATCCGGAACCTAGACATGTTCTGGCAGGTAGTAATATAATTGCCCAACTAAAAAGTTGGTGGCCTCGCTGGCAAGCCACAGTAGATGCCTACGTAAAATTACAGAGTAACTTGCAAGAAAATATGGAAGATAATGGTCGCTCACCATCATCTCCTAAATCCTCTATTCGTTCGGTTGCTATTTCTGCGGAACTGCTGCGACTATCAGATGAAATTTTTCGCTTAAAACAGGAAAAAGAGCAACTCGAAGAACAGCTACAGTTTAAAGACAGGGTGATAGCTATGTTAGCCCATGACCTCCGCAATCCTTTGACTGCGGCCGCCATAGCAATGGACACTCTGCAATCTAACTACAACCCAGAAAAAGCTGGATTCGAGCGGTTAACACCAACGATGACAGCGCATTTATTTAAACAAGCCCGCAACCAAACTCGAATCATTGACCGTATGATTACTGACCTTTTACAGCTAGGTCGTAATAACGAGAGAGAATTTCCGATTCAACCGCAAAAAACAAATATAGGACAACTCTGCTTAGATACATTGGAGGAATTACGCGATCGCTACATTGAAAAATCTCTGAAGATACAAAAAGATATTCCCAAGGATTTACCTACTGTTTACGCCGATCCAGAACGTATCCGGCAAGTGTTAATTAACTTATTGGATAATGCGATTAAATATACACCGGAAGGCGGCACGATTAGCGTTGCTGGACTGCACCGCACTACGCAAAAAGTTCAATTCAGCATTGGCGATACAGGGCCTGGTATCCCAGAAGAAAACCGCGATCGCATTTTTGAAAACCACTTCCGCTTGGAACGGGACAAAGGTAAAGAAGGCTACGGTATTGGTCTGTGTTTGTGTCAACGCATCATCCGCGCTCACTATGGTCAAATTTGGGTAGATTCTTCCCCTAGTGGTGGAGCATGGTTTCACTTCACGCTGCCAGTTTATGTGAATTAGATAGTAGATAGTAGATAGTAGTTGGTAGTGAATATTTACTACTAACCACTAACCACTAACTACTAACCACTACCCACTACCCACTAACCACTAACCACTAACCACTCCCTTAATGCTGCGATAATTTGAGTGTTGGCTTCAGGGAAAGCAAAATACTCTAGTTCATCCAAACTTACCCAGCGCACTTCCTCGCATTCAATTGGTTGGGGAACTCCTTTAATCAAGTGGCAGTGATGTACTGTTAGAGTTACCCGGAGGTGAGTGTAAGTGTGGTCTATCGTAATTAGATGCTCACAGACTTTGATCGCTATTCCTAATTCTTCCTGAATTTCTCGCTGAATACAGTCTTCAACTGTTTCACCAGGCTCGATTTTACCTCCAGGAAATTCCCATAAACCCCCCATTACTCCTTCCTGGCGACGGCGATCGATTAAAATTTGCCTCTGGTCGTTCCAGATTACCGCAACACCAATAATTTTATGAGGTGGAACAGAAGTAGTTTCGTTCATGGTTAGTGGTTAGTGGTTAGTTGTTGTTAGTTGTTAGTTGTTAGTTGTTTGGAATAATAACCAACCAACAATCAACAACCAACTACCAACAACTGAATAAATGACAAAACTCGGCAAATTAATATCTACCGAGTTTGTATTTTATTACAATTTGCAAATTTATTTTATTTTCTTGGTATTCTTTTGTTTGGCGCTGACTGCATCAAGCGTATTTGATGTTCAGAATTTAAGATTAACAATAAGCTAAAGCACATTCAAGTTGCATATTATATTCTCTTGTGGGGTGGGCATCCTGCCCGCTCAAGTTATGCAAATTAGATGTGGAACAGCTTACTTGGTGAGCCAGCTTATTTTCATCTACAGGCTTTGTTGGAGTGCTTGATAAATCTTAACTTTCAGATTTATCAATGTTTTTCAACCAAAGATAAAGTAAGACCGTGAGAATTTCGCAGAGGGTAGTTTCGGATTTGTTTGACTGTGGCTGAGATGAAGCATGGACGTAAACACCTTGAATTTCCAATAGGCAACTTCAATTCCTACTCTGCTTCATTATTGTTGATTTCCATGCCTTGCAATGCCAATTCAAAACTCATTCTCTGCTCGGCGTTACGCAAAAAGTAACCACTAATCATGGCTGAGGCCAATAGACGACCAAGACTTTCCCGACTGGTAGTAATAGTAACACCATAGTGTTCGGAGGGCAAATTACCCAATAATCCTATAATATTGCGCTCCATTACCTGAAATACTTCAGGGGAATTGGGTTGGGATAATTGGCTCACAGTCTCTGGACTTAAGGATTTAACGTACTGCCACAATAAGTTACTAGTTTCTGACTCACTGTTAAAGAATTCTGAGACTCTATTGGATGGGTTACTCATATTTTTCCTCCTGTACTACCACAGCTGCGCTGAAAGTAAGTTAAATAGACTTGAATTAATAGTTGTCTTATAGTCTATTTGACTTGGCTTTAGCTGTTATGTGTTCCTGGAAACTAATCTAACAAGCAGATTGTCTGTTAGCAGTGGGCGTAACCGTACCAAAGAAAGCGGAAAGTCTCACCTCATTGAGTTATTGGTTAGTGGTTAGTGGTTAGTGGTGAAGAACCAACGACTAACTACTATCTACTAACTACTAACTATCAACTAACTTGCTAAATATTCATTAATGCCAACTTTTGATTTGCGGAGTTTGCTTAAGGCTTCCCGTTCAATTTGCCGCACTCGTTCACGGCTGATGTTCAGAATCTCGCCGATCTTAGCAAGAGTTAGTGCTTGTCCGTCATTTAAACCAAACCGCAAGGATATTACTTCCCGCTGCTGTGGTGTAAGTTCTGCCATGAGACGATCTAAGTCACTAGACAGGGAAGATTGGGCGACAAAATCTTCTGGACAAGCTCCTGGATCTTCTAACATTTCTCCAAGTTCGGTATCGTAGTTATCTCCCAGCCTTATATCTAGAGATAAGGGTACACGCGCTTTTTCTAAATACTCTCGCACTTGCTTGGGAGTTAATTCTAACTCTTGTGCTAACTCAGAAACAGAGGGAGCACGTCCTAATCTTTGGGATAAGTAGCGTTGTGCCTTTTTAATTTTATTCAGTTTCTCGGTAATGTGAATTGGTAGCCGAATGGTACGACCTTTCTCCGCGATCGCCCGAGTGATGGCTTGACGTATCCACCAATAGGCATAGGTAGAAAATCTATAGCCTTTAGTAGGGTCAAATTTCTCCACACCCCGCTGCATTCCAATGCTACCTTCTTGGATCAAGTCGAGTAGATCGACGTTGCGTTTGATATACTTTTTAGCAACAGAGACTACTAATCGCAAATTGGCTTCTACCATCTTGCGCTTTGCTATTTCAGCATCTGCGATCGCTTCGTTCAATTCTACTGGTTCTAGCTGCGTCGCCTTTGCCCATTCTTCTAGAGTTGGTTGACGTCCTAACTTGATGGTCAGAGATTCTCTCGCTTCGTGCAAGGCTGTTGCACGTTGTACCTGTTTGCCATAAAAAATCTCTTCCTCGTGTGTTAATAGCGGCACACGGCCGATTTCACGCAGGTAAGTCCGCACGAGGTCTGTAGCTGTCTGAGCGGTCTTCATGGCACTACTCTTTAGTAAATATGGGTTTGACAGTAGGGTAGTTAACTGATAGATGCCTTTTTTGGGTGCCTATATTGGTCAGACTGGGAACCCATGCTGTGATTTGCAACTCATACGCCCGATTTACTCGGCGACTGGTAATGTTCTGATTTAGTTCTTTACTGCTAGAAGATACAGTTACTTTTATATTCTGCACAAGTATCTACAGTTAGATAAAAGGTAGTTTGTAAAACATTTCTTTTTTTTGTGCTTTATTAAAAATTGTAACATTTATGATAAATTTTTGACTACAGGACAAACAAAGATTTTGTATTTTTCCTGTCTACTCCAGCTAGCTGTTTTTTTAAAACTGTATTTATAAGCGTATTCCATAACTCTAGCAAGGGCAAGAAAAATTTCTAATCTTTCTTAACAAAACTCAATGTTAACTATAAGAATTCTCCTATGAGAAGTGGGGAATGGGGCAAAGGGCAAAGGGCAATGGGAAAAGAGGAAAGGTGAAAGGTTAATAAATTCCTTTACCCTTTAACTTTTGCCCAATCCCCAATACCCAATCCCCTATGGAACCATGCAGTAATCTTGGATAACTTTGACATCCAAAGTTGTATTTTGGAGGGTACGGATTGCTGCGACGGTGGCTTTTGCCCCAGCAATGGTGGTAATGATGGGGATTTTGTAAGCCAAGGCTGTACGACGAATTAGTCTGGCGTCACTTTGGGCTTCTTCACCAGAGGGTGAGTTGATAATCAGTTGAATTTTGTGATTTTTAATGGCATCCAAGACGTGGGGGCGACCTTCATGAAGTTTAAGTACTAATTCTACTTCTAAGCCATTTTCTTGAAGGACGCGGCGCGTACCTTCAGTCGCCATCACAGCAAAGCCCATATCGATAAATTCTTTGACTACTGGTACTGCTGCTGCTTTGTCGCGACTATTCATTGACACAAACACTGTGCCACTTAAAGGCAAACGCTCGCCAGCACCTAATTCTGCCTTGGCAAAGGCGCGGCCAAAGTCGCTGTCTATGCCCATGACTTCGCCAGTAGAGCGCATTTCCGGGCCGAGGATTGTATCTGTACCAGGGAATTTATTAAATGGTAATACTGCCTCTTTGACGGCGATATGGGATGGTATAACTTCTTCGGTAAAGCCCAACTCCTCTAAGGTTTTGCCAGACATGATTAAAGATGCTAGTTTCGCCAGAGGTACGCCCGTAGCTTTAGAAACAAAGGGTACGGTGCGAGAGGCGCGGGGGTTGGCTTCTAAAATGTAAACTTGGGGAGAATAACTTTGAGAACCAACCACGGCAAACTGAATATTCATTAGTCCTACTACATTCAATGCCTTGGCCAGTTCCACCGTCCACCTGCGAATTTGATTGAGAACTACTGGTGGTAGGGAAATTGCAGGCAAAGAACAAGCAGAGTCTCCTGAATGTATGCCCGCTTGCTCAATGTGTTCCATGATGCCACCAATCACTACCTTGCCCGTATGGTCGGCGATCGCATCTACATCTACTTCGATCGCATTTTCCAAAAACTTATCTATTAAGATTGGATGCTCGGGTTCTACTTGGACAGCAAAGGTCATGTAGCGTTCTAATTCTGTATCGGAGTAGACAATTTCCATTGCCCTTCCTCCCAACACGTAACTAGGACGCACCACGACGGGATAACCAATCCGTTGGGCGACTATAAGCGCATCCTCATAAGTACGGGCAATACCATTTGGCGGTTGAGCAATATTTAACTCCTTGAGAATCTTCTCAAATCGCTCCCGGTCTTCGGCAATATCGATAGAGTCTGGAGAGGTTCCCCAGATATTGGTGGGGTGGTGGGGTGATGGGGTGATGGGGTGACTTTTCTCCCCATCTCCCAATCCCCCCATCTCCCCATCATGGGAAGCTAAGTATTTCTGCAATGGAACTGCCAACTTCAGCGGTGTTTGCCCACCAAACTGCACAATTATGCCTATAGGATTTTCCGCTTCAATAATGTTTAATACATCTTCTTTGGTTAACGGCTCAAAGTAGAGGCGATCGCTGGTGTCATAATCTGTTGATACAGTCTCGGGGTTGGAGTTGACCATGATTGTTTCATACCCTGCTGCTTTAAGAGCAAAGGCAGCGTGACAGCAACAATAGTCAAATTCAATTCCCTGACCGATGCGGTTTGGGCCGCCACCCAAAATCATCACTTTGGGTTTATCAGTTGCTAGTATCTCGGTTTCTTCTTCGTAGGCAGAGTAATAATAGGGAGTAAAGGCTTCAAATTCGGCTGCACAGGTATCCACAGTTTTGTAAACAGGGATAACGCCTAATTTTTTGCGGTATGCCCTGACTTCATCTTCAGTGGTTTTGGTGGCATAGGCAATTTGGCGATCGCTAAATCCTTGCCGCTTAACCTCATACATTTGCTCTTTTGTCAACTGCTGCAAGGGCGTCCGCTTCAGGAATTTCTCTAACTCCAGCAGTTCCTGCATTTTATCGAGGAACCAAGGGTCAATCCCGGTCAACTCGTAGATTTCCTCAATGCTTAACCCTAGCTGCATGGCATGACGCACAGCAAAAATGCGCTCAGGGTTTGGTGTCCGTAGTTGGGCGCGAATTTGTTCGCCACTAGGGAGTTTTTCTTTAATGTCGCATCCCCACCCAGCACGCCCTGTTTCTAGAGAACGCAGGGCTTTTTGGAAGGACTCGTTAAATGTCCGTCCCATTGCCATTGCTTCTCCTACCGATTTCATTTGGGTAGTTAGCACTGGTTCAGAACCGGGGAACTTTTCAAAGGCAAATCGAGGAACTTTGGTGACGACATAATCTATGGTCGGCTCAAAAGAGGCAGGAGTTTTCTTGGTGATGTCATTTTTAATTTCATCCAAGGTGTAGCCGACGGCTAGCTTAGCCGCCATTTTGGCGATCGGAAAACCCGTAGCTTTACTGGCTAAAGCCGAACTCCGAGAAACGCGGGGGTTCATTTCAATGACAATTACATCCCCATCGACGGGATTGACGGCAAACTGGATGTTAGAACCGCCAGTTTCTACACCAATCTCGCGGATAATTTTTATTGCCATGTCCCGCAGCCGCTGATATTCTTTATCGGTGAGGGTTTGGGCAGGAGCAACGGTAATAGAGTCGCCAGTGTGAATACCCATTGGGTCAATGTTTTCAATTGAACAGATAATCACAACGTTATCTGCCAAGTCGCGCATTACTTCTAGTTCGTATTCTTTCCAACCCAAAAGGGATTGGTCGATGAGAATTTGCGACACGGGAGAAGCATCTATACCTGCTTGTGCCATTTCCGCAAATTCTTCTTCGTTGTAAGCAATACCGCCGCCAGTACCACCTAAAGTAAAAGCTGGACGAATAATTAAAGGATAAGTACCAATGCGATGGGTGATCGCTTTTGCTTCTTCTAATGAAGAAGCTGTACCACTGGGACACACCTTCACCCCAATCTTTGCCATCGACTCGTTAAACAGTTTCCTGTCTTCGGCTTTTTCAATGGCTGGTAACTTAGCGCCTATTAACTCGACGCTGTACTTTTCTAACACTCCGCTTTTTGCCAAAGCGACGGCGATGTTAAGGGCGGTTTGTCCTCCCATTGTTGGTAATAGGGCGTCAGGTCGTTCTTTGATGATGACTTTTTCAACTAATTCCGGTGTTAGCGGTTCGATGTATGTGCGATCGGCTGTTTCTGGGTCGGTCATGATTGTAGCAGGGTTGGAATTGACCAGTACCACTTCATAGCCTTCTTCTCGCAGCGCTTTACAGGCTTGGGTTCCAGAATAGTCAAACTCACAAGCTTGTCCAATCACTATTGGGCCAGACCCTAATAGCAGAATCTTTTTAATATCGTCACGGCGGGGCATAGTCGTTGCTTTGGAGTATGAGAATACAAATCCTGATTATTTTAAGGGTCTTTACCCACTACTAATGCTGTTTGTTATCAACTTTTCTACATTTAATGACAGAGACCTGGTCAGGAAAAGGCACTCTTGTTGATTTTTCTAGTGTTCCAAGCATTTTATTCTGTAGTCTTCTCTAGCTTAGGCGATCGCACAAAGATAGGAAAATTTCATGGCTAAAAGCGTAATTAATTTACTGTTTCACTTTATTTTTTAGATTTTGAGTTCATTTTCTACTGCTTTTGTATGTCTAAATTGTGTGTAGTAGTCATGCTGTAATTTATCAGTTGTTTTAGATTAATTTGAGATTTATTAGTTATTGTTCTCAATAAAATAGCAATTGATTTTTATCTATATATAAATTAAGTTTTATAATTATAGACTCTTTTAGATATGAGTATTTACTCATAGTAAAGCAATAATAAAATTTTTGATTTTAATAGTGTGTATTTTTAGATACATAAATAAAAAAGGCAGAGAGATAAATGTGCTTATCTCTGCCTTTTTTTATAATTTATTCAGAACTAACACTTGCAACTTTTCCTTCAGTCTAGGAAAGACAGCTTAAGATAATTAGGATGTTAATTTTGAACACGTTGAACAAATCCTAAGGTTAAGCTGTCTTTGGCAAGGAAGTGAGCCAAATGGTAAGCTCTTTCTTCAGTTTCCAGAAGGATTTTTTCGTAGAGATAGCGTGTAGCGCGATCGCCTAAGCTTTCTGCTTGAGCAGCTTGGCTGCGAATCAACTTAATCATCGCTTGCTCTGCCTTGAGATCATTTTCTACCATGTTACGGCAGGAAAAGACACCATCCACTTCTTGCTCAAAGCAGCATAATTCCGCTAATTTGGCGAAGGTTGCAACTGGCACGCCTCCCAATCCATTTAGGCGCTCACCAATATCATGGATGTGTTCTTGTATTTCTTTATAACTTTCGTTAAAAAACTCGTGCAGAGAGTAGAATTCTGCGCCTTCAACTACAAAATGATGCTTTTGGTATTGTAAGGCCAGGCCTTGAAAACTAGCTAAGACAACGTTAAATCCTTCACAAACTGGAGCAGTGACACTGCGATCTAGCAGTACAGGATTGTCATAAACCTGACCAAAATCTTGTAACAAAGTTTGCGTTTCAGACATTGTTCTCCTCGCTTTTGAGCAGTTATGCATTCTAACCGCTTAGTCTTTACATATTAGCATTTCAAAAATGAAAACAAGCTCTAAAAATATTATAAAACTTTGATTTTTTTAACTGTATAAAACTTCTGCTTTTATTTCTTATCGCAAATACATATCATCAAACAGCTTGATATTTTTGAGGAGGAAGAATGTAGGAGGTAGAAAAGCTAGAACAAAGGAAGCAGAAGCCAGAGTCAGTAGAAAAGGTAAAAATTTTCATTAATCTTATCTGACAAGGCAGAAGGTTGGGGATCGGGGATAGGGGATCGGGAAATTACTTATCCCTTATCCCCTATCCCCAGTCCCCTTTAATCTTCTACTGCTGGACAGTTCGGGGATGAGTAAATGCTAATAATTTTGAACTTTGAGTTTTTAATTGGGGATTTATTTACCTAATCTTGCCATTACTCTTTATTTCTTTTCCTAGCTCCACCCTTCTCCTGTTATTAGGTATGATTGAGATTTTTTTGCAAAAACTACTGAGAAAAGTTTGCACTTAGGTTATGCTGTTCTAAGGAGTTCAACTTCCAAAAATATCCTTATCAAGGAATCAGATCGCAGTAGTTACTGCGAGTTTATTGCACTTTGAGGGCGGCAATCTTGAAGTCTTTCAGTTCAGAACTAGAAGTAAAGCACGTTATAGAAGTGAATTGGGCAGACCGCTGGCAGGTCTATCAACGCTTGCGGGAACTAGATATTCCCTGCTGGTGCGAGACTAACCAGCCATTGACAGTTCAAATTGACAATGCTTACACAGCTATTCAACTTTGGAGTGTCATGCGGCAATTCACAGCCCCTCGGCAAGCATTGATTTGGGCGTTGGAACTGTGTTGGTAGCATTCATTCACCACCAACAATTCCCAGTGATATCTCGCTAGATTGCTTGTGTTTGTAAAAAATAGGTCAAGACAATGAGTAATTCCCACGAAACTGAAACAACCGCATTTTGTCTTGAGGGAAGGTTCCTCGATTTTGTTATCAAAGATGGTTATAAACTCAAAGGTTTACTACTGGCGACTTCTGAGGGAGAGTGTTACGTCAAGCTAGCTAAACATTTACGGATAGCTTTTGATTGGCGTTTACCACCAGGTATTTGGCTGCAAGTTGTAGGTGAAAAAAAATACGATCGCAAAACAGGTACGCTTAAGTTAAAAGCTGAGCGAGTCATGGCGGCGTCTTCGGAGAGGGGAAGAGGAGCCAGTGCGGTGGACGGGTTCTCCGGGATAAAGCACCTGGCGTTGGGAGAGTGGGAAAGTGGAAGAAATTCTTCCTCCCCACCACCCCATCTCCCTATCACCCCATCAATTACTGACGCCAAGCCACAACCAACTAAAGTCGCTACCATTTTGGTATGTCAAAAGTCTGATTGCATGAAGCGTGGTGGCAAAGCTATGTGTCAGGCTTTACAATCAGCTTTGAGCGATCGCGGTTTAGAAGATCAGGTGACGATCAAAGCGACTGGTTGTATGAAAAACTGCAAGGCAGGGCCCAATTTAGTTATGCCTGATAAAACCCGCTACAGTCACATTCAAGCTACACAAGTTCCTGCACTTATTGATAAGCATTTTGCTACCAACCAAGTGAAGCAAAGGCAAGACCGCGCCAGCGAAGTAGCAATGTCAACGGCAAATATAGCCACTATTTAACAAGAAAACTTTTTTATAAATTTATTTTTAGGGAATAGGGCATTGGGAAAAGGGTAAAGGGTAAAGGAATTTATTAACCTTTCACCTTTCACCTTTGTTGCCAGTCGCTACAACGGAGGAGCCACTGCGGTGGTGAGGCAGCGCGCACTTATAGGGGGTTCCCCCCATGTAGACGCCCGCAGAGCGGCTTCGGTGCAGGGTGCGACTGCCGTGCATGGTTTCCCGGCATAAAGCACGTGGCGTGGAACCTCCGCAACGCGCTGGCTCCCCTTTTCCCCTTCCCCCTCTTGTTTTTCCGATGCCCCTTGCCCGATGACCTTTTTTATTCAGGCATTGAAAAAGACTTGGGGTTTGCATTCTCCAAGTCTTAAAATTGGTTATTAAAGTAGTATTTTCACTTACATGGTTAAAGATTGAGGATTGGTCTCAATCAATTTCGCTAAATCTTGCAAGAATGCAGCTGCGGGAGCACCATAAATAATGCGGTGGTCACAGGTAATGTTCACCTGCATTTGTTGCTTAACACCAAACATGCCATCGGCTGTTGCTACTACTTGCGGTCGAGATGCCCCGATCGCTATTATTGAACCTTGTCCGGGGGGTAGAATCGCATCAAATCTGTCTACGCCAAACATGCCCAAATTCGATATTGTAAATGTACCAGTGCTGTACTCTTCTGGTTGTAGCTTTTTGGCTCTGGCGCGTTCTACCAAAGACTTCCAAGTGCGAGATAGAGAATAGATATCCAATTGATCGGCATTTTGTAAAACAGGAGTAATCAATCCCCCATCATCCATTGCCACTGCTACAGCAATGTTGATGCTAGAAGGATAGACAATTCCTTGGTCTGAATAGTTGGCATTGATCAGTGGGTGTTTTTGCAATGTCACCGCTACGGCTTTTGCTAGTAGCGCAGTCATTGTCACACCCTTGGATTTAATCTGTTTGTAAAGCTGGTCTAGTGCATCAGTAGTAATGGTGTAACCCACATGGATTACAGGCACGGATAAGCTGGCAACCATATTCCGCGCTACGGCATTTTGCAAGGTAGTAAGAGGCACTACTTGACCTGGAACAGCCGCAACTGCTGGCATGGGCGCGGGTGTTGGTTGGGCAGCTGGTGCTGGTGCGACTGGGGCAGCGGCTGGTGGTGGTGTTACTGGGGTTGGTGTAGCAGGTTGTGGGCTAGGTTTGCCAACTGCTGCTTCCACATCTTCGGCAACAATCCGACCGTAGGGACCACTGCCAGGAATACTACTCAAATCAACTTTCAGTTCCTTGGCTAATTTGCGGGCGCGCGGTGAAGCTACGATTCTCCCGGAACGATGATTAGAGCCGTTTTGAGCCGCCAAGACAGGTGTTGCGACTGCGGCTGTATCTGCCGTTTGCCTGGGAGCAGCGGCAGCAGTAGTTTCAGCTTTAGCAGCACCAGCGCCTTGGGCTTGAGACTTCGCTGTTTCAATTTCGGCTTCGGTTTCTGCCAACAGAGCGATCGCTGCTCCCACGGGCGCAGTTTCACCAGCTTGTACAATGATGTGGGCTAAATATCCTTCATAAAAGGATTCCACATCCATATCTGCCTTATCTGACTCGACAACCACCACTGTTTCGCCTTTTTCCACTTTGTCCCCGGTCGATTTCACCCAAGAGACAATTTTACCTTCGGTCATGGTGGAACTAAGTGCGGGCATGAATATTTCGTGAATGCTCATAGGGAGGGCGAATCGATAATCTTGTAAAATTTAACAGCTTTTGCCAGATCGAATTGTATCTTGACCAGAGACGCGAGGAACTATTCTATTACCTGATGGTCTATTAATTTGTATTTCTTATCACGGCTAGTTACATCAGAACAATTACTCAAAAGAAGGAGGAAGTAAAGTCATACTTCAATTTAAAATTCAAATTTGATTAACTAAACTGCTTGAAAGTGCTTGTTAATTTTTTATGCCGGCAAAGTTGAAGATTTTGGTAATTTTGATACTGAGTATCTTTGCCACCGCTGCCGCTGGGGTTTATATTGCTAATCGCCAGCAATCTGCGCCAATAGCCAATAACAATCTACCACAGCGGCACTCCGCTGCTGTAGCTTCAGCTCAAGAAGTGATGGCAAATCCGGAGCGGGCTAAGTATAAACCCATACCACTTGGTAGTATTAAGTCAGTTCTCCAAGGTAGCGATCCGGCTGCCCTCGCCCTTGATGCCTTTGACGATAGTGCACCAGAGCGAGGAACGCGCAAGGTAGAGGTATTTTATCCGCAACCAAATCAAGCGTTTGTGACGATCGTGCAAACGAAAGAGAGAAAAAATGCTACAAGTGCTGTTAAGTATCGAGTTGAGTTGACATCATTTGGGCGATCGCTGCTCGCTAGTTCACCCCCTTTGTGGCAAATTGTTTGGGCTGGTTCCCAGGAACAATGTCTGTTGAGAAACGGCAGGAAAGATTTGGCAATGATTACCTGTCAATAGATGTTCAAAGCAGCTATCAGCACAAAGAAGCAGTGAGGAGTAACCACGTGTGGTGTGAGGAGCTTTTTAGCATACCCCTCACCGATAAAAGCCGATAGTAGATATGACAAGTATTGTAGGTGAGGGCAGTTAGAGCGCCCCATCAAGCTATAATTAAGCCTAGATATCGCCGCGAATTTCTTCTACAACACCATCGCGTAGCACAACCTCGACCTGCATTTTACTAATTAAGTTATCCCCCGGTTCTACTCGGAAAAAGCCTTCCATCTGAAATTGGTTGACTTCTTGGTCTAACTCAAGCATCTGTACTTGCTGGAGGTTTTGCAGACTTTGATTTTTCTGCTCTAGCAGTTCGCTTTTCTTTTGATTGACCTGGAATTGAATATTCTCAATTTGTTGGAGGGCTTGAGGACCGGGCGGTTGCAGATTTTGCTTTTGAATTTCTGCGATCGCCCGCTGTCCTTGGATGTCCAACTGTTGCAATTGCTGGTCAGTTTGATTGATCTGGGCTTGCAATTGCTGCTGTACTTCCTCTTTCCAAAGAGGAGTGACAATGGCTTTGATATTGACAATACGTTTTAAAAGCAGTTGAGGCTTGGAGACATCCATAAAGGGTTTACGTTGACTTTCTAGTTTGCAGTGGACTTATTGGGCAAACATCCCGTTAATAATATCGCGATAGTGTTCCATCACGACATGTCGTTTAATGCTTAGCTTTTGCGTCATCATGCCATTTTCAATGGAAAACGGCTCTAGAATCAGCTTGAACCGACCGATGCGATCGTCTGGTCGATAACCAGGACGGTTTTGCACTTCCCGATTCAATTCTTGCCGAAACAAATCCTGGATTATTTTACTCTCCAGGTTTATTTTTTGACTGGCTGCCGAGGCAAGATTGTCCTCCTCTATACACAGTTGCAGATTCTGACTTGCTGCCCATTTTTCTAAGGCTTCCAGATTGGGGACAATTAAAGCACCCAGACTTTTTTGGTCTTGCCCAACAAGCATGATTTGATCTATGTAGGGCGATCGCAAACAAGCATCCTCTATCGGTTGCGGTTCGATATTTTCCCCATTCGTTAATACAATCGTATCTTTGGCTCGTCCGGTCAGAACCAAGTCATTTTGCGGTGTTACCCAACCCAAGTCACCACTGTCAAACCAGCCTTCAGAATCAATTGCTTTGGCTGTTGCTTCCGGATTTTGGTAATAACCTTGCATAATTTGCGGCCCTCGCAGCAACACCAAACCCTTTTCCCCAGGTGGTAACTCCTTGCGAGTCTCAGAATCGACTATTTTAGTTTCTGTACCTGGTATTGGTTGCCCAGCTGAACCGCGCAAATTTCGCCAATAACGCCGTGCATGGGTGACAGGGGAAGTTTCGGTCAAGCCATAGCCAACTAAAATCTCTACACCAATAATTTCAAAAAAGTCATCTACGTGCTTGGGAAGCGCACCACCACCGCTAATCATTTGCTTAACTCTTCCTCCTGTTGCTTCCCTAACTTTGTTGTAGACTAATTTTTCTCCTAAAGCGTGTAGGGGTGACAAAGCCGCAGCTTGTGTACTAGCTGTCAAGCGCTCAACTATGGAAGGATTCAGGTTCTGTAAATCTAAACCTTCGACTGTCCGCCGTGCTTGAATGTATTTCTCGCTGATACCGAGAAAGAATTTAATTAGGCGTTGGCGAGAAGCAGGTTGTTCGCGAAACTGCTTTTGCACTCCTTCGTAAATAGATTCTAAAAGACGCGGTACAGCTACCATGTAATGCGGTCTAAATTCTTTTAAATCCTGCTTGATCGAACGCAGGTTAGTATAAACTTGCGTGCAACCTAGAGAAAGTAAGAAATACTCGCAACTCCGCTCATAGCTGTGCCAGGTAGGGAGAATACTCAGGACAATATCTCCTCCTTGCGGTTGCACTACTGTTGGTATAGCGACGATTTGGTGCATCAAGTTGCGATGACTGAGCATCACGCCCTTGGGTTTACCCGTAGTACCAGAAGTATAAATAAGGGTGGCGAGAGAGTCGCGGCTGCGCTTGACTGGTTGTAAAGTGTGTTTAGCCCCAATTTCCATTAACTGAGTAAAGGAATACACCTTCAGGGTTTCTGCTTCTGGTGGTGCTTCATCAGAAAGCAAGACGACTAATTTAATCGGCAAATCCTCAAGGCGAGCGCGCAGCTTGTTGAGTGTCTTTAAATCTTGCACTACTAGCGCCGTGCTGCCACTGTTAGCCACAATATACAGGAGTTCTTCCCGCTCTGCTTGGGAACTACGCACCGCATCCACCGCCCCAGCCGTCATAATGCCCTGATCGGCAATAAACCAGCGGGGAGAATTATCGGAAATCAGAGAAATGCGATCGCCCGCTTGTACTCCCAAAGCCTGCAATCCAGTTGCAAATAGTTGAATTTGTTGGCACAACTGAGTATAAGTCAGGATTACTTCCGGTTGAGCGTGAGGATCGCGCAGGGCAACAATATTACCAAATCGTTGTGCTACCAAAGGCCATATTTCTGGCAGTGACTCCACATTTGAGTAATCAGGCAAATGCTTAATTGCTTGTAGCTCTCGTTCAGTTATGTTGGCAAGAAAAGAATTTTTCACAGGAGTTTTTGACATAACACCACAGCCTCAGTAATTCGGTGAGTTATGTTTCCAGCTTATGCTGCGATCGGGCTAAAATACCGAACCTGAATGGACACAATTCTTTTTGTCTAAAGAAACTTTGAGGATTTTATGTACATATATAAAAAAATCTATATTATGATTAAATAGTATAGACAAAAAGCAATGCTAAGTTTGTTTTTAGTTGGTTTAAACTTGCATCTTGCATCATTCTCAACAAGAGCTAGAGCCTTCTGAAGTTGCAACTAGTGCGAACTTTGTTTTTAGTTGGTTTAAATAAGTTTTTCTGCCAACTAAAAACAGCAGACGCCTATTATCCAAAATTAATGAAAAGGGAACAGGTGATTACCTATGGGTCGTATAGATGCTACATTGCTGACATTGTTTAGCACAGTTGCCTGCCTAATCTTTCCCAGGCTTTTAGGTATCATTACTAATCCAAAAACTAAACGTCATCGACCATTACAGACGGCTTCTACTTCGCAAAAAGCTAAATACGAAATTACAACTTTTCCTTATTGCACATCTTACGCATTGACAGGCAACCCCTCGTGTAAATTCAGCCCTAACTTTTGCGGTAGATGTTCTCCAAATTGATGGAATAACTATTTTCAATTAACATATTCAGGGGTATTAAATCTCATCAAATAAAAGTAGGGGCTTACAGTAGTTGGTGTTTGCTAATAGTCACTACTCAAAAATAAATTTATTATGTGTAGATTTTAGTATTAATGAAAATCTATACGTTTGATTAGAATTTATCTATGTTTAGCAATGCTCATTTAGAGCTTACAGTTTAATAATATTGCGTGTTTTGCTGTATTATGGCATTATAAAAACAACGGCCGTCATTAATTTACACTATTTTTTATGATTTTACAATCCCTCTAAAATTTGTTTGGTTGTTATACAAAATTTGAGATTAAATGTAGCTTATGTAAGCTAAAAGAAATTCAAAACTGCGAAGTTTGTCAGTTTTAAAAATTTTGTTTAACAATAGAAGAAATAGGATACAAATTGAAAAAGGGGGATTATCTATGCGTTTAATGGATGGTATGCTCCTAACGCTGATCAGTACAGTTATCTGCGTTACCTTCCCCAAGCTTTTATCTATGGTTTTGATAGTTAAGACTAAACGCACCGCACAGCCACAAACTATCTCAACGCCACAAGAAGTGGGGACGGAATTGCCGATTTTTCCGTATTAAGCCATTAAGTTTTTAACTTGCATATCTCAGATTTTTATCTTCGTGCTTTTGTGTATTGGTGGTTAAAAATGCCTTTTGGCGTTGCATAATTGCGGGATGATTTTGGAATTTGCATGACTCAATAATCACTGTGTCTGGTGCGTCACCGCGTCACCCTCATTCATCCCATTATTCAGCAACACCACCTTTTTTAAACTAAATATAGCCTGCAAACCGGATGCAGCAATGAATGCAGATTTTGATACTCAAAAATCTGCATTCATGTCATTTAAGATTATTTTAAGGAAATTTACAAAAGAACATCTGTGAAACCATTCGATTTAGAAGCCTTAATTAATTCTCTTTCTGGAATCGAAATAATCAGCGACTCTGGGCAAGTAGCAAAGTTATCCCAAGATTACCATACCTTTAGCCCGGTTCTTGTCGCGAAATTAGCGGGAAAAGTGGGAGATATAGTCATACGTCCTGGCAACGAGCAAGAAGTATTAAAAGTTGCAGCCAACTGCGCTAAGTATCGAGTTCCCGTAACAGTACGAGGTGCGGGAACGGGAAATTATGGGCAATGCGTACCGCTACACGGTGGCGTCATTCTTGATATGACACGGATGCAAGAGATCCGCTGGATCAAGCCAGGAGTAGCGCGAGTTGAAGCGGGAGTGAAGTTAGCAGCACTGGATAAAAAAGCACGAGAAATTGGCTGGGAAATGCGGATGGCACCTTCTACTTACCGCACAGCAACAATTGCCGGATTTGTAGCTGGTGGGAGTGGGGGAATTGGGTCTATACAATATGGATTGTTAGGCGATCGCGGTAATCTTTTAGCACTGCGAGTCGTGACGTTGGAAGATGAACCACGCTTGATTGAATTGCGCGGCGACGATGTGCAAAAGGTGAACCATGCTTGGGGTATTAACGGCATCATCACCGAAGTAGAAATTCCCCTCGGGCCAGCTTATCCTTGGGCAGAGGTAATTGTTACTTTCGATGAGTTTATGGCAGCGGCAAGATTTGGGCAAGCTTTAGCCGATGCCGATGGCATGATTAAAAAAGAGATTGGTATCTTTGCATCTCCCATACCTCAATACTTTACTCCCCTACGGCAGTACATCCCCGATGGCACTCACGCTGCTTTATTATTAATTGCTGAACCGAGTTTAGAATTATTACCTGGATTAGTACAGCAACACGGTGGCAAGATTACATATCAACAACCTGCACAAGCAGCTGGAAAAAGTGCGAATTTATTAGAATTCACTTGGAACCATACCACCTTACACGCCCGCACTGTTGATATCTCCATTACCTACTTGCAAAGTATCTTCCCTGGCGATGTAGAGACGGGCCATGGCACGTCTCTACAGCTAGTAGAGCATATGTATCATCACTATGGAGATGAAGTGATGATGCATTTGGAATTTATTCGGGTGAACGGTACAGCAATTCCCGCTGCTTTGCAACTCGTACGTTACACAACAGAAGAACGCCTAAACGAAATTATCCGCGATCACGAAGAACAAGGTGTGTTTATTGCCAATCCCCACACCTACATTATTGAAGATGGCGGCAGGAAAGTTATCGACCCAGAGCAATTAAAATTCAAGGAGATGGTTGACCCATATGGGTTAATGAATCCTGGTAAGAGTAAAGCACTAGAATTAAAAGTTAAAAATTTCTAATTCGGCATTACCAAACTTGGTGTCCCTTCGCTATGCTCAAGGGCAAGCTTTGTGTCTTGGTGGTTCAAGATTTTTTAACCACTAAGGCACAAAGACACAAAGTATTTTAACTTTTTCCCACCCATTCTAAGCACAACTGTCGGAAATGGTCGCCTCGCACTTCAAAGTTAGGATATTGGTCAAAACTTGCACAAGCAGGCGAAAGCAACACTACAGGTGCTTGATACTGTTTAGCTAATTCTGCCGACTTAGAAACAGCCCGATCCATTGTTTCTACAATTTCGTAATTGGCATATCCCACTTCTTGCAGGCGCTGGGCAAAGGCGGCGGCTGCATCACCGATCAGTAAAACTGCGGCGGCTTTGGCTTTAATTTGTGCCATCCAGCCAGTATCATCGCCAGCTTTGGCTTCGCCACCTGCAATTAAAATTACTGGGCTTTTCACCGATGCTAATCCCACTTCAGCAGCGTCGTAATTAGTGGCTTTGCTGTCGTTGATAAAATCAATACCTTCCCAATTACAAATGTGTTCCAAGCGATGAGGAACGCCGGGAAATTCGCTGATAGCGCGAGAAATCGCGGTTTTATCAATTCCTGCCAACCGCGCTGCTGCAACTGACATTAATAAATTTTGCTGGTTGTGTTCTCCCACCATCCGCAACGCAGATACTTTCACGATGGGTTCGTCTTTCTGTAGAGACGCGACATGTCGCGTCTCTACAACCCAATCATCTTCTATGTAATAGCCTTTCTCCCCAATTAGGTAATCTTTACCTTTAACACTTGTCCAATAGGCATCGGGCCAATGACTCAAACCAAGTTTGTTTAAGTAAGTATCATCGCCATTGAACACTTGTATTTCACACTGTCGCAGCAATTGGGCTTTGATGTTGTAGTAATTATCTAATGTTTTATGGCGGCTGAGGTGATCGGGCGTGAAGGTTGTCCACACACCAATACGCGGTTTCACAGAGTTAGAAGATTCGATTTGATAGCTGCTAATCTCCGCAATTACCCATTCAGGAGGCTTTGACGACAGAGCAACTTCACAAGCCGCGTAGCCAATGTTACCGCAGGCCGGAGCATTAAATCCTGCTGTTTGAAAAATGGCAGCAATAAGGGAAGTAGTGGTGGTTTTACCGTTGGTGCCAGTAATTGCCACCCAAGGTATGGATTGTAGATGCCGCCATGCAAGTTCCATTTCCCCGATAGTTTCTATACCCAATTCTCGTGCTTGGACTAATACGGGAATATCCCAAGGAACACCGGGACTAACAACTATTAACTGGGGTACATCTGAACTATTTAAGTCCAGCGAATATCCCAGTTCAACAGCGATTTGTTCGGCTGCGAGTTCTTGTTGTTGTTGACGGAGGTTTTCGGTGGTGTTGCGATCGCTTAGCACCACCTGCCAACCTTGCCGTTTCAACAATCTCGCCGCCGCAACACCGGACTTTCCTAATCCAATTACATGAGCTTTGGGCATAGACTGTAGCAGAAGTCCCTGGTTAAGCACAATTTATCGTAGCGTGTCTTGGCACAATTGACACCATTCTTTTTATAGACTTGGGCTATAAATTTTTGACAACTGCGCCAAAGTCTGCCAAAACTCGGCTATGGTTACGAAGCAAACCAAGCAAATGTAACCTATTGCGCTTGATTTGGGGATCGGGATCCATGACCAAAACACTTTCTGGACCGTCAAAAAAGTTACTCACCGCCGGAGCAATTTTTTCTAGGGCTGCTACTAGCTGTTGATAATTTCGCGATCGCTGTGCTGCTTGCGTTTGTGGTAATAAATCTACTAGGGCATGATAAAAAGCTGCCTCAGATGGCTTTTGGAATAGTTCCGGACTAACCGCAGTGGTGGGATCGAGCTGTTTGGTATCTAAATCTCCCTGTGCTGCCAAACGTGCAGAACGGTTGACGGTTTCGTAGATTTTATCTAACGTACCATCGTTGCGGATTTGTTGCAGGAATAAAGCGCGATCGCGCACATCCAATAAATCTTGTAACGCTCTTTCTGCATACTCTGGGTCATTTTCTCCCAAGACAGCATTGACCAAGTCGTAATCTATCTGTTTTTCTTCTTGCAGCAAGGTACGGATGCGTTGCAAGAAAAATTCTTGCAAAGTATTAACTAATTCTGTTTGATTTTTGTCATGTTCTGCAACAAAATCTGTGGCAATTTGCTCTAATAGCTGCTGTAAATTAATAGCTAAATCTGCTGCCCATGTAATGTTAATTACAGCATTTGCTGCCCGTCGCAAAGCAAAGGGGTCAGAAGAACCGGTGGGAATCATCCCCAAACCAAAGATACTTACTAATGTATCTAGTCTGTCTGCCAAACCAACAACTTGACCTGTAATTGTTTGGGGTAAAATATCATCTGCACCTCGTGGCAAATAATGTTCAAAAATTGCCGTCGCTACTGCTTCTGGTTCTCCACTTGCCAAGGCATATTTTTGTCCCATTATTCCCTGCAATTCTGGGAATTCATATACCATTTGACTCACCAAATCAGCCTTGCACAGTAAAGCAGCGCGGTGAACATTATGGCTTTCTTCTTCGCTTAATTGCAGTTGTTGGGCAATCTGCGTAGCAATTTTGGAGACGCGCCCAACTTTGTCTAACAAAGAACCTAAATCTTCTTGGAAAGTTACCTTCGCTAACTGTGGTAAAAAACTATCCAAAGGATTTTTTAAATCGGCATCATAGAAAAACTTACCATCAGCTAAACGGGCACGAATGACTCTAGCATTACCAACAGCAATGATATCTGATTTAGCTGGATCGCCATTGGAAATGGTGATAAAATACGGCAGTAATTCTTGATGGTTACTGGCTTTAAATACAGGAAAATAACGCTGGTGATGCACCATGACAGTAGTAATTACTTCTGCTGGTAAGTTCAAAAACTCACTTTCAAACTCACCAATTACTGCTGAAGGCCATTCGACCAGATTCGTAACTTCCTCTAATAAATCTGGGTAAATTTCTGCATACCCATTTAACTTTTGGGCAGATTCTTTAACTTCCTGGGTGATAATATTTGCCCGTTCCTCGATATTAACAACAACCGATGCCAAGCGCAGTACAGCGACATAATCAGTAGCTTGGGGAATTGTGACTGGTTGTGGATGTAAAACGCGATGACCTTGAGAAATGCGATCGCTCTTTATCGTCTCAGACCCATTCACTAATTCTATCGGCAGCACCGCATCATCTAATAAAGTCACCAACCAACGGATAGGGCGAGAAAACCGCAAATCTCCATCACCCCAGCGCATTAGGCGCTTACCTTCTAAGCTCAAAATCCACTGGGGAACAAGTTCTGTCAAAATTTCCGCCACACTGCGACCGGGGATGACTTTCTGTACAAACACAAAATCCCCTTTATCAGTGGCGCGGACTTCTAAAGCATCAAGTTCTACACCTTGCTTTTTAGCAAAACCTTGCGCGGCTGGTGTCGGTTTGCCATCTTTAAAAGCTGCTTGTGCAGGCGGGCCTTTAACTTCTTCTTCTCGGTCTGCTTGCTTGGATGGTAAACCTTTGATGAGTACCGCCAGACGCCGAGGAGTACCGTAAACTTCTACAGCATCACTGTTGAGGTTATTTTCAGCCAGACTTTTGGGAATCAGTGACTTCCACTGTGCAACAGCGCTACTCAAAAAACTTGCAGGTAATTCTTCTGTACCAACTTCTAATAAAAAATGTGGCATAGGACTATGTTGTTAACAAAAGCGTGGCTTAACTCAAACAGTTTACCTTGCCAATAACGCAGACGTGTGCAGATTATAGGGTAGGTTAGCACCTTAAAACCTTTGAACCTATAGCAGTCTTACGGCATCTTGGATTAGCTTTTTAGCTAACCACAAAGTAAACAATCGTTCCTGATAGTATTGGTCAATATTGTCTCTCATCTTTTCACCTCGGACAGTCGCACGTATTAAGGCGATCTGGGAATCAGTAGGACTACCAAGCAAATCAGAAGCCTGTGACAGTAGATCGTGAATTCGGTAAGGTTCCGGGAACCTCAAGCCATTACCATCACGTAGTTGGTCGATAGCTGCACCCGGAAAACTCACCAGTGCTTTTATCCAAGATTCCTTATTCCCTATGTCTCCGATTGGCGCTACGCCATAAAAAGCAGCTATCCGCTTAAGTTCTGTTAGAGTTTTATTTTCTAAGTCTTCTCGTGACATCATAGTAAATGTCCATTGATTTACAGATGGATTGGTGGTTATCCCCGGTCGCCAAACTTGCGATAACCACCATTATTAAAATACAGTGTGTCGACTTACTGTTCAATCTAGTTAATAATAAAATTTAAAAATGCCTAACCCTCATGGCAACCCAGAAATCAAAAAATATGGTTTTAAGACTGACAGAAAGGAATCACTAAGTGCAAAGTTAACTTTAAGAATTCCTCAGTCTATGCTGGATAAAATAAAAGCTATTGATAATTACCCAGATTTCTGTAGACAAGCACTTCAGAAAGCACTTGATGAGCTTGACCAATTAGATAGCCAAGATGAATAGGTATATTATTCAAAATCACGTCTAATGTAAATTAGTCGAACTCGCATTTGCTCGTACCAACTAATAGAATTCTTGCGAAAATTCAGTTTTATAGTAAAAACGACCACAGAAAATTGATATACATTTACGTGTAACCAAAAAAATGCTGGATAGGGATTCATCTCGGAGTGAAACCATATGTCAGACTTACTAAAAAGAATTACAGTTAATCCCAAACAGTGTGGTGGTCGTCCCTGTATTCGAGGTATGAGAATTCGGGTATCAGATGTGCTGGACTTGTTTGCGGCTGGACTGAGTGCTGAACAGATCCTGGAAGAAATGCCCAATCTTGAGGCGGATGATCTGAAAGCAGCACTTCTGTACGCTTCACGTAAGCTCAAGCATCCAGTTTTGGTTGCATGACGACGATCTGGGTAGATGCACATCTATCACCTGCAATTGCTAGTTGGATCGCCATCACATTCGACATAATTGTGGTGTGGGCATCTTGCCCGCACAGGATGGGCGTCTCGCCCATCCCACAAGAAAATCATGAAGCACTAGAGTTTTTACGCGCAGGTGAAGCGTTAGTTGAAATCAGCGGGGATTAGGGGTGCAGGCTAATATCTCGATACTTCTTGGGTGTGACACCTGTAAGCTTCCGAAACTGCTGGGTGAAATGACTCTGGCTGCTGAATCCACACAGGAAGGCAATATTGGCGATCGAGCGATCGCGTTGTTTTAACAAATCCTTTGCGCGTTCAATGCGCTGCTGCATTACATACTGCCACGGAGTAACCCCCATTGATTGTTTAAACAGGAGGGCAAAGTAACACTGGCTTATATCTGCAATTTCAGCTAAATCGGTTAGCTTAATATCCTGTTCAAGGTGAACACTGATATAGTCCAACACCTGTCGCAGTTTGAAGTAAGTGAGTCCTCCCGTGTACTCTCGAAACTTGCCAGGACGCGAGATATAGTTTCTAAGCAGATGAATCGCCAAAATGTTGGCTAATGAGTCTAAATACAGTCTACTACCCCATCTTTTCTGCTGCATTTCGTTTTGCATGGACAGTGCAATGGATGCAATCTGTGGGTCATGTGTTTTCAGAACGCTAATAAGTTCAATTTGATCGGGATTGAGGCAGTTTGTTTCCAAGGCGATCCGGCGTATAAATGTGGGGTCGATGATAAAAATCAAACTTTCATCGGTTGTTTCCCACGCACCAAATAAAGGAACTTCAGCCGGAATGAGAAGCATTTCCCCTTGTAGCAAAGGCCCATCATACTCGCGCCCATCAATTCGAGAAACTTGGCGTGTACCATCACTCAGTTGCAACGCTAATAAATGATGGGTAAGTCCGCCAGGTGCTTCAGCTTCGGCTGGTGGTTCAATTTGGTGCTCAACTATCAGTCCACCTGCATGGAGAGTTTGACTGGATAGCACCCACTCACCCTTCATAATGTTCGATGGATGGATAGCTGGCTGGGAAGACATCAATCTGACCTCCAAGAGCGATCGCACTCAAGTGAAAACTCTAAAGCTCTTTCCAAACTTACTGTAAATAAGGGCTAGAGGCTGGAATTTTTGTTCGTGAAATCAAAAGATTTTGATAAATTTCACAAGAAACTGAAAGACAAAATTTGAGCAGCTTGTCGATGATCGATTGTGTCTACTATGTGCAGTTGCCACAAAACAAGCTTCACGCCAACATCATCGAAGAACTTATGCACAAAACTGTATATTTAAAGAAGTTCTTGCTTCTCATCACACTTTTAAATTTGACAAGCTGCCTATCCTCCAACGTTGATCGGGCTAACAACCAACCTAGTAGAGAAGATGGCAGGGAAATGAGTCAAACTAAGGGCGAAGAAGATGTTTTCTTAGATTGGTTCACCGCCTCAACGTTAAAAGGAACAGATACCGTCTCTTCTTCAGAAGCAAAGCTGTTTATCAATAACGTTTATCAAACATTGGATAACAAAATTTTTGATCCTACTTTTAAGAAAGAACTACGACAATAGCATTTAAAGGCGCTAATAACCGAAGTCAACACAAAGCCAAATTGGTCAAGGTCGGAGTTGACTACACTCATCACCAACCAACTGAAGAAGCTTTCAATGTCTCATGTGAGGCTTTTAGATCCGGTTGAGGGCGAAAAATTGTTCCGTTTGATTGAACAAAAACCTTCATCAACTGACAAAATCGCCCCTGCTGTTTCAGCCCAAATGAAGGGTGAAGTCGGAATTCTTCGGGTAAAAAGCTTCCTTATTCCCCAAATTACTAGGGTTGCAGTTGAGCAAGCCAAAGCCCAACTTTCCAATGCAAAAGTGATTCTCCTCGATCTGCGTGGAAATGGTGGTGGGGCTGGATCTAGCATTAGCTACCTAATTGAAGACCTCATTGGCCCTGACAAAGTACTTTGGACAGATAGAACTCGCGATGGTCTGGCAATAAAGCAGCCATACATTTTTCAAGGGTATTTTGATGATGCGATCAATGCTCAAGCTGAGGCAGAAATTAAACTATCGAACGAAAAGCCCTATACCCAGTGGCGAACTCGATCGCAAGCTAAGAAAGATCCACGACCTCATTTTGTCTTGGTTGACGATCGCTGCGGATCGTCCTGTGATTTATTTGCAGCAGCAGCTCAAGAATATGGAGTCAAACTACTAGGTGTTCGCACGATGGGGGCATTGTATGGGGGCGAAGCTTTTAAGCTGAGATGGCAGGGTTTCGCCCTAATTGCTCCGACTATTCAAGTAGCTTCACCCAAAGGCAATACCATTGAGGGTGTTGGAGTTCAGCCAGACATTGAGATCCCTGAATGTAAAAGTAGTGGTAAAAATTGTCTGGAAAAGGCAATTGAAGTTGTTGCAGCCGATGCAACATAAGAAATCAGTAGGCTGTGCAACACCATCGTATAACCTCAGAAGTTCATTTTTCCTACTTTGAGGTTCATCATCCGAGTTCAGAATAAAAAATTTCTAGGATAAAACGAGAAACTTCTGATTTTAAACGAGAAACTTCTGGGTTGAAATGAGAACTTTCTATGTTGAAACGAGAAACTTCTGGGTTGAAATGAGAACTTTCTATGTTGAAACGAGAAACTTCTGGGTTGAAATGAGAACTTTCTGGGTTGAAATGAAAACTTTCTAAGTTAAAACGAGAAACTTCTAGGTTGAGAGTTTATTTATCCAATAACTCTACCAACTTTTGGTCGATCGCCTCACTCACTAGTTGATTTCCTTGCAAGTTGAGGTGGATGTGGTCTTGGTATAAGGTTTTTGGGTTTTTGGTGGCGTTAAATAGCGGCAGAAAATCTATATAAGTAATTTGATTCGCTTTGGTGAATTCAGTCAGGCGCTGACGTGCTTTAATTTCATAGTCGCGAGGGCCTGGTGAACCAATTTCACGCGCTAAGGGAGTCATGACCAGTAGAAATTGGCTGTTATTTTGATGCGCGAATGTTTGAATTTTACTAATTGCTTCTAAATTTACATCCACGCGATCGCCACCTTCTTTTTGTACTGCTTGCATTTCTGGTATCGGTTTCGGCTTTTTGACATAACGCTGAAACACTTCTACCAATGCTAAAGGTGGTTTTCGGTCTGGATAGTTGCGATCGCGTCCCACTGGTAAAGATGTGGGAGCAGTAGCAAATAAGTCATCTGTATTAATTAGCAACACCACTGCTTGGGCGTTAAAATTGCCAAATCTTTGTAAATAAGCTAATTCATTTCTTGGCCCCCAAGAGTTAGCTGAAGCATTTAGCACTTCTATTTGCTGATAATTACTAATATTTGCCGATGCTAACGAGCGCTGCATGAGACTAGAAATTGTACGATCTTGGTCTGTCCACCAGCCACCGTTAGCAATTGAGTCTCCCAACAGCAACACCCGCAGGGTAGAAGATGAAGTTGTCTGCTGTATTGCTTCACCTCGCATAGAATACTGATTAATCTCAATGCGATTGCCATAGCGACGGGTGCGCTGGTTGGGAGCTAACAAATAGCCAATTTGCTCATCAGCAATATAAATTAAGGGATTACCAAAACCAAAAAGCGATCGCAGTCCAATTTCAATCACCACAAACAAGCTAACAACTACCGCTAAAATTATTACCAGTATTTCTTTCACTTGCAAACACCTTTAAATTTCAGTAAATTGTTATCAAAATATATCTCTCGTGGAGGCTGGTAATGGGTAATGGGTAATAGGTAATGGGTTTTCATCAATTACCAATTACCAATACTGTTATAGCTTATACCTAATTTAAATAATTAACCGTAAGTAATGTATAAAAGCAGATAATATTTCGTTTGGCTTAAGTAATTGTGATGATGCCAACTTTGCAAAGCTTAAACAAAATAATAGTAGTTACTTCGCATCAGTTGCGAACTAAAAGACTACAATCAGAACCGACAAATTAGCACTGCAATTAAAAGGGGATTACAAACCTATGTCCGATTTAAACCGAGGAATCATGAAATTTGAGGGTGCAGATTCTCCAAAACTAGTCACTATTTCCACCGTGCTAGTTTTGGGAGGAATTGCAGCTCTGATTATTTGGGCGCTGCAAGCAGCCTATGCAGTAAATTAAATTCAATCGAGACAGCCCAGAATCAGGGTCTGAAGTATATAAACACCTCAATCTAGATGAAAGAGGTTATTTTTACCTTTGTGTCTTAGTGCCTTGGTGGTTTAAAAGATAACTTTTACCGCCAAGGCATTAAGACATAATGTAAAACATTTATTTTGTATGATTCGCACCTTGACAGCATTGGATAGTCTATGTCAACCTTCTGGGGGAGTTTTATTTCTTATTTGGTCGTTCCCAAAATCCATGACTGGAAACAGCACATGGAAAATTTGAGAAAATTTCTCAATGTATTTATAAAAACTCCTAAAATTTATTAACAATTTGAGATTTGAGATTTTAGATTGAAGATGTATCTAAAATCCAAAATCCAACATGCTTGAACTCTGGGGTGTCTTAATTATTTTGATTGTCTGCCCGTTGTTGGGTGCATTACCGTTAATTGCCTGGATTACTCAAGCTCTCAAGGGGCGGCAATTAGCGGAAATTGGTACTGGCAACATTGGAGTATCAGCCGCTTTCTATCATGGCGGTACATTTGCAGGAATTTTGGCGGTATTATCGGAGGCTGCAAAGGGAATTGCCGCAGTCCTGATTGCTCGTGCTTTCTTTCCAGATGGTTCAGCTTGGGAATTGGTAGCCCTGATTGCTCTAGTCATGGGCAGATACTGGATGGGTAGAGGAGCAGGCACTACGAACGTTGTTTGGGGATTTATGGTACACGATCCCCTTGCAGCTGGATTTGTATTTTTAGTCGCCAGTATTAGTTTTACGATTTTTCGCGATCGCCTGTTGGCAAAATATGTAGTTTTGTTTATATTTCCGATGATTTTGGGGATTTTGCACCTAGACAATGCATTTTTAATCACTGCTGCTGTGGCACTTGCGGCATTATTGGGTTGGATTTACAAACAAATGCCTGATGATTTGGATCTCCCAGTCCAAGAGGCGCAACCAGAGTCACAATCAGTATTGCAATTTTTGCGGGGCGATCAAGGAATTCTTTCTCTGGATGACGAATTAGATGCTAATTTAGTCGGATACAAAGCAGCCAGATTATCTCAAATTAAGCGATGGGGTTATCCAGTCCCTAAGGGATGGGTACTTACTCCCTATGAAGATCCCGAAGCATTAATTGACTTTCTCAAACCATCAGATTTATGTCCTTTAGTAGTGCGTTCTTCCGCCATCGGTGAAGACTCAGAACAAGCTTCCGGGGCTGGACAGTACGAAACAGTTTTAAATGTCACCACCAAAGAAGGTTTGCAAAACGCGATCGCCCAAGTTCAGGCTTCCTATAATCAGCCCCTAGCAGTGCAGTACCGCCGCGATCGCAACGTCAGAGACACAGCAATGGCGGTGCTGGTTCAACAACAAATTCAAAGCGTTTATTCTGGCGTGGCGTTCAGCCGCGATCCCATGACTCAAGAACAAGATGCAGTAGTCATTGAGGCTTTGCCAGGAAGCGCTGCTCAAGTTGTTTCTGGACGCGTCACACCAGAACAATATCGCGCTTTTGTCGTCGATACAGAAAATTTAGCGCTGATTCAACTAGAGGGTCAAGGACGGGTACCACCAGCATTAATCAAACAAGTAGCATACTTAGCTCGACGTTTAGAAGACCGTTACTACGGTGTTCCCCAAGATATCGAGTGGAGTTACGATGGACAAACACTTTGGGTACTGCAAACCCGCCCAATTAGTACCCTGCTACCGATCTGGACACGCAAAATAGCCGCAGAAGTGATTCCCGGCCTAATTCGCCCCTTAACTTGGTCAATTAATCGTCCCTTAACCTGTGGTGTGTGGGGAGCGCTTTTTGCTCTGGTGCTAGGTCAACGCTCCTTAGGATTAGATTTTAATGAAACGGCGACACTGCATTATTCTCATGCCTATTTTAATGCTACTCTCTTAGGACAAATTTTCCGCCGCATGGGATTACCACCAGAAAGTCTGGAGTTTTTAACTAGGGGAGCGAAATTGAGCAAGCCCCCGTTGAATTCCACATTGGAGAGTTTACCAGGACTGCTGCGGTTGCTAATGCGGGAGTTATGGTTAGAGAGAGATTTTAAGCGAGATTACCGCAGACTTTTTGCGCCTGGCTTATCTCAGTTGTCTTTAGAATCAGCGGAAGAATTGGAACCGCCAGGGCTGTTGACGAGAATTAACTACATTCTAGATTTACTGCACCGTGCCACTTATTACAGTATTTTGGCTCCATTGAGTGCGGCGGTGCGTCAAGCAATATTTAAAGTTAAAGACGGGAAACTTGATAACAGTCTCACACCAGAAGTTGCAGCATTGCGATCGCTCCACGATTTAGCCGCCAAAGCCAAACAGGAATTCCCGCAGTTTGATCAGGATACGGTGTTTGAGGACATGGCACGTTCTGAATCAGGGCAAGAAATTCTGGCCGAGTATGACAAGTTACTGCAACATTACGGTTATTTAAGCGAGGTAGGAACTGATATTGCCGTTCCCACTTGGAAGGAAGAACCCCAAGCGGTAAGGCAGTTGTTTGTGCAGTTCATGCAGGGAGATGAACAGCCCTTCGGGTTCGCCAGTCCCCCATCTGGCACCAAGCCAAGACGGGGGCTGGTCTCACCAAGACTGCAAACAAGTCCAGAAAAGAGAAAAAAAGGTTTGGTGCAAGGACGTGTGGATCTCAAAGGGCAAGTTACGGAGGTTTATTCTAAGTTATTAGCACACTTGCGTTGGTCATTTGTGGCACTGGAACAAGTTTGGTTAAAAGATGGCTTACTCAAAGAAGTTGGAGATATCTTTTTTCTGGAATTTGAGGAAGTGCGACGCCTGGTTGAGGGAACAGAACCGGAGTTGATCGAGCAGTTACCAGATATCGTGAGATTAAGGCGATCGCTACTTGCAGAACACAGTCAGCTCAATCCAGTACCGCTTTTAGTTTACGGTAACACTCCCCCCGCCTTACCTGCTCGAATAACTCCTCTCTCTCCCGATCACGTATTGCAGGGCATTCCCGCCAGTCCCGGACAAGCCGCAGGCAGAGTGAAGGTGATGCGAAATTTACAAGCAATACCAGAGATTGACAGAGAGACAATCTTAGTAGTGCCTTATACAGATTCTGGTTGGGCACCCATGTTGGTTAGAGCCGGAGGATTGATTTCTGAAGCTGGTGGTAGGCTTTCTCACGGAGCGATCTTAGCTCGCGAATACGGTATACCTGCGGTTATGGATGTACATAATGCGACTTGGATTTTACAAGATGGTCAGAAAGTACGGATTGATGGAACTAGGGGTATTGTGGAAATATCTAACGACCTAAGACCCGAATGAAGGGGAGTGGGAGAGTGGGCATTGGGCATTGGGCATAGTTAACAACCACTAACAACTAACCAATGTACAGACGTGCCATGGCACGTCTCTACAACTACTAACCACTAACTCTTGACTAATGACTAATGACTAATGACTAACCATTGTTGCTAGTGTAGAAACAACTGTACTCAGTACAGCGATCGCGATCTAAAAAGAGGGGAACTTTATGCCACATACAATTGTTACCGAGGTCTGTGAAGGCGTCGCTGATTGCGTAGACGCCTGTCCAGTTGCATGTATTCATCCTGGCCCGGGCAAAAATGTCAAAGGAACCGATTGGTACTGGATTGACTTTGCCACCTGCATTGACTGTGGCATATGCATCCAGGTTTGCCCAGTAGAAGGGGCGATCGTCCCAGAAGAAAGACCAGATTTGCAAAAAACGCCATCATAGTCCATAGTCATTGGTCATTTGTCATTTGTCATTTGTAACTAAACAAGTGACTCTTGACGAATGACTAATAAATAATGACTATTGACCAATGACCAATGACCAATGACCATTGACTAATGACTAATGACTAATGACTATTTATTAGAAGTTCAAAATGTCCATGCTGGATATATAAAAGATGTAGATATTCTGCAAGGTGTAAATTTTTGTGTTTACCCTGGGGAACTGGTGACAGTGATTGGCCCCAATGGTGCAGGTAAATCAACTTTGGCAAAAGCCATTTTTGGGTTATTAACTCCCCATACAGGCACAATAACCTTCAAAGGAGAAAATATCACTGGGCTAAAGTCGAATCAAATCGTGCAGCGGGGGATGTGTTACGTACCGCAAATTGCTAATGTCTTTCCTTCCCTGACAGTGGAAGAAAACCTGGAAATGGGTGCTTTTGTGCGTGATGTGCCTCTGCAACCACTCAAAGACAAAATATTTACCATGTTTCCCAGGCTTAGCGATCGCCGTCGCCAACGTGCTGGTACTCTCTCGGGTGGTGAACGTCAGATGTTGGCGATGGGTAAAGCTTTGATGCTAGAACCCAGCTTGCTGCTTTTGGATGAACCTTCCGCCGCTTTGTCTCCGATTCTGGTAACTCAGGTGTTTGAGCAGATTAAAGAAATTAACCGAGGAGGCACAGCAATTGTACTGGTAGAGCAAAATGCTCGTAAGGCTTTAGAAATGGCTCACCGGGGTTACGTGTTGGAGTCTGGACGTGACGCAATTACAGGCCCTGGTCTGGAATTATTAAATGATCCGAAAGTAGGCGAATTGTATCTGGGAGCAAGTAAGGCGCATTAACAGTATCTTGGTTGGCTTGAAAGTTTTTTTGTTCGTTAGTTTTTTTTGACACAACTGTTGATGATACATTAAGAACAAACTTTCAAATTTCAATCCTAAATAAAGAGAATAAAATGCAACACGCTCAGTGGCGAAATCAACGCACTATCATGCGTATTGTTGGTATAGTTCTGCTGGCTGGATTATTACCTAATGGTTTGCACTCACAGTCGGCATTTGCAGATACGCAGACTTATTCGTTGTGGGGTTCGCCGAACAATTCAGTTGACCCCGATACCAAACCCGTAGAAGTAGGAGTAAAGTTGCGTAGTGATGTGGACGGCGAAATCAGCGCCGTCCGGTTCTACCGGGCTGTACCGATTAGCAGTGGTTATAAGGTTCATATTTGGAGTGAAACAGGTGATTTGCTGGGTAAAGGAGCACTCATCGAAGGCCAGGCACCGACTCCTGGTTGGCAGACGGTTCAGTTGTACCCACCAATTCCGATCAAGGCAGGGCAAACCTTCATTGCTTCCTACTATGCAAGTCAAGGCAAGTATACGGTTACTGAAAACTTCTTTAATAACACCACTGTCAAGAATGGGCCACTGCACGCACTGCCCGATGATGAAAAAAGCGGCAATGGTGTATACACTTACGACGTAGGTATAGAGGGCGGCTTTCCTAACCAGACCTATCGTAGCAGCAATTACTGGGTCGATGTCGTCTTCAAGCCAACGACACTTACCGAATAATATAGCAATCCTATTGATTTGTGAATATCGAGGGTATCAGAACCCCGGTTTCTCAAAGGATGCTAGCTTGAAAATGAGGCAGAGGGCAGAAGGAAGGGAAAAAAGATTTTCATGCGTGCTGGTGTACACAGTTCATTACGACTGTTGGCAAATGGTGGGTCTGACCCTTGATTCGACCACAAATTGGTTTGTACCAGACGCAAAATTACCCTGCGGGACGCCTGCGGCGTACGCGTCTGGTACATCTGGTGGAATGACGAAAAATCGTTGATGAGGGGCGCCACCTCCTATTCGCCAGCTGTACCTTCAAAGAAACCGGGGTTATCGCTGTTTACGAATAATTTAGCTTAATCGGAGAGAAGGCGCGTTCTCTGACCAATGTGAAAACGAGGGAAGGGAACAGCGCCTAACTCAGTCTATCTCTGGATGGTCTTGCGATTGAATGTATTGCTTCAAGGTCGAGATGGTTACGCCACCACAGCAACGCATAGTGTTTTATTAATGACTTTTTAGACAAACTCTAATCTAAAGCTTCTGTCTTTAGATACTAATCAATAAAGGGCAAAAGTTTGTTAAATCAAAGAGATAGTGACACAGAAATATTGAGTTAATGGCCTCAATTGAGTTAGACAATCTCTCATTAGTACCGCCCAAGCCGCAAAACACTACGCCTTACTTAGGGCTAGTTTGCATTACTTTCTCTAAAGAGGTGCGCTTTCGGACGATTACGCGCACGCGCTACTTACAACTGAGTGAAGGACAACGCGCTAGCACCCTCAGAGAACTTTATCGGGATAACTTGCAGCGTCTGGATGGGGCATTAACTTTTTGTCAAAAGCACGATATTCGACTTTATCGTATGTCCTCTGCACTATTTCCGATGAGTGACTTGGAGGATGAGGTCGGTGCAAATATATTAGAGGAAATGAGCGCTGATTTAGCTAAAATTGGGCAGCGGGCAGAAAAATTGGGGATCAGAATGGTGTTGCACCCCGATCAATACGTGGTGTTAAGTTCTGATTCATCACAAGTAGTGGCAACAAGCATCAAAATTTTAGAACGACACGCCCGAACAATGGATTTGTTAGGTTTACCTTGTTCGCCTTATTCAGCGATGAATATTCACGGTGGCAAATCTCAACGTCCCGAACAATTAATAAAAGTCATTTTAGAACTACCGGAAAACATTAAAAGCCGCTTGACTTTGGAAAATGATGAATATGCCTACAGTGCCAGTGAAATTTTAGAAGTTTGCCAACGTGCTGGTGTGCCAATGGTATTTGATGCCCATCACCACATCTGCCACGAAAACCTAGACAGCTACGATGATGCGAGTGTGGCAGAAATGTTTTATGCTGCCCAACAAACTTGGGCTAACCCTGAGTGGCAGATGGTACATATTTCCAACGGTGAAGAAGCTTTCAAAGATAGGAAGCACAGTGATTTAATTACCGTTATGCCGAGTGTCTATTACAAAGCACCTTGGATCGAAGTTGAAGCCAAGCACAAAGAAGAAGCCATTACCCATTTGCGCTCTTGGTGGTTAATAAACAATAATTTTTCTTGGAAGTAAAGTAGCTGTTTGCGTCTTGGTAAGAGAAGCGCGAATTTATTAAATATGGCGATCGCAATCGATTTTGGTACAAGCAACACAGTTATTGCTCGTTGGAATCCTATCACCCAAGAGCCAGAAACGTTAAATCTACCGGGTTTATCAGTGCAACAAAGTCTCAACCCGCCACTGATTCCCAGTTTGGTATATGTGGAAGATGCTGCGAAAGCGCAAGTTTTAGTAGGGCAACAAGTGCGCGATCGCGGTTTAGACTTAAAAAACGATCCGCGATTTTTCCGCACCTTTAAACGCGGGATTGGCACGGATATCCAAGGTTTTTTACCCGAATTAGACGGGCAAATAGTTACTTTTGAACAAGTCGGGCAATGGTTCCTCAACCAAGTGATTCAAGAATTAGCACCCATGCAAGGTGGGGTAGAATCACTGGTTTTAACCGTACCTGTAGATAGCTTTGAAGCTTATCGTTATTGGTTGGGCAAAGTTTGTCAAGCACTACCAGTAGAACAGGTGCGGATGCTGGATGAACCCACAGCCGCCGCTTTGGGTTATGGTATGGCAGACCAAGAAATTATCTTGGTGATTGACTTTGGCGGCGGTACGTTGGACTTGTCCTTGGTACAGTTGGATAAAAGTGTCAAATTAGCTAGTAAACCTGTTGGGTTTTTGCTGAAATTTGGAAATAAATCTTTAGCAGAAGACTCGAAGCAAAAAGTAAAAACTGCCCGCGTCTTAGCAAAAGCTGGGCAAAATTTGGGTGGTTCCGATTTAGACAATTGGATAGTTGATCACTTTGCCCAGACTCAAGGTTTAGCAGTCAGTCCTTTGACAATGCGACTGGCTGAGAAGGTGAAGATTCAATTGTCAGCGCAAACCCAGGCGAGTGAAGTTTATTTTAATGATGAAACGTTTGAAAGTTACGAGTTGGAATTAAACCGCGAGACTTTGGAAAGTATCCTTAGAGACCACGCCTTTTTTGAGCGGCTTGATGATTCGATGACTCAGCTATTGCAGCAAGCACGACGCCAAGGCATAGAAGTTGCAGATATTAATGCTGTGTTGTTGGTGGGTGGCACGGTACAAATACCGTCAGTGCAGACATGGGTAAGGCAATATTTTGAACCAGAAAAAATTCGTTGCGATCGCCCGTTTGAAGCCATTGCCCAAGGCGCTTTACAGGTTACTCAAGGCGTTGAAATCAAAGATTTTCTTTACCACAGCTACGGCATTCGCTACTGGGATCGACGTAATCATCGTCACAGTTGGCATCCGATCATTAGAGCTGGGCAACCTTATCCGATGAGTCAACCAGTGCAGTTAGTTTTGGGTGCTTCTGTGGAAAGCCAGCCCAGCATAGAATTAATTATGGGGGAATTGGGAGCAGATACGGGCGGTACGGAAGTTTATTTTGATGGCGATCGCCTAATTACTCGCCGTCTCGATAGCGGTGTAACTAGCGTTAAACCCCTCAACGATAAAGATGGGGCGAGAACAATTGCCAACCTGACACCACCAGGGTTTCCAGGGAGCGATCGCATTAAAATCCAGTTTTTAGTTGACGATCAGCGCTTTTTGCGAATTACCGTTGAGGATTTGCTGACGAATGAAACCCTGTTAGAAAATCAACTCGTAGCGCAGTTGAGTTAGAGATTGTTTATTGTTGTTTGTTGGTGGTTAGTTGTTTATTATTCCCCACTAACTACTAACCACTAACCACTAACTACTAACCACTAACTACTAACCACTAACCACTAACCAGTTTCTACTTATGTACTACTACTAATGTCCCTATATTTGCCCATTTATACAACTTGCCAGCATCCTTAACTGGTAAATTCACGCAACCGTGGCTGACTGGCGTACCAAATTTGTTATGCCAGTAAGCACCGTGAATGGCATAGCCTTTGTAAAAATACATAGCGTAAGGAACATCAGGAATGTCGTAGTCCCTACCCCGCATCCGGTTATAGCGATACTTAGAAGCAATCAAAAACTTACCTGTGGGTGTGGGGGTGGATGCTTTGCCTGTAGAAATTCGGTATGAGTAAATAAGTTGTTTACCTTCCCACGCATTTAACCGTTGTTCAGACAAGTCAATTTCAATCCACCGAGTTTGTTCTTGTTGCTTGAGGTTAGATACAGTGGTGCTGTTTTTACCGAAAGAACTGGATACAGCCACAACAGGCAGCGACCAAGAGAATAAAGCTGTAAGTATAAGTGCTACACTTGCATAGATAGTTCCTGAGCGACGCATCCAACCATAGCGACTCAAGGATGTCATGATGCATCACCTTCTTGTGATTGAAAATTAGCGAATAACCCTTTTTGATTCCTATATTAATTATTTAGAGTTCACCTTTTGGAATATAGTTAACTACAAAGTGAAGCGATAAAGTTCCAGATTTTCAGACTTTTCCAATCAACTTTTCAAACGCTGGTTTGTCAGTAGCAGTGTGTTATTTTTCCAAGTTTGAGCTATTACTTGAGCATCTTGCCCAAAAAAAGTCTCTCTGTCGCCTGGGGAATGACTACAAGCTCAAAAAGAACCAGGGAGAATAAATGATTGATCCTTGTAGGGCGGACAAGATTTCCGCCCCGAAAATCCAAAAAACTGCTCGTGTTGCCTATTCCATAGGGATGAAATTTGGATCGTTACGCTGCTAGTATCCCTCCATCAACAGCAAGGGTGTGTCCGGTGACAAAATCGGCAGCATCAGAACACAGCCAGAGAACAGCATTAGCAATGTCATCGGGTTTGCCCAAACGTCCGGCAGGAACAAAGCCCTCGAAAGCTTTAGAATTGCCGCCAGTCGCCTCGTTCAGCATTTCAGTTTCAATTGGGCCTGGTGCGATCGCATTAACTCGGATTTTTTGGGATGCGTATTCCAGTGCTGCTGCTTTTGTCAACATAACTACAGCAGTTTTAGAGGCGTCGTAAATCGATAAGCCAGGTGCCAAGGGACGAAAAGCATTGATGGAAGATGTATTAACGATAACTCCACCATTGCCCTGAGCCAACATCTGGGTAATTTCGTACTTCATACATAGAAAAACCCCCTTGACATTAACTCCGAAGACCCGGTCGTAAGCTTGCTCTGTCTGAGCTGCCAGTAAGGCATTTTGACCCAGCATACCCGCATTATTAAATGCGATGTCGAGGCTGCCAAATTTGTTTATAGTTGCTGCGACGGTTGCTTCTACATCTGCTTCTTTAGAGACATCGGCTTTGACAAACAAACCGTCGCTACCTGCCTCACCAATCAAGCGGACAGTTTCATTTCCTTCTTCTTCACGCCGTCCGACTACAACAACTTTGGCACCAGCACGAGCAAACGCGATCGCACTAGTGCGTCCAATACCAGAAGTGCCACCTGTAACCAGCGCAACTTTGTTTTCTAATGATTTCATTCAATTCGCTCTGTTTCAACCACTAAAGCAGTGTGACTGATTCGGACTCTTTTTCACAAGTAGGTACTCTGTGGTGATATAGTTACCATATGGTTCCCAAAAACGATCGACAACTCCTCAGCCCAGACTGTCCTGTGCGGCAAATACTCGATCTGGTAGGAGATAAATGGACGCCCCCAGTATTGTACGTTTTATCTTTTGGCACTAAGCGATACAGTGATTTTCAGGCGTTGCTGAATCCATGTATGAAAATGATTTGGTGTGATTCCAAAACCCTTGTAGAGACGCGAAATTTCGCGTCTCTACACTTAGATTCATACCTCAAATCAGCAACGCCGATTTTCAAAATCATATTCCTGGAGTGTCGAAAAAAATGCTGACACAAACCCTGAGAAGGTTGGAGTCAGCTGGTGTTGTGGAACGAACTGTGTATCCGGTTGTGCCGCCAAAGGTGGAATATAGCCTTACTGCCTTTGGTGAAAAGCTGATTGAACCCATCGCAGCTTTGGCAGATTGGGCTTGGCAGCACCAAGAAGAATTGAGACTTGTTTACGAACGTCAGCAGATGCGATAACGCGGCTGATAAGCGGATCGCGCAAATGAAGAAAGAAATGACTGAAGCTCTTTAAACTATGATTTCAACATATGCTGACTGCTTTCATCACGATGTTTTTTCAGATACTGCATGAATGGCGTACCACCCGTACCAATAGCGGTGTTATTGTTGAACCTAGCAGTTTGCTGGTAGATATAACGGGCAGCAAATTCTAGGTGTTTGCTACGGAATTTTTCTATAAGAGAAACGCAATCATTATATAAATCTTTCAGCTTGGGCGCTCTATCCAAACGTTTCTGAACGAAATCCCGCAGTGTTGAACGTTTTTCGACTGCCTCCACAAAGCCACGGTGTTTCGCTGGCATATAGTCTCGCATTTCTATCAAAAATTCCCATAAGGGGTCGCGTTCGTGAGTGATATTGAACAGAGCATCCATAGTAGGTAAGATACTACTTTGCGCGCCTGTCTCGCCGCGAAACTGCTGAGGCTTTTCGCCATAAGCCTCTACACCTTCATATATGAGTCCTTCTGGCAATGCCGGATTATTTTTCCAGCCGTGAATGTAGGGACGCACCCGATTATAGTAAATGTAGGGATCGCAGCCTTCTGGCATCCGACTCATGCTGTTGTTGATGTTTGTCCATGCCTCTCTGATATCCCGTAAACCATCAAGTACCGTGGTAGTGTCATCGCCAGCAATCCCCTCCAGAATAATGGGAATGGCTGCTAGTGCAGGTGCAGCTTTGGCTTCAATTTCGATGTGAATGAGGATAAACCAGTCTTCATCTAAACCGCCCAAAAAATTCTGCCACACCATAATATTGCCGATTTCAATCGGTTCAGTTTCGTTAATTAGCACCCAGTTGTCCAAGGCATAGGAAGCATAGGACAAGACTGGAGGTCTTCCCAGTTTTTGAGAGATATTGTAGAAAGGTACAGCAATATTACGCGGCAGTATCTTGGTGGGTGTTGGTTCACCCCAGATGTAAGCATGAGTCAGGTAGGAATACACCTGCATGGCTCGACGCAGCTGCATATCATCTAACGTTTCTCGCTCCACGTCTACTTCCAAGAGGTTCTTAATCACCTGGCGAATTTTTCCAGTAGCTAACAACTTGGGCAGCAAGGCAGCAATCTGTTGCACCTGCCAGAACACCTGCGGCAATTGAGCTTGAGCAGGAGAATGTATCGGTAAAAAACCAGATTCCCGGCTCACATCGTAATCTTCAAGCTTGAAGGCATTTAAATTTCTTTCTTCGGGTTTGATAGTTGTCATACTTTCCACTCAAATCAAAGACTGTAAGCAGACAATTACCACGCGGTTTTGCTTAGATTTTCTCTAGGATTTAGACAACCTCGCAGGTTGAGCTAAGATATCCCGATAGCGATCGCGCAATACACGACGCATAACTTTGTTAGAAGCAGTGCGAGGTAAAGCATCAACTATGACAATGTCGCGAATTTTGAATAGGGGATTGAGACGCTGGTTAATTGCTGCTTGTAAGGTTGTCATAAGTGTGGCTTTATTGTCTTGAACATCCGGTGTTACCACTGCATAAATGACTAATTGGCTCGGCCCCCCGTTTGGAGAAGAAACAGCAATAGCAGCAGTTTCACATATTCCCTCCTCCTCATCAAGGACTTGTTCAATCTCAGCCGAGCTAACTTTGATACCTGCTAGATTCATGGTGTCGTCAACGCGACCACAAGCGCGGTAGTAGCCGTTGGGCAACCGCTCCATCTGGTCGCCATGGCGGCGCAGGGAAATGGAGGATGGGAGGAGTGGGGGATGGGGGGATGGGGAGATGGGCAGAGATGTAGAGACGCGCCATGGCGCGTCTGGAAGTGGGGGGGTATTGGCAAAGTAGACTTGGTGATGGTTTTTGTTTAACAACTCAGTGGAGAGTCCAATCGATGGAGGGATAATAAATACTTCGCCTTTGTCTGCCGGATGACCGTCTGCGTCGAGAATAACAATGTCCAGACCCAAGGCGGGCGTGGTAAAAGTCGAGGGGGCACAAGGCTGTACCAAAGTACCAGTGATATAGCCTCCACCAATTTCTGTACCGCCGCAATATTCAATAACTGGTTTATATCCAGCTAAGGACATTAGATAGAGCATATCCTCTGGCTTAGAACACTCACCAGTCGAGCTAAACGCTTTAATAGCGCTCCAATCTAGCCCTTGCATACAAGCAGTTGTTTTCCAAGTATTAACCAGACTAGGTACTACACCAAGTATATTTATGCCTGCATCCTGTATAAACTGTCCATATCCTCGGTCTGTAGGTGTCCCACAGTAAAGGGCTATAGTCGCCCTATTGATGAGACTGGCATAAATCAGCCACGGCCCCATCATCCATCCTAGGTTGGTGTGCCATGCGACTACGTCGCCTGGATGGATGTCGTGATGCAAATGCCCATCAGTAGCACATTTGATTGGTGTAGTGTGTGTCCAGGGAATAGCTTTAGGTTCTCCGGTGGTGCCAGAGGAGAATAAGATGTTAGTGTAAGCGTCGGGATGGGCTGGAATGGCATTGAATTCGTCGTTGCTACTGAGAAACTCCTCCCAAGTCAAATCACCAGGACGCAGTTCTACAGACGACCCCAGGACAATGGATGTGGGTGCATTGGCATCAACTACTTTGGTGTAGAGGGGCAACTGCTTACCACCGCGTAAAATATAGTCTTGGGTAAAAATTGCTTTAGCTTTAGACAAGTGCAGCCGCTTAGCAATTTCAGCAGCAGAAAAACTGTCAGCAATGGAGACTACCACGCAGCCAGCCTTGATAATTCCCAAGTAAATTGCCACAGATTCGGCAATCATGGGCATGGCAATAGCAATGGCATCGCCTGTTTGAAAGCCAGCATCCACAAGTCCATTCGCGACTCGGTTAGTTAGGGCGTGGAGTTCACTATAAGTAAGGGTTGAAATTGAACCCCCTTCTGCTTGGAAGATAATGGCGGGGGCGTCTGCTGGTGCCAGAAAACAACTCTCAGCAATGTTAAATCGAGCATTCACCAACCATTGCGGAGATTCTACACCGTCTGTAAGGTCAACAATTTGAGTGTATTTCTCCCGGAAGTAAATACCCAAACGTTGAATCATCATCTCCCAAAACTCAGCACGATGCTGTGCTGACCAGGCGTGTAGTTCTGGGTAGGAATCCAATTTTAGTTCCTTCATCAACGCAGCGATATTGGTCGCCTGAATTTGCTCATTAGAGGGAAACCAAACGGGTTCAAATGATAGTTGCTTTGCCATTGCCCTTCACCTTTATATTATGTGTAGATGTGGTTAAGGCGATCGCTATTCAATCCATCCCAGAAAACGGCTATAGCTTCGAGAATCTCTCGCCCTCCCTGAATAAACTTAGCTTGGTCAAAGTCTGGGTGAAAGTAAACTTCTTCAAGTTCTTCCAAGGTATGGCCAGCGTGCTGTGCCTCAACGCGGTTGTGCCAGGTGAAAAACGCTAGGCGCAGATGTGGGTATCGTGTTTGCTTAATGCGTGTGAGTCCGTCTTCCAATTCCTGCCAAAAGCCAGCCGCTGCCCAGTTTTCGACTGCAAAACTAGCGCCCTCGGCAATTTGCGGATCGTCGCTACCGTAGAGACGTTGTAGTTCGTCACAAAAGTGCAAAGTTGTGGGGCGTCCGTGCTTGCGTTTGCCGATGTCTTCATAGTGCAATCCCAATCCCTCAGCAACGCCAAGCAACCATTCAAAATGCGCTGCACGAAAACGACAGATACCTCCGTCTACCGTACCCTCAGTACTGACTAATTCAGGGTCGCCTTCCCGGTCTTTTTCTTCCTCAGTTTGAGCAAGGTTGCTGCTACTTGGCTGTCCAGGTTGGCGGTAAATCACGCCCAGTTCATTGAGCAATATCTCACGACTAGCACGCGACTGCTGGAGGGTGGATGAGTTGATTACTTTCAGAAGTGCGGCAATTAGAAACTGGTTAGAGAAAACCGAGAATTGCCGGATGAAGTGCCGCAGTTCTTCATCTGTCGCAGTGCCTTTGCGGAACCAGCGAGTATAGGCGTTGTTGGTAATGATGCGATGTTGTAAGAATTCTCGGTCAACTTCGGTGAGGAAGTTTTGAAAATTGTCTACTTGGTTTTGGGTGAGTTCGCCTCGACGCAAGCGTTCTTCAATGCGTGGCGAAATGGTGAGATTTGTTGGGGTAGTTGTGAGAGTTTGAGTCATAGAAACGAACCACATAGACGCGCTAGCGGCTTCCCGCTAGGGTAGGACGCAAAGAACACAAAGAAAGATAAAAAAGAGTTTCACAAATGATTTATGATTTAGCATTGCTGTATAGCAATTCAGTTTTATCTACAAGATTTTTTTAGGAACCGCCAAGAACGCTATAGACGCTAACAGAAGAGAGAACAAAAGAGCCAATTAGCAATTATCGATTACCTATTACCAATCCAACTGTAAGCGTAGTCTTTGTCTTCTAACTGTACGGCGTGCTTTGTGAGTCGCAGAGGACGAAAGGTATCAATCATCACAGCTAGTTCATCAGTCCGTTCCTTGCCAATTGACCCCTCATACATGCCTGGGTGGGGCCCGTGGGGAATACCACTGGAATGAATGGTAATTGATGCCTGTTCTATTCCTTTGCGGGACATGAAATTCCCCGCAGCGTAATAGATAACCTCATCCGAATCGACGTTGGAATGGTTATAGGGAGCAGGGATTGCTTGGGGATGATAATCAAAAAGGCGCGGTACAAAAGAACACAAAACAAAGCCCGGAGCCTCAAAGGTTTGATGTACCGGAGGGGGTTGGTGAATCCGACCTGTAATAGGTTCAAAGTCCTCAATGTTAAAGGCAAAGGGATAGAGATGTCCATCCCAACCGACGACATCTAAGGGATGATGGTGATAGAGGTAACTGGTAATTCTGTCCCTAGCTTTGACTCGTACCTCGAACTCTCCTGTTTCATCATAGGTAACAAGCTCATCCGGTGGGCGAATGTCGCGTTCGTTGTAAGGGGCGTGTTCGAGAAATTGCCCGTAACGATTGAGGTAACGTGCTGGTGGCTCTATGTGTCCGTTTGCTTCAATTACCAACATTCGTTGCTCTGTGTTTGCATCAGGTATTATACGCCACATGACTCCTGTGGGAATTACTAAATAATCGCCCACACGATAGCGAAGAATACCGTACTGGCTCTCTAATACACCAGTGCCGTCATGGATGAAAATCACCTCATCACCGTGAGCAAACCGATACCAATACGACATCGATTCAGTTGGTCGAGCAACTGAAATACAAACATCTGCATTCGTCAAAAGTGGGATACGCGCTTGGATAGCATCTCCTCCTGGTTCTACAGTTGCTGTACGTAGATGGCGATGACGCAAGGGGCCTGGTTCTTCATAGGCAATCTCTACCGTTCTCTCTAGCAAAATTTTGTGTATTTGGGTGGGTGGACGCAAATGGTAAAGCAGAGATTGAATACCTGAAAAACCACGTATCCCCATCAATTCTTCGTGATACAAAGAACCATTCGGTTGACGAAACTGGGTGTGCCGCTTGTGTGGAATATTTCCCAACTTATAGTAATAAGTCATAGTTCCATCTCCTCTGCTCTAAGCGTCTTTGCGTCATAAATTGCCCCGCAGTGCTTGTTCACGCTCGATCGCCTCAAACAAAGATTTGAAGTTACCTTCACCAAAGCCTTGTGCCCCATGTCGCTCAATCACTTCAAAGAAAAGCGTTGGTCGGTCTTGCACAGGCTGAGTGAAAATTTGGAGCAAATACCCGTCTTCATCTCTATCTACCAGGATGCCCAGTTCTTGTAGCTGTTCGATAGGCTCATCGATTTTCCCCACTCGTTCTTCTAAGTTTTCGTAATATGTTGTTGGTACGTGCAGAAATTCGACTCCGGCTTTCTTCAGCTTAGAAACCGTCTCAATAATATTATTGGTAGCGCAAGCAATGTGTTGCACTCCAGGCCCGTTGTTATATTGCAAGTACTCTTCAATTTGTGACTTGCGTCTACCTTTAGCTGGCTCGTTTATTGGCAATTTAATCTTGCCCGTGCCGTCCTGCATTACCTTGGACATTAATGCTGAGTATTCTGTGGAAATTGCACGATCGTCAAAATGCACTAACAGGCTAAAACCCATCGTCTCAGCGAAAAATTGCACCCATCTGTCCATTGCGCCAAATTCGACGTTACCGACAATATGGTCAATGCTATGAAGCCTTGCAAAATTGCTGCTGTCAGCCTGCTGTCGAGTCACAAAGTGAGGGGCAAATACCCCAGAGTAATCGTTTCGTTCTACAAATTTAATTAACGTGTCGCCGTAGCCGTGGATAGCAGCGTAGCGCAACACTCCGTATCCGTCCTCTTCTTCTGTCGGTTCTATAGCTCCTAGGGCACCTCGTTTAGTTGTCTCCTTATAGGCACTGACAGCATCCGGTACTTCTAAGGCGATGACGGCAACTGCATCACCATGCTTAAACACACTTTCGGAGATGGGATGTTCGGGAAAGAGCGCTGTACTCAAAACAAAGCAGATATCCCCCTGCTGCATTACATAGGATGCTACTTCTCGGCTACCAGTTTCCAAACCCCGATATGCAGTATTGGTGAATCCGAAAAACTTGGAATAGAACAGTGCAGCCTGTCTTGCATTCCCTACATAGAACTCAAGGTGATCGAAACGCTTTATGGGGCAAAAATCATTCATTTCAATTCCTCCTGATCTAGAGGAGATATTGAGAACTGAGGAAAAATCTTGTAAGGCTATCGATTGTTGATATGACTAACGACCAATTGCAACTTGGGTTCAATACTTTTAGTTTTGATTTTTAACCAAAAGTATCTAATAAGATTATAAAATTAATTTTTAGAGTTCATATTCATGATTTTGTTAACTCAAAGGCTTGATTTGGTATCTATTATAAATTAAGCTATCAATAAAACATGCTGAACGAGTACGCCTGGAGAGATAAGTTGCCCAAAAATCAAACCACTAAGGGTAAGAACTCGGAGCCGCTCAAACAACTAGATGAAAAAGACCGACTGGTATTACGTCTTTTGCAAGAGAACAGCCGCATTACTCACGCTGAATTGGCACGCCAAGTTAACCTCACAGCGCCTGGGCTGCAAAAAAGATTGAAAAAGCTGGAAGAAAATGGCTTTATTGACCGTTACGTGACTTTGGTGAATCGTGAGGCACTAGGCTTAGACTTGCTGTGCTTTACACAAGTTACTCTTGCTCACCATCAACCTGAGTGTGTCGGACACTTCTGCGAACTGGTAAAGGAGTTACCGGAAGTTCTGGAATGCCACCATCTCACTGGCGAATTTGATTACCTGTTGAAAGTTGTCGTCACTAACCATCAGCATTTGGAAAAATTACTGAGTGAGAAAATTACGCAAATTCCAGGTGTCCATAAGGTACGTACCAGTATTGTTTTGAATGAAATCAAAGCTTCAACCTCACTACCATTAGGTGAAGTTTAGGCAAGGAGGTAAAACCCCATGCTTCCATCAGTAAAAGCACTTCTCGCATCAATTGTGGACTATGCTGGACTGTTTCCTCCAGCCAAGCTGAGTATGCAAGAAGCGATGGTAAATTATGCAAATTATCAATTAACGCCCTACAGTTGGATGCTGAATCGCTTCGTGCTGCCAGTGTCCCGATTGAATGAGTTTGCAGCATTAGTACCAACATTAGACTTAAAGCAGTGGTCGCTTAGTTTGATTATTTCAAAAGATTGGGAGTCGGAGATAGAAATAGTGCGATCGCTCTCCAGCAAGCTCGATAGCAAAAATCATATCACTGTCACGTCTTTAGAATTTCCACTACTTTCGCCCCTAGAGATAGAGAGAGCCATTCCCTATTTGCCTGATGGCGTAGAAGCATTTTTTGAAATTCCCCTTAACGCAGACGTACAGCCATATCTAGCGGTGCTGAAACATACTAAAGCCGCTGTTAAAATTCGCACTGGTGGAATCACTATCGAAGCGTTTCCCTCTATTACCGAACTTTGTCAGTGCATATTGTTGTTTGCTGATGCTCAAGTCGCCTTTAAAGCAACCGCAGGTTTGCATCATCCCTTACCAGGTAACTATCGTGTCACATACGAGTCAGATAGTCCTTCTACTCTCATGCACGGCTTTCTGAATGTTGCTGTGTTGGCAGCATTAGTTTATTGGCAAAAAGTAACGCCCCAAGTAGCGCTAGAAGTTCTCCAAGACTCTGCCAGCAATAGCTTCCAATTCACAACCGACGCTATTACTTGGCGCGATTATTACCTCAATATTGCAGAAATTAAGCAGGCTCGACAACGCTTTTTCCGCTCTTTTGGTTCCTGCTCATTTCAAGAGCCGATAGACGAGATCAAAGAACTGAAACTGTTAACATCAGATTGACAATCTACTGGCGTAGAAGCAATTCATGAATTGCTTCTACAAAATTCATGCCTCGATTCAGCAACGCCGATTTTTCAATTTTTTAATTGTTTATGAGCCGTCCTATTGATATCACTCACAACCCAAATTTGCGTAGTTGGGTGGAATCTGCCAATCAGCCAGATACTGATTTCCCGATTCAGAACCTGCCCTTTGGTGTATTTCGATTTCCAAGTAGCGGCGAAACCTCACGCATCGGTGTTGCTATTGGCGATCAAATATTAGATTTGTTCCTTTGTTGTAAAGCTGGACTGCTGCAAGAACTCCCGGAAAAGCTGCAAGCAGTCTGTGTAACATCTAACTTAAATCTACTAATGGCGATGGGGAGTGAGGCTGCATTAATTTTGCGCCGCCACTTGAGCAAACTACTGCAATGGGACGAGCGATCGCCTTCAGCACAAGCAATGATCGTTCCGATGTCTGATGTTGAGCTTTTATTACCTGCCGACATTGGCGATTACACTGATTTTTACGCTGCAATTTTTCATGCTACTAATGTGGGGAAGTTGTTTCGTCCCGATAATCCTCTCCTCCCCAACTACAAATACGTTCCGATTGCCTACCACGGACGCGCTTCTTCAATTGTGCTTAGTGATACCGCCATCCAGCGCCCCAAGGGGCAGATCAAAAAACCGGAAGCGCCAACCCCCAGTTTTGAACCAACTCAGATGTTGGACTACGAATTGGAAGTTGGATTCTTTATTGGTGCTGGAAATGAGTTAGGACAACCTGTTCCTATAGATAATGCTGAAGAACACATCTTTGGGTTGTGTTTGGTGAATGACTGGTCGGCGCGAGATATCCAAGCTTGGGAATATCAGCCTCTTGGCCCGTTTTTAGCCAAAAGCTTTGCTACTACTATCTCGCCTTGGGTGGTAACTCTGGAAGCTCTAGCACCCTTCCGCAGTCCGGCTTTTGAGCGTGCCGAGGGCGACCCCTTACCGCTATCCTATCTCTCTTCTTGGGTAAATACTGAATCTGGTAGTATTGATATTACAGTGGAAGTCCTGGTGCGTTCGGCCCAAATGCGTGCGGCGGGGATGGAACCTTTGCGCTTAAGCCGTGGTTCTTTTCAGCAGATGTATTGGACAGTGGCGCAAATGCTTACCCACCATACCAGTAATGGTTGTAACCTCCGTCCTGGCGATTTGCTGGCTAGCGGAACAATCTCTGGTGCAGAGAAAGGCTCGCAAGGGTGTTTGCTAGAAATTACTCAGCGTGGTGTTCAGCCAGTCGAACTGCCAACTGGTGAAGTGCGGTCTTTTCTTTGCGATGGCGATGAAGTCATCATGCGCGGTTACTGTGAGAAAGAAGGCTATGCCAGGATCGGTTTTGGAGAGTGTCGAGGCATTGTCTTAGCTTCTCAATTGTAAATTACTGAGGATTTTTCCTGCTAAAGGCTCAAAACCATCGCCAAATTCGACTGGGTAATGTTGTACAGCCCAAAAGGCTTTACCATTATATTCACCAATAAACACAACACCAACGATACTGCGATCGCCTTCGCCTTTTTGCTGAAAGATAATTTTTTCTTTTGCCCAAGGATATAAATCTTCTTGGACTTGAGAACGATTAATTACTTGCCACTGATTGGTAGCAAATAAGCCATTAGATTCCAATAACTTTTCTTTTGCTTCTTCCAAAGTTAAGACTTCACTAGGGAAGAAAAACTGGACGTAAACATCTTTGTTGGGTGTACTATCTGGTTGTAGAGCATAAAACCATACTGCTGTCCCTTCCCCAGAACTGACTGTTTGGTCAATAAAACGATTAGCTGGTACGTAGGTTGTAAATGGTAGACCTTTTTGATCGTAAAGGTTAAGCGTGATTTTTTGTTTTTCTCCTTCTACACTGATTGTATCAGCGATTGTAAGCGGTCTTGGTTGAGGAGTCGGTGTAGAAGTGGGAGAAGTAGTTGGTGGATTGCTATTCGCTTGACCGCCAGACAATTGATCTGTACAAGCAACAGATGTACCAAAGATGAGTGCGATCGCTAATAAATAGAAAAGTTTGTGCATAATCTTAATGTTATTCTGAGATTTTATGTACTGATAGCACCAGAGGTAACAGCACTCGCCTGTTCATTTCGCCGCCACAACAGCAACACCAGCCAAATCATAAAAAGTCTGATAGGCAATGGAATATTTGCAGGCAATTCTGCGATCGCCCGACGAGTGAAAGCATGGTTAGGGCTGATTGCACCAATTATTAGTCCGCGTTCTTGCAATATAAACTGCCTCAAAAAGGGAGACTCGGCTTTCAGTTCGTATTCTGTGCCAGCATAGTTAATTTCAAACAATTTATAGAAAGGATTGGGTTTAATAGCCCAAGCAATGCGTTTACCGTTCTCTTCTAGAGAAAAATTTGCACTCAGCCCAGGTTCACGGTAGACTTTGTAGCAACAATCGTGAGTAATAATTTCACCGTTCTCGCCCCAAGCCAAAAATTCAATACTTGCAATTGATATATCGTTTTCTAGAACTTCACAGTTCCAAGTAAACCAATGCTTTGGAAAAATCCTAAGCACCATTTCCTCCAAATTTTTGTTGATGAAATTCTTTACTGTTCTATAGTCATCATCTTAAGTAGAGATACTAGCGATTGACATCATGCAATTGGTTCACCAATTCAGGTGATATTACAAGAAGGCAGAAAGTAGAAGGTAGTAATGCTCGTAAAGTCTACTTTTTTGTCTATTTGTCTTGTTATTTATGTCGTGCTGGACTAGTAAGAAGTTGTATTTATAAGAAGCTTTGAAACTCAAGATAGGTGTGGCAAATCTCTAGAAAAATCTAAACTACAAGTAATATCTAAGTTATACAGGTGCTGATTGTGAAAGCTAGATGGATTATCACCGCAGTTTCAGCTGCACTGTTTTTTGGCGGTAGCCTGTTTACATCTTTGCGCGATCCCTGGTTTCAGGGGTTACAACGTCCCAATTGGTTAACGTTTGAGTTCCTCATCCCCTTTATCTGGATCTTTATTTGGATTTGCACCACAATCTCTGCAATTTTGGTGTGGGAGAAAAGCTCAAAACAATCTCGTCCTTGGTTGTTGATGGGAATGTATGCAGCGATCGCCATTCTTACCTCAGCTTACAGTCCGATTGTGGTAGAACTCCGCAGTCTCTTCGGTGGAATGATTGTTGGTGGCTTGGCTACTCTTATGGTTTACATTCTGGCATTTTTGGTGAAGCCAATTTCTCGAACTGCATCTTGGTTATTTTTGCCTTATGCTATTTGGGGTATTATCGGTACTTATTTGACTTGGGTTTTGATTCAGCTTAATTCTGGTGTAGGTAGGTAAGCTGTAGTAGCGTTTCCGCTAAGTACAAATCTGCATAAAATAGTAACTTTTTTAAACGCAGAGGCTCGCAAAGGTAAGCGCACCAGGTAGCAGAGTTTTTCCGAGTTTTATTCGCTACGAATTTATGAAATTTTGTACTAAGTGAGTTTGATAGGATCGGATACACTCAGCGATCGCCTATGTAAAATGAAACTTGCTACCATGATTTTTTACCGCAGAAATTGCCTAAATTTCTCTGTCCAGTCTTTGAATAATGTGACGGCTTAATCAAAATAGATTAAGCCCAATCTCAATGTCCGACGCTAACACGTAAATCAAACAGACAGGAGTAATATAACGTGCAAATCGAACAGACAGAGGTGATGATTCCGACACCCGACGGACAGATGCCCGCTTTCTTATGTACACCTGCTGAGGATGCCCAGAAGCCAGCTATCATCCTTCTGATGGAGGCCTTTGGCTTAACGCCGCACATTCGAGACGTAGCAGCCCGGATTGCCAAGGAAGGTTATGTGGTTCTCGCGCCGGATCTATATTATCGGGAGTTGCCAAACAACAAGTTCGGATACGATGAGGTTGAGCAAGCGATGGCGATGATGTACCGCCTCGATCTCAAGTCTGTGGAGGAGGATATTCGGGCGGCGTTGGCTTATGTTAAATCGCGATCGGACGTGTCCCCAAGTAAAGTTGGCGTTACTGGTTTCTGCCTGGGCGGCGGACTGACCTTTCTCACTGCTTGCAAGTTGTCGGACGAGATCGCGGCAGCTGCTCCCTTCTACGGTATGGTTTACGATGAGTGGATCGACGCGGTGGATAACATCACGGTGCCTGTATACTTATTCTTCGGCGGTGTCGATCCATTCATTCCTCTCGAACGAGTCAGACAAATTGAGTCCCGGTTCAAGGAACTTGGCAAAGAGTACACGTTGAAGGTTTATTCTGATGCTGACCACGGTTTTTTCTGTCACGAACGTTCTTCCTACAACCGCTTGGCGGCCGAAGATTCTTGGCGCGAACTCACACGCTTCTTCCATAAACATCTGCAAGGGTCTAGGTAAAAACATCAAAAAACCCCAGCAAAAAAGTAAAGAAACTCGTTACGTCAACCTGCCATATTCAGGAATGATTCAGGTAAAGAAGCGCCGTTTAAATTGACATTACACATATTAACCCCATCCAGGTTAACGTAGCTGAGGTCTGTATGGCGCAGATCGGTTCTTGACAAAATGGCTTTAGTCATGTTGACGTTGTACAGGTCTGCCTTACTCAGATTTGTACCTGTTAAGTTGACCTTGCTCAGATTAGCACCCGCCAAGTTAGCACCAGTGAGGTCAGCATAGCGCAAATCCGCACCCTCCAAATTTGCATCGCCCAGATCTGCGTAACGCAAATCGGCTAACCGCAGGTCTGCCCTAGTCAGGACAGCCTTGTGCAAATCCACTTTCCTCAGAGTTGCCCGAATTAAACACGCTCTGCTTAAACAAGCCCAAATCAATAAGGCTTCCCTAAGATCGGTTCTCCACAGGATTGCTTCTTCTAGAGTCGCTTCACTTAAATTTGCTCCTCGCAAACAAGCTCCTGATAGGTTTGTCCCACTCAGATTTGCTTGACCCAGGTTAATTCTTGCTAAACATGTTTCGCTCAAATTAGCCTGTCGCAATCTCACCTGTAAAAATTGCCTATTGCCCGCAGCATAGTGTTTGAGAAGGTCATCAGCATCCATGATCGCGATATTAATGCATGCTTGCATTTTAGTTTGTAAAATTATGTAAATAAATATAACAAAAATTAGAGAATAAGCAAATAATAGCTGTACGGTAATGCAATGTAATGCAATATACTAAAATTGCTTTCTGGGTTATACAGTAGACCTTTTGCGAAGGTTACTTTTATAAAATGTGGGCAAAGAGTAACCACGTCCGCTCTCAGAAAGGCAATTTAATTTTTTCGTTTGGTCACTTTCTAGTCACATTTACTATCAATACTTAAGTTGTGGAAACCAACCAGTGAATTATTGTTTTGCAAGCTGGTCTGTACTGAAATCACAAAACAATGGCTCTTAAATCCATTAACTCCATACTCTTTAAGGAGTGGAAGGAACTGCCACCCGCCATCTTAAGGCATAGGGGGCATGAAGAAGAAATCTGATACCTAATACCAATTTTCAATTACTGCAAAGATAGTATTAATGCGGTCAAAACCGTAGTCAATGATACTAATTGCCGCAGTGATTTAGTCTGCCTCTTAAGTCTTTCAAGTGTAGCTGGGGTAGGAAAGGTGTGCAACTTTATCCCCCCATTATTAATTCGGTCAAATTTATAGCAATAGCAAACTTTACTAATTCAATAGAAGGATAACAATGCACTTGAACTTCTTTGATTTCAATGTAAATCGTTGGACTATCTCTATTGCTTTAACTGCGCTAGCTGCGGGAATTGTCTCTTGTCAGCCTCAAACACCAACTGCTACTGCCCCTGAGACAACTCCCGCACCAGGAGCCGCTGCTCCTGGTGGAACCGTGTCCATTAGTGGCGCAGGTGCTTCTTTTCCTGCTCCTTTGTATCAACGCTGGTTTGCTGAATTTAACAAACAAAATCCCAACATCCAAATTAGCTACCAGTCGGTTGGTAGTGGTGCTGGGATAAATCAGTTTTTGGCACAGACAGTAGATTTTGGAGCCACTGACGCGCCACTCACCGAACAAGAACGTCAGAAGTTTCCGGCAGAACGAGGACAACCAATTCAAATACCAATGACTGGGGGCGCACTCGTCTTTGCCTATAACCTGCCTGGCGTAGATAACCTGAGATTATCGCGACAAGCATACTGTGGTATTGTCCAAGGTGATATCAAAACTTGGAATGACCCCCAAATTTCCCAGGCAAACCCTGGTGTTAACTTACCCAACACTCCGATTTCCTTCATCCATCGTTCTGACGGTAGTGGAACAACGTTTGTATTTACCAATCACCTCGAAGCTGCCTGTCCACAGTGGCAAGCAGGTGCTGCCAAGTCAGTGTCGTGGCCTACAGGTCTTGGTGCGAGGGGAAATGAAGGTGTCACCGCCCAAGTTCAACAAACTCAAGGGGCTGTTGGTTATGTAGAATTTGCCTACGCCAGAGAAAATCAATTGCAAATGGCTACAATCGAGAACCGTGCAGGCAATTATATTGCACCCGAACCAGGTTCAGCTGCTCTTGCAATTGAAAATGCTGAGGTTCCTGAAGATTTTGCACTTACTGTCCCCGATCCGCAGGGAGAGCAAGCCTATCCAATTGTTGGTTTGACTTGGTTGCTGCTATACCAGCAGTATGATAATCCTGCTAAAGCACAAGCACTGAAAAACGTCGTCGAGTGGGCTTTGTCTGATGAAGGTGATAAATACGCTGAAGAATTAGGCTATCTGCCTTTGCCTGATGATGTTACAAAAAGAGTCATTGCAGCTTTAGATGCAATGAAGGTGGCTCAAGGGCAATAATTTTGCTCGATTACTTTGACGATCCAGCCATTCTGCCAAAAACGTCACACGGCTAAACATAATCCCCCTGCTCTCCAAACTACAAAAAGCATAGGGGGATTATTGTTATAGGTACAGGCTAGGGAACAGGAACATAGAGAATATATAATTAATTTTGTTTAACTACACCTGCTTACCCTTCAAAATCTATTGACAACAGTCGCATTAGGTTTTCTCCTAAATAATAAGGAGTTAAGTTAGATTTACTAACCAACCACATGCGGCAAACACTGGTTTTCCTTGCTTTACCAATTGCTACCATAGCTAGTATTTCAGTAATAGCCACCACTGCAAACGCCCAAATCACACCTGATACTAGTCTTGGTGCAGAAAGTTCTACAGTCACTTCTAATCAGGTAATTAGGGATATTCAAAGCGATCGCATTGATGGAGGAGCGATTCGCGGTGCTAATCTATTCCACAGCTTCCAAGAATTTAATGTTGCACCAGATAGAGGTGCGTATTTTTCCAATCCTGCCGGAATTAGCAACATTCTGACGCGCGTAACAGGAGCAAACCCATCCAACATTCTGGGAAGGTTGGGAGTATTGGGAAGTGCCAATTTATTTTTCATCAATCCTAACGGGATTATCTTTGGGCCAAATGCCCGCTTGGATGTGGGAGGTTCATTTTTTGCTAGTACAGCCAACAGTCTGATATTTGACAATGGTTTTGAGTTTGATGCTAAAAATCCGCAGGCACCACCGCTGTTAACGGTAAATATTCCCATCGGCTTGAGGTTTCGAGATAATCCCGGAACTCTCACCAATCAATCTTCTGCTCTTCAGGTTACTGAAGGGAAATCCTTGTCATTAGTGGGTGGTGATGTTCGCTTAGATGGCGGGAGACTATTTGCAGCAGGAGGACGCGTAGAGTTAGGAGGATTGACAGCAGCTGGAACAGTAGAACTCAATGGTGATGGGAGCTTGAGTTTTCCTGTGGGAGTGCAACGAGGGGATGTATCACTCACTAATGGTGCGATAGTTAGTGTAAGTTCTGGCGGGGGAGGTAATATTGCAGTTAATGCCAGAAATTTAGAGATTGTGGGAGGAAGTCTGCTTGGTGCGGGTATAGACCCAGGTTTAGGAACACCAGGCGCTCAGGCAGGCGATATTAGAATTGATGCTACAGAGAAGGTGAGAATCGAAGGAACAACTAACTCTTATAGTGGAATCTTGAACTCAACAGGTAACTTTTCATTAAACAGTTCCAACATCAGAGAACCTGGAAACGCAGGAAATGTAGTCATTAACACAGGAACCCTGGAAGGGAACGGCAATATTTTGATAAGTTCTTCGACTAACGGAGAAGGAAATGCAGGAAAGGTCATCATCACAGCTAAGGATAAAGTCTCCTTAACAAGCGAACCTGCAAATAGCTTCGCCTTTGTAGCAAGTTTTGTGGGGACATTAGGTATAGGCAATGGTGCTGACCTGATTGTCAACACGCCCTCCCTTTCTTTATCCAATGCCGCTCTAATTACTTCCACTGCGGGACAAGGGAATGCGGGAAATATCCAACTTAATGCTTCTGAGTCTATTTCTGTAGGAGATCGCTCCCAGTTGCAAGCCGCTACTTTTGGTAGAGGAAATGCAGGCAATATAATTATTGAAGCTGAAAATGCTGCTGTTTCTTTTGATGGGGCAAACACTTTAGTAAGCACTTCTGTAGGCAGATCCAGCACTGGCAAAGGTGGCGATCTTACAATCAAAGCGCGTAATCTCTCTGTAACCAATGGTGCTTTATTGTTAACCACTACCTCTGGACAAGCAAATGCAGGTAGTATCGAAGTAAACACCAACAACCTTTCTCTGACTAATGGCGCACAAATCAGTGCCAGCACTTTTGGAAAGGGAAATGCTGGTAGTGTAAGTATTAATGCTACTGGTAATATCTCCGCAGACGGTGAGGATAACAGTGGGGTCAACAGCGGAATCTTTACAACAGTGGAACGACAAGCTGAGGGAGATGCTGGTGGTGTAACAGTAAGCACCAACGACCTTTCTCTTACCAATGGTGCTCAAATCAATGCCAGCACCTTTGGAAAGGGAAACGCTGGTAGTGTAAGTATTAATGCTACTGGTAATATCTCCGCAGACGGTGAGGATAACAGTGGAGGCAATAGCGGAATCTTTGCAACAGTGGAAGAACAAGCTGAGGGAGATGCTGGTGGTGTAAAAGTAAACACCAACGACCTTTCTCTCACCAATGGTGCTCAAATCAATGCCAACACCCTTGGAAAAGGGAATGCTGGCAGTGTGATCGTTAATGCCACTGGTACCATCTTTGCATCTGGTGAAGGTAAGGATGGATTCAACAGTGGAATTTTTAGCAATGTTGAAACATCAGATATAGGTAATGCTGGTGGTATCGAAATAAACACGAATAATCTCACTCTTAGCAATGGTGCAGTAGTCAGTGCCAGTACCTTTGGTCAAGGGAACGCCGGAAGTATAGTTATTAATAGTACCGGTGATATTTCCATAGATGGTGAGGATAAGGATGGATTTAATAGTGGAATTTTTAGCACTGTTAACTCATCAGGCGTGGGCAATGCTGGTGGTATCACAATAAACACTAACAACATTTCTCTTACCAATGGTGGAACCATCAATGCCAGCACCCTTGGAAAGGGAGATGCCGGAGGTGTAATCATTAATGCCAACGGTACTATCTCCGCAGATGGTGAGGCTAAGAATGGATTCAACAGTGGAGTTTTTAGTCAAGTGGCCCGAGAACAAGCTGAGGGAAATGCTGGAGGTATTAAAATAGACACTAACAACATTTCTCTGACCGGTGGCGCTGTAATCAGTACCAGCACCTTTGGCAAAGGAAATGCTGGAAGTGTAATCATTAATGCTGATGGTTCCATCTCCGCCGATGGTGCAGATAAAGATGGATTCAACAGTGGATTTTATAGCGGTGTTGACTCATCAGCTGTAGGCAATGCTGGTGGTATTAATATCACTGCGCGATCGCTTTCTTTGACTAATAGCGCTAGACTCTCTACCAGTAATTCAGGAAATGGTGCAGCAGGTGATATTAAAGTTACAACAGCTAAAGACATTCGACTGGACAACCAGGCATCTATCAGTGCTAATACTAGTGGTGGACAAGGCAATATTATCCTCAACTCCCGCGACTTAATCTTGCGTCGTAATAGCAACATCACAACCAACGCCACAGGAACGGCTACAGGGGGTAACATCGCTATCGATACTGGCAGTTTAGTTGGGTTGGAGAATAGTACAATTAGCGCTAATGCCGAACAAGGCTTTGGTGGAAACGTCACAGTTAACGCTCAAGGCATCTTTTTGTCACCAGATAGCGAAATCACTGCTTCATCTGAGCTTGGCCCACAGTTTAGTGGCACGGTGCAACTTAATACCCCAGAGGCTGAACCCAATCGCGGGTTAGTTGAATTACCAGAAAATTTTGTAGATCCCACTCAACAAATTGCCCAAAATCCCTGTCAGCGTGGTACAGAAAGTAAATTCATCATCTCTGGACGGGGTGGATTACCTTCAAACCCCAATCAGATTATTAGCAGCGACAATGTGCGAGTAGATTTAATCGCACCAGCTATTAGTACAGCAAATGCTGCTAGTATGACTGTAAAGTCAACTCCCACAACTGCAACTATCAACAAGATAGTGCCAGCTAGGGGATGGATACTCAACAATCGGGGTGAGGTGGTGCTGACAGCATATGATCCTACTAATATAGGTGAGCAACGGCGATCGCACGCGACCGTAAGTTGTGCTGCACCTTGATTGGTTCCCCGTGTCAGGTGCGTCCCAAGTCCTCCGCAGGTGTTACCTCTGTTTTCTACTTCCCTAGCTTTTGATAGATGTTTTGTACGTTCACAAAGGGATATTCCTAGCTATACGCCTAGAGCAACACCCCCAGAACAAAGATGACAGGTTCTCCCGATCCGGGTAATCAACCCCAGTCTAATTCCAACAGACGTTTCTGGTTCGTCTTATTAAGTCGCACCAGTATTGCTCTAGGTGTGATTTTGTTGGTTGGAATTGTCGGAGGTGCTTGGTGGGTTTGGATATTTATCAACCAAAGATTAGCACCGCTAGTAGAAACAAACCTTCAGCAATTACTCGGACGACCCGTACAGGTAGGAAAAGTCGAAGATTTTTCTTTGAATAGCCTGCGGTTTGGCTCATCCTCAGTACCCGCAACTCCTAAAGATCCAGACAATCTTAAGGCTGAGGCTGTGCAAGTACAGTTTGATCCTTGGCAACTGCTATTGCAGCGGACTTTAAAGTTAAATGTAACGTTAATCCAGCCTGATGTTTACATTGAACAGGATAAACAAGGTCGTTGGGTAACGACAGAAATTAAGGCTAGTCCAGAAGAAAAGCCTGGTTTAATTCAAACAGAATTGAACAGTATTCAGGTTGAAAATGGAGATGTAGTTTTACAACCAACTTCCCAACCAAACAAACCTAAAGCTGTTGTAGGGTTTAATCAGGTCAACGGCTTAGCTCGCTTTTTAGAACGAAACCAACTGATTACCTTTAGATTTAACAGCCAACCTGCTAGGGGAGGCGATTTGCAAATCACTGGTAACACGCGCCCAAATGCGGGACAAACTAACCTCAAAATTAACGCTTCTAATTTACTCGCCTCCGATCTCTCTCGGTTAGTGGCGTCGCCAGTAGATATACAAGGCGGTCGTGTCGATAGCAATTTAACAATCCAATTACAACCCACTCAGCCAGATATTGCTCTTTTCGGAACTGTAGGACTAAATCAAATCATTGCACAAATTCCTAACAGTCCTAGTAAAGTTACTAATACTACAGGTAAAATTAATTTCCAAGGTCAAAAGATTGACCTCAAAAATATTACTGCGCGCTACGGTAGCGTTCCAATCCAAGCTCAGGGGACGATAAATACTCAAACTGGTTACAATCTCAAGGCTGAGGTCAAACCAGTTAATCTGAAGAACGTTGTAGACAGTTTCAAAGCGAATTTACCTGTTCCTGTGGCTGGAACTGTGCAAGCAAATTTTAATGTGCAGGGAGCGCTGCAAAAACCAATTGTGACAGGAACTATTAATACTGTCAAAACTGCTCAAATTGACCGTCTGATATTTAATAACATTAGTACTGGCTTACGGCTAACTCCGAATGAGCTTGTCTTTGCCAACATCCAAGCAACTCCAAATGTCGGGGGCAAAATTACAGGTAGTGGTCGAGTGGAGTTAGGAAATCAAAACAGGATTGCTGTCAATTTGCAGGGACAAAATCTGCCAGGAGATGCGATCGCCAAAACTTACAATGCTTCACCTGGAATTCAAATCGGCAGTGTATCAGCAAACACTCAGATTTCTGGTGTACCTAATAATCTCCAAACAGTCGTACAGTTGCAAGCACCAGCTGCTACCTACCCTGCTCAACTCCAAGCAGCGATCGACAGTAATCAAGGAATTGTTCGACTACAGGATGCTGTTGCCAAAGTAGCGGGAGGTACAGTCACGGCTAGAGGACAACTGATACAAAAGCGCTGGCAGGGTATTGTTACTGCTAATGGCATTCAACTGAGCCGTTTTCCCCAAGTACCACCCCAGTATCGGGGAGTTGTCAACGGTGAGTTTAATGTCTCAGGCACTACTGATTCTTTCCAACTAGCAGATATTCAAGCCACAGGACAGGCAAACTTGCGTGTAGCAGATGGCACTGTGAATCTGAGAAATATTCGCTTAGATGAAGGTCGCTGGCAAACTTTAGCCAATATTTCCCAAGTTCAACTCAATACTTTATCAGAACAGTTGCGGGGAAGGCTCAATGGTGAAGTGCGTATAGCTGGGACTACTGAATCATTCCAACTCGCAAATATTCAAGCCGCCGGACAAGTACGCCTTTCTCAAGGTTTAGCACAACTCCAACAACCATTGACCGCGCAATTTAATTGGAATGGTGAACAGTTGCGAATTATACAAGCGACTGCGCCTGGTTTGCGGGCTGCGGGTACTGTGGCAGTTCAAACGCAGGAAACACCCCAGGTGACAGGATTTAACTTGGATGTAACAGCACGGGATTATAACCTGCAAAATCTTCCCTTCCAACTGCCTGGTAATGTTGCAGTTGCAGGTACAGTTGATTTCACTGGCAAAGTTACAGGTACTCCCACTACTCCCGTCGCTTCTGGAAATATCCAGCTAGAGAACTTTGCAGTCAACGATTTGGCATTTGATCCGGTATTAACTGGTCAGGTAAACTATCAACCAGAGCAAGGAACCCAACTACAACTGACTGGCAAACAAGACCGAATTACTTTTAATCTTGATCCCAATAATCGCCCGACTTCATTTTTGATTAGACGAGATGGAAGTGTAGCTACTGGCAGAACCGAAGGAGACAACCTGCTGGTTAACGTTCGAGAGTTTCCCGTAGCAGCGCTGAGAAGTTTTCTCCCTGCTAACGCAAATTTAAGGCCTGTGACTGGAGAATTATCTGGGAACTTGACAATTAATCTAGACGAGTTTAACGTAGTCGGAGATGTAGCCATAGCTCAACCCAGAATTGGCAGAATAACAGGCGATGAATTCCGAGGACGTGTTGGTTTTGCTGATGGTACTTTTAGCTTACAACAGGGTGAATTGCGGCAAGGTCAGAGCCGTTACTTACTCAGTGGAGAGTTGCCAACTACAGGTCAGCAACCATTGCAATTTCAGCTGAGTCTCGACCAAGGCAGAATTGAGAATATCTTGCAAGCCTTGAATATCTTCGGTTTTGAAGATTTGGCAACTGGTTTGGAACCTCCGGATCTTGCTGGTGCAGAAGCACTGCAAACAAAACCTGTAAGTTTGCCAGATGCGCCTTTACTGACACAATTAGATTATTTCTCAAAAATTCTAGACCGGGTAGCACAGCAGCAGACACAGCAACAGCAACAACAGGCTCGCATACCTACACTGGCAGAATTAAAGGGCCCGATCGACGGACAGATTGCCGTCACAGGCTCTTTGCAAACAGGGTTGAACGCCAGCTTTAACTTTACTGGTTCTGACTGGGTATGGGGTGATTATAAAATTAATCAAGTCGTTGCTAACGGCAATTTTGAAGATGGTGTTTTCAGATTGCTTCCCCTGCGGGTGAACTTGGACGGGTCACTCCTAGCTTTCACAGGACAGTTGAGTCAGCAACAATTATCTGGACAAGCGCGAGTAGAAGCATTTCCTGTGGAACTAATCGAGCCTTTTTTACCAAATTTACCTGTAGAAATTGCGGGTAGGCTCAATGCGCTGGTTACTCTTGCGGGTAGTTTGAACAATCCCAGTGCCATTGGAGAGATAGCGCTAGTAGATGGGAGCATTAACAATCAGTCTGTTGAGAACGCGCAAGTAAGTTTGAACTATAATAATGCTCGTTTAAATTTTGGCAGCACTGTTTCAGTAGCTGGGACAGGTACAGAACCAGTGCAAATTACAGGTGGCATCCCATTGGCGTTGCCTTTTGCTCAGGTTGAACCAGATAACAATCAAATTGATATCCAAGCAAATGTGCAAGATGAAGGCTTAGCAATATTAAACGCCTTTACCGATCAAGTGAACTGGGTAAATGGTCAGGGACAAGTAAACTTAGAAATTCAGGGTACCTTAGACCAACCAAGTACTAATGGCATCGCCACAGTTAAAAATGCAACTTTAAAAGTCCAAAATCTTTCTGAACCAGTGACAAATGTGACAGGGATAGTTCGGTTTGAAGGCGATCGCTTTATAGTTACAGGTCTTCAAGGAAAATACAGTCAAGGACAATTAACTGCGGCGGGAATTCTGCCTATTTTTGCCACTCAGAACGCACTACAGCAAGCGGTCACAAATCCGCTCACGGTTGTGTTAGAAAACCTCAGGCTCAGTTTACCAGAATTGTATGAAGGGAGAGTTAGTGGTAATGTCGTAGTTAGAGGAACAGCACAAGATCCACAACTTGGGGGAAATGTTCGACTCAAACAAGGCGAAATATTTCTAGGACAAAATCCTGCTGCTTCTACAACCACAGGTGTAACACCTCCTGCTAATGCTGTAACGAATGGTGAGGTATCTCTGCAAAAGCCTACAGTTGTTTCTCCAACTAATAATGCCGCACCTGCCGCTGATTCTCCAACTCCTCCCAACCAAACACTAGTTAATTTGCCTGTAGAATTTGCAGATTTCCAAGTCATCCTAGAAGATAATGTTCGCGTCACTCAACAGCCATTGTTCAGCTTTGTGGCAAAAGGAGATGTTACCCTCAATGGCACTTTGGCTAATCCCCGTCCTCAAGGAGTGATTAGTCTGCAACGAGGTCAAGTGAATTTATTTGTCACTCAATTTACCTTAGCTCGTGGTTACGAACAAACTGCAACATTTACTCCTAAACAGGGATTTGACCCGAATTTAGATGTAAGATTAGTCACATTTATCCCAGAGACAAGAGGTAGTCGCTTACCAACCACACCTTTCTCTAGCGAGATTAGTGATACTTCGGCAAATAGCTTAGGCACTTTCAGGACAGTTCGCGTTCAAGCAAGTGTAGACGGGCCTGCTAGTAAAATATCTGAAAATTTGGAACTGACTAGTGAACCTGCTCGTAGTGAAGAGGAAATCGTGGCTTTATTGGGAGGTTCTTTTCTCAATGTCTTCGGTCAAGCAGATGCAACAAATATAGGAATTGCCACCCTGACTAGTTCTCCCATTTTTTCAGCATTCCAAGGAGCTGTTAGTCAATTTGCCGAAACGATTGGTTTTAGATCGTTCCAAATATTTCCAACTATCGAGACTAATGCAAAGGGAGATCAATCAGTACTGAGTTTAGCAGCAGAGGCAGCGATCGCTATCTCTAACAATGCTTCTTTTTCTGTATCGCGGGTTTTTTATGCGAATGAATCCTTCCGTTACAACCTGCTTTATGAACTTAACGACCAATTTATTTTACGAGGTTCTACGAATTTAAGTGATGAAAGTCGAGGAGAAATTCAGTTTGAAACAAGATTTTAAGTTTGTTGGTTGTTAGTGGTTAGTGGTTAGTGGTTATAAGATTTCTCTAAATGTTTGATACAAATGATTCTCTCTAGCCGGACATTTTAAGCGAGGTTGAGGGGATCTACATATGTTTCACAGTTAAAGGGAATTAGTATTAGTACGGGCGCACTGCTGTGCGCCGTACAGAAGAAAAAGGGAAAGAGTTAGAAAATTCTTCTTCCCCTTACCCTTCTAGCCTTTCCCCTTTACCCTTAATATTTAGTACGCTCTACGAGTAAATTGGTTATACAAGAAGATAGCGATAATTGCACCCAATACTGCTACAAACAGTCCAGGAATACTAAAAGTTGCAGAAGTAATTGCGAGAGTTCCCGTTTGTAGTAAGTGAACCAAACTTCCACCTATTACGGCACCAATAATTCCTAAGACAATAGTAGCTAGAATGTTGCCACCTTGATAGCCAGGATAAATCGCTTTAGCAATAGCACCAGCCAGTAGACCTAATACAATCCAAGCAAGCAGATTCATGTTTTACTCCCTAATGGTTGCAAGATGAATATAGTGAAAATGAAGCTTTGAGAGTGCTGAAATTTGCTGTTTATAGACCCTAGACGTTCGCATATTCCGACCGCTGAAATAGAGGATTTATTTAGCCTCTCGTTGTTTGCGATAAAGTAGAGTTAGCGAGCAAAACTCTACAGCCATCTATGTCGTTGACTTATAAGCACTGTCGGTAGTTTTAGCATCGCTTTACTTTTAACTACCGCAAAGAACTCAGCGGTGTAATGTTCTGCCAGTGCAATTTATTTTTCATGATTACAGATTAGCAAGCTTATCAAGTTGAACTAACTGTCTACAGTAAGATAGCCATTATTTCTGAAGTTAGAATCTCAAGAAAAGTAAAGAAAGAGGAAGGAATAGGAGCCAGCGCTGTTCATCTTACTGCCATTAATCAAGATGTTCTTTGATGCGATGGTAAGCTGTTCGACATTTAACTTGCATGATCTTGGCGGGTAAGATGCTCCGAAGTTCCGAACCCTTTGGGAAGCAGCCCGGAGGGCGTCTACGCTATCTGCTTCAAATGCAAACATCTCTCCTGTTAGTAACAGGATAGTTGCGAGACAACTAAGCTCAGTCTGCCAAAATTTAAAATAGTTTTCAAAAGCTTCATTCTTGCGATAGATCAATTAAGCCTCAATTCTTTCTATCGATAGAATGCTGTAGCAGCGAAACCAAGTATCTTGCTAAGCATAACCTTATTTTAACCTTAGACAACATTTTCTTAACTTTAGACCAAGATAAATCGCGGATTTTAAAAAATTAAAACACAGTTAGAAATGACAAAAGCTTCTGCCTCTAAATCTGTATCCAGACAAACTGAAGCAGACAAGGCAAGCCTTTGGAATCGATTTGATACCAAACGCTTACAGCAGGTTACATCCAGTGCCTCAGGTTCTCAGCAACAGTCATCCGGCAAATACTCCCGGCGGCGAAAGTTCCGCTGGGTGGTAGATGCGGTATTGCCACTGGCACTAACAACCATCGCTGGTATTGCCGTGCTGTTACCTTCTTCACTACCTGACCCTGCACGTCTGGCTTTGTTCGCGTTTCTACTGGCAGCGATTTTATGGTCAACCACATCAATTAATGCAGACTACATCGCCCTCTTTACCATGATGTTGTTAGTTCTGTCAGGCGGAACTTCTCAGGAACAACTGTTTGATGCCCTGGCTTCAGATGTGGTTTGGTTAATGATTGGTGCTTTTGTGTTAGGTGGTGCGGTTCAAAAAACAGGCTTGGCAGGACGGCTAACACAGTTAGTAGTATCAAGAGCGCGAAAAGTTAGAAGTTTGTTTTGGCTACTCGTGACAGTACTGATTCCACTGTCATTTTTAATTCCTTCAACATCAGGTCGGGCAGCTGTGGCAATTCCAGTGTTTCGCAGCATCACCAGTGCCACGAGCGATCGCCGTATTATCCGTGCTTTGGCATTACTTATGCCAACAATCATCTTGGTGTCAACAATTGTGGCCTTAGTAGGAGCTGGTTCACATCTAATCGCCAATGATTTACTCCAGCAAATTAGCAAAGAGCGAATCTCTTTCACCCAATGGGTAATCTACGGTTTACCTTTTGGCATTGCTGCCAGCTATGCCTCGTGCTGGGTAATTATGCGCCTATTTTTAGATAAAGGTCGCCTCAATCAGAAATTAGATATTCCCCAAGGCAAACGCAAGCCACTGTCTCGTTCGGAATGGATTACCCTCATTGTGGTCGGCGTGATGATTGCGTTGTGGCTAACGGAAAGCTGGCATGGGTTTGAGATTGCCACAGTCACAGTGGTTGGAGCCCTGATTTTAACTTTGCCAGGGATTGGGGTACTGAAGTGGAAAGAGGGACTCAAATCAGTTTCTTGGAATTTAGTAATTTTCGTTGGTGCAGCCTTAGTGCTGGGACGGGCGCTGATTGATTCTAAAGCAGCGCAGTGGATTATTGACCAGCTTTTTACTATCAGCAGTATTGCCAGTACAGATTCTCGTTTGCTGATTCTAGTATCACTGGCGTTTATCTCCCTCACATCCCATCTGTATATGACCTCCCACACGGCACGGGCAGCAGCGTTAGTTCCAGCATTACTTTACCTGGGTAACAGTTTGCAGCTCAATCCGATCGCAGTCATGTTTATCAGCACTGTTGGCATGGATTACTGCCTGACTTTTCCAGTTAGTTCCAAAGCATTATTGATGTTTCAAGAACTTGAAGGCGAAACCTACAAACCCACAGATTTGCTCCGCCTGACTTCAGTACTGCTTCCTGTGCATTTGGGGTTAATGGTGCTGTTCTACTTCAGTTACTGGCGTTGGGTTGGTTTGAGATTGTAGGGAATGGGGAATGAGGAGGGGGAGAGTGGAGGAGTAGGAGAGGGGAGGACGCACCTGACGCGGGGACTCGGAGAACAACCAATGACCAATGACTAATGACTAATGACTAATGACCAATGACTAATAATGAACATACGGAAGAAGCTCTTAACTATTTTTAGCGGTTTGGCGCTGCTGGCACTGGCAAGTGGTGGTGTGACAGTATGGGCGATCGCTAGCTGGCACGCCAGTGAAGACAATCTTCAGGATCACTATCAGCGCAGTCTCTTGTTGCAGCGAGTCCGGGCAGCAACCTTTCGGGCTATGAAAGAAGTGCCAGATCGAGTTATTACCGACGATGACGATGCCAAAGAGGAGTTTGAAGAATCTATCGAACCTGTTGATGAAGATTTCGAGCGCTGGGCAAAGTTGGCTGATAATGATGCAGAACGTCAACAAGTGCAGCAGGTTCGCAACGCCTATAACCAACTGATGAACAATGCCCGTAGAGTCTTCGATTTGATGGATGCAGGTCGTCGGAATGAAGCTTTGGAATTGATGGAGGAGCAACTAGAAAAGGAAGACTTCCAGAAATTTGACGAGGTAACTAAGGCGGCGGTGGCTTCTGACCAAAAGATTCGCCAGCAGATTCGCAACCAAGCCAACAACACTCGTCAGACTGCCCAACTAGTGTTGACAATCTCTGCCTTTGGAATTCTCTCGCTGATCTTTTTGCTGTTTGCCTACCTGGCTTCTGATTTATTCGCTCCCCTGCGCGAAGCAGAACAAGCGCTGGATGATGTGGCAAAAGGTGATTTTCAGCGTCATTTGGATGAGGAACGTCAAGACGAGTTAGGGTCACTCAACCGTGCTTTTAATCGCATGACCGCAGCGATCGCTCAACGAGAGCAAATCATCAGCATGGCAGCTGTGCCCATACAAGAGACAGATGGTGCCAGCCAACAGCCAGACTGGCAGAAAGTCCCATCCCGTCTGATGCTGCATCGGCTGGTATCACAATTGCGATCGCGAGTTTCACAACTGCACGGCGATGAGGTAGATGGCAGTGGCACAGTAGCAGTTGCACAAAAACAGGCAGTAATTGACCAGCTCGATCAGATTTTGCAGGCAGTGGCGCGTGTTACCGAATTCGGATTTCCTTTAGACCTGAATCTAGCTCGTACAGATATCCGATCATTACTTTACGAAGTGATGCTGCGGTTTCATGACGAGTTAGCCCGCCGGAGTGTGAGCTTCGAGTTACAAATTGCACCAGAAGTTAACTACGCAGTTGTGGATCGGCTCAAGCTGCGAGAAGCTTTGGGTGAATTGATACGCAACGCTCTTTCAGCCTTACCAGAACGGGGAGGACACTTAGGGATACGGTCATTGCTTGCTAAAGATGCAACTAAGGGCGCCGAACTGCTGATCGAAGTTGCCGACGATGGTACAGGTGTTGAGCAGCCATTGATTAATCAAGCTTTTGTTACCTTTGATGACACCCAGAGGCAACGTCCCAGTGTAGGACTCAAGCTCACTAGAGCGATTGTTGAGCAGCATGGGGGTAGTCTTCATATTGACAGTGAACCCGGTCTAGGTACGCTTGTTCAGATGCGGTTGCCGTTGCGTGAGGAGTGAGGGAAACAGTGGGAGAGGGGGAGAATCAATTATATGTAATTTTTAATACAGTAATTTTCCAGAGTACAAGGAGTAGGTTATGACTTTACGAGTTCTGATAGCCCCTTCTGGTTTCAAAGAAAGTTTAGCAGCAGATGAAGTAGCTGATTATATTGCTACAGGTGTTAACCGTGCTATTCCGGATGCAGATATCCGCAAAGCACCGCTTGTAGACGGTGGTGAAGGCTTTGCGAAAGCACTAGTTGCTGCAACAGGCGGAACCTTGCATCCGGTTAAAGTAACTGGCCCGGTCGGGCAAGCTGTAGAAGCACACTATGGTTTGCTAGGGGGTACAGATGTCAAAACTGCCGTACTAGAAATGGCGGCAGCAGCAGGATTGCGGTTAGTTCCCCGCGATGCCCGTGACCCTCTGAAAACTACCACTTATGGTGTAGGTGAACTGATTAAGGCGGCATTGGATGCAGGAGTCGAAAGAATTTTAGTCGGCTGCGGAGACTCCGGTACAAATGACGGTGGGGCTGGCATGGCACAAGCTTTAGGAATACGTTTTTTGGATGCAGCAGGAAAGGAGTTGGGTAGAGGTGGTGGCAAACTCATCAAACTTCACACTATTGACATGAGTAAGCACGACTCCCGCCTCGAACAAGTGCAAATTGATGTGGCGTGTAACTGGCATAATTTGTTATGCGGCCCGAAGGGAGTGGCAAGGGTTTTTGGCCCCCAAAAAGGCGCGTCACAAGAAACAGTTGAACAAATGGCAGCAGCACTAGACCACTATGCAGATGTAATCGAGCGCGAGTTGGGAATTGACGTACGGGAAATGCCCGGTGGCGGTGCTTCTGGTGGATTGGGAACTGGGTTATACGCCTTTTTGGGTGCTACCCTGCATCCGCGCTATGACATTGTGATGCAATATCTAGAACTTGATCGCCTTCTCCAAGATAGTGATTTAGTTATTACGGCTGAGGGGAGTATAGATTTCCAAACGCCGCGAGGCAAAATTCCTGTGGAAGTAGCACAACGTGCTAAACGCTATGACCTACCAGTAATTGCGATCGCTGGCACTATTGGTAAGGATGCGCGAGTGAATTTTGACTATGGCATTGACTCTTTTTCCACGATTCTCAGAGAACCCTGTACCCTACCTGAAGCGATCGCCAACACACCCGACCTTTTAACCTACGCAGCGGAACGAGTGATGCGTTTGATCAAAGTTGGTCAAAAACTAGTGCAAAAAGGCAGAAGATAATATGCTTATGCAATCTACTTTTTAGCCGCATTTTAAAGAACGCCTGAAAAGTCTGTCACGGCGTTTGTGATGAACGTCTTCACGTTAATAAAGAACATCAAGACGTTTGTGATAAACGCGATCGTGTTCTCTATGATTGAATCAACGTTAATAAAGAACATCAAGACGTTTGTGACAAACGCGATCGCCTTCTGTGTGGATGAAACGACGTTAATAAACAACGTCAAGACGTTTGTGACAAACGCGATCGCCTTCTGTGTGGATGAATCGATGTTGGTAACGACAATTCAATTTCAACTTACAATTTGACAAATGCCATATCACACATAGCCTTCCTCAGTGGCGATCGCTACCTATTAATATTAAAAGTAGGGTGTGTTATGCCGTAGGCTAACGCACCTTGAATTGCTGATGGTGCTGTACTTTCACTAATAGCATACGCCAAGTAGCCATCATGAACTGCGTACACCAGAATGAAAAACCTCACCCCTTCCCCTCTCCTTGCTAAGGAGAGGGGTGTCCGATAGGACGGGGTGAGGTTTATTTTCAATATAGGTGGGTGAAAATAAATATAACTATGTTATGAAAAGTAACACACCTGAAACCCCTACCAATGACAAATGACGGTCTTCACGAGTTAACTTTAATTTGTGCTAACCTACTTAATTGCTCATGACCGAGGCAGAACTGCTACAGGTAATTGAACAAGCAGTAACAGAGGGCGTGACGGAACTCGACCTCTCTGGTAATGAGTTGACGGCTTTACCGCCTGAGATTGGACAACTGGTCAACTTGCGATCGCTCCACCTCAGCTACAATCAACTCAGCACTCTGCCAACCGAAATTGGTCAACTGGTCAACTTGCAAACGCTCCACCTCCGCGACAATCAACTCAGCACTCTGCCAAGCGAAATTAGACAACTGCCAAATCTGAAAAAGCTGGATCTGCGTAGTAATCCAGTCCCCATTCCACCTGAGATTTTGGGAGCGAAGGATTTATCAAAAGATCCAGGCGATGTGAATGAAATTCTCGATTTCTATTTTCGGGTACAAGATCCCAACGAAACTGAACCCTTCTACGAAGCAAAATTATTGATTGTTGGTGAAGGGGGAGCAGGTAAAACTTCTTTAGCCAAGAAAATAGAAGACGAAACTTACGAACTCCAGGCTGATGAGGAATCAACCCAAGGCATTGACGTAATTCAATGGAACTTCACCCAACCAAATGGCAAAGACTTTCGCGTCAATATCTGGGACTTCGGCGGGCAAGAGATTTACCATCAAACCCACCAGTTTTTCCTCACTGAACGTTCCCTCTATGCTTTAGTCGCTGATACTCGCAAAGAAAACACTGACTTTTACTGGTGGCTTAAGGTTGTCGAACTCCTTAGTGATAATAGTCCGGTTCTGATCGTTAAAAACGAAAAACAAGACCGTCAGTGTGAAGTCAACGATCGCCAATTGCGCGGAGAATTTACTAATCTGGAGAAAGTTCTGGCAACTAACTTAGCCACTAATCGCGGGTTAGCAGAAATTAAACAAGCTATTCAAGACTACATCAGCAGACTACCCCACGTCGGTACACCTCTACCAAAACTCTGGGTGAGAGTTAGAGCAGCTTTAGAAAACGATTCCCGCAACTACATTAGCTTTTACGAATACGAGAACCTTTGCCGAGTTAATAATTTAACTGACCGTAAAGATATGCTGCGGCTGAGTCGCTATCTGCACGACCTCGGCGTTTGTCTGCACTTCCAAGACGATTCTACGCTTAAACACTATGTCATCCTTAAACCTGAATGGGGTACAACTGCCGTCTACAAAGTTTTAGACAATCAAACCGTCAAGAAAAATCTCGGCTGTTTCACCAAAAATGATCTCGCTGATATTTGGAAAGATAGCAAATATGCCGACATGCGAGATGAACTGCTGCAACTAATGATGCGGTTCAAACTTTGTTACCCAATTCCTAATCGTCCCGGTAACTATATTGCACCCCAACTACTTAATATCAATCAACCAGACTACAATTGGGACGGAACTAATAACCTGATTTTGCGCTACAAATACGAGTTTATGCCCAAGGGTATTCTCACCCGCTTCATTGTTGAAACACACCCTTGGATTGAACAACAAAAACTCGTTTGGAGAAGCGGCGTTGTTCTCAACAAAGACGAAACTCGTGCTGAAATCATTGAACACTACAATCAAAAAGAAATTAAAGTCCGTGTAGCCGGACACCGCAAGAAAGAATTGCTAACAGTCGTCACTCACGAACTCGAAAAAATCCACAAGTCTTTTGAACGTTTGCAATATCAAACTCTTGTTCCTTGTAACTGCAATAGCTGTGCAGGAAGTCTGGAACCTTATTCCTACCCTCTGGAAAACTTGTATAAGCGTTTGAAAGCTGGTCGATATCGGATTGAGTGCGAGAACAGCTATGAAATGGTCGATGTTCGTAGGCTAATTGATGATGTTAATTTGCCCACAGAACAGGAACTTAAACCCCGAACTGCACCACTACAACAGGAATTGTCCAAAGCGAGAGATCAATCATTCCAAAATCAAACCACTATGAATTACCACGATTTTCAAATATTGGTTACAGGCGATCGCAAAATTCGCGCTTCCTCAGAACAAGGCGACGAGTGGGGCGAATTGCGGTTGGAGATGAATAGAATTAAGCTGACATTAAAACTGATTGAGCAGAGACAGACAGATACTGACTTGCTCAAAGCACTAGGTAGCGAACTCTACCAAGCCCTTTTCCCTACCAAGATTCACGGTCGATTGCAAGCTGCGATCGCTAAGAGTTAACTCGATAGGTTCTTGTCCTGGAAGAAACGCTAAAATTAACCGCTCATCTGGGTCAATTAACCATCCTAGCTGAGTGCCATGTCTAAGGCAGTGCAAAATATTACTAATAACTTTAGTAGCTCTCTGTTCGGGTGAGAGAATTTCTACCGTCCAGTCTGGACAAATATCAAAGGTATTAGGTACTTCGCCATCATCATCAAATGGTATTCGCTCCCACAGGAATACGGTAGCATCAGGCACAATAGAGCGTCCCCCAAAAGTACAGCGCAACTCTGGGAAAGCGAGGGCAATTTTCGGTGTTTCTGCAACTTGATTGACTGCATCACAAAACTTGAGTTGCAGCCTGGAGTGTTTGCCTTGAGGCATGGGTTTTTGGTAAATTTGACCGTCAATAAATTCACTCGCAGGCTTTGTTTCTGGCAGTTTGAGGAATTCTTCGAGGGTGAGGGACGGAGGAAGCGCTGTTGTCATACAGGTTCGGTGTCATTGCCACTCTGTCAATATTTTATCGTTCTTACAAACGAACAAAGAAGGCGATCGCTTGTTTGTATAAGATCGCTGTGGTGTCACGTAAAAGTGCGGTTGCTGTTGCACTCAAAACAACGGATATTTGATTTTGATGGTTGTTGAAATGCTTCATCACCCAATTGACATTGGGTAACGGGACACGATACATCATGATTCAATGATGATAATAAATTTCTGCAATGCAAAGTTTGTTTAATTTACGGTTTTATCCGTATGAGGAGGGATGGACATGGATGGCAGTTTGATTGTATCCAACATCCTGAATCCGCCAGTCTTGTTTTTTTTCTTGGGCATGACTGCTGTTTTTGTCAAGTCCGATCTAGAAATTCCTGCACCAGTACCCAAACTCCTTTCGCTTTATCTGCTGTTTGCCATTGGGTTTAAGGGGGGGGTAGAGCTGATCAAAAGTGGTATCACACAGGAAGTAATTTTGACGCTTTTAGCAGCGATGTTGATGGCGTGTGTTGTCCCAATTTACACCTTTTTTATTCTCAGGCTGAAACTAGATACTTACGATGCTGCGGCGATCGCGGCAACCTACGGCTCGATCAGCGCTGTTACATTCATCACAGCGAGTGCCTTTCTAACTGAGCTTGGCATTGCTTTTGATGGCTACATGGTGGCAGCCCTTGCCCTGATGGAATCTCCAGCTATTATTGTTGGTCTGATCCTAGTGAATCTATTCACCACCGATGGCAAGCGGGACTTTGCCTGGTCTGAAGTATTGCAAGAGGCATTTTTAAATAGTTCAGTCTTTTTACTGGTTGGTAGCCTCCTGATTGGTTTCTTGACGGGAGAACACGGGTGGCAGGTCTTAGAACCCTTTACTCAAGGACTGTTCTATGGCATTCTCACCTTCTTTTTGCTGGATATGGGACTGGTCGCTGCTAGAAGAATTAAAGACTTGCAAAAAACCGGAATTTTTCTGATCTCATTTGCCATACTGATTCCAGTACTCAATGCAGGCATTGGATTATTAATTGCCAGATTTATTGGTATGCCTCAGGGAGATGCACTTTTGTTTGCTGTGCTGTGTGCCAGTGCCTCTTACATTGCTGTCCCAGCAGCTATGCGGTTGACCGTTCCTGAAGCGAATCCCAGCCTGTATGTTTCTACTGCTCTAGCAGTGACATTTCCGTTCAATATTATAGTAGGAATTCCTCTATACCTGTACGGAATTAACCTGTTGTGGAGGTAATTAATATGCACCTGGTTAAAAAGATAGAAATTATCGCCAACTCGTTTGAACTGGGCAAAATTTTAGATAGTTTGGACAAGTCAGGTGTACATGGTCATGCCGTGATTCGCAATGTTGCTGGCAAAGGGTTGCGAGGCGAAATGACAGAAGATTTAGACATGACCATGCTTGATAATGTTTACATCATCGCGTTCTGCCAACCAGAACAACTCAAGCCTGTTGTAGAAAATATTAGACCCCTACTCAATAAGTTTGGAGGAACCTGTTACATCTCAGATGTGATGGAGATTCGCTCTGTAAAATGCATCGCCTCGCTGTAAAAATATGATGAACCCAATGAAGCGTTTGATAGAACGTCGTGAGTTTCTAAAGTTGGGAGCCATTGGGGCATTTAGTATAATGGCAACTGCCAGCGATTTACTCTGGCAGGTTGAACAAGTTCAAGCCGCCGAATTGTCTCTAACAACTCCTCAACCTCTTACTCCCGATGCAGCGCTGCAAAAGCTGATGGAGGGAAATCAGCGATTTGTCCAGCATAAACCCCAATATCCCGATCAATCTCAGGCGCGTTTGCAAGAAGTTGCTCAAGCTCAACATCCATTTGCAACTATCCTGAGTTGTGCAGATTCGCGAGTGCCAGCAGAAATTGTTTTCGATCAAGGTATAGGAGATATCTTTGATGTTCGTATTGCTGGCAATATTGCCACGCGGGAAGCAATCGGCAGTATTGAATATGCTGTTGCTCTTTTAGGCACTCCTGTATTGATGGTACTAGGTCATGAACGCTGCGGAGCAGTAACCGCAGCTGTACAGCAAGAATCTCTGCTTGGTGAGATTGGTAGTTTTGTGAAGGCAATTAAGCCAGCCGTGGCAAAGGTCAAAGGTCAGTCAGGCGACGCGGTTGAGAATGCTGTAATTGCAAATGTGCACTATCAAATTGAAAGGCTGAAGCTATCCAAGCTCTTAAATGAGCGGTTGCAGTCTGGCAAATTGAAAATTGTCGGGGGTCGTTATGATTTGGATACGGGAAAAGTGAGCATTATTACTTGATTTGGCAGAGTTTACAGCACATCCTAATTAAAAGAGATTGCGATTATCAATTCAGCCTAATGGTCAAGCATCACCGGGTTTGTGTACGCAAGCCCGGTTAATATTTGATACTTTAATTCTAGCGATCGCCTTTACTCACCCCAGTTGATCGGTAAATATTTTATTAATATAAAATTTATACAAAATTAAGTGGATCTACTTTAAACTCTTTTGCTGGTAAAACTTAGACTGGAGTTAGATTTATCCAACTATATTAAAGTAAATTTTACGTAGACACTTTTTTAAAAAAGCATAATATCTAACCTTAGATTAAATTTCTTGCCACTGAAATTTACTCCATTTGCTCGTGATTTTAAAATACCCTTTTGCCGGATACTTAGTAACCAATTTTTAATCATCATCTCAACCTATGCAATTCCAGCCAAAACTTTACCTGTATTCATCTCTGGCTCATTTCGGATTACTCAAAAAAAGTTACATCGCCAAAATCATGTTGGTGGCATTTTTAGGTACTCATGTACCACTTCTAACTTTACTCTTGAGTTTCGTCACTTCAAACTCCTATTCTTTGCAGATGACAGTGCGAGTTCTGACGATTGCTCTTTTGGCTACTTTAGTGGGTACGGCAGTCACTCTCTATGCGCTACACTACCTGCTTGCACCGGTGATTTTGACATCTGCTGCATTGCAAGACTATCTAAAGACCAAAACATTACCCGAACTACCTACACAATTTGTCGATGAAGCGGGTACGCTGATGGCAGATACCTCACAAACTCTGCATAAATTAGATGAATTAATTCACTACATCACCAACTACGATAACCTGACCGGATTACCCAATCGGGATTTGTTTCGCCATCGCCTCCATCAAACCCAATCCAAACCTCAGAATAATCAACAGCTTGTAGCTATCCTTTTGCTAAGTATTGATGATTTCACTGGTATAAGTCATGCATTAAAGCATAAGATTTCAAATTTGTTGTTAAGAGCAGTTGCCCAACGTTTGACAACCTGCATAACTCAAACAGATATTCTTGCCCGTTTGAGTGGAGATGAATTTGCGATCGCCATAACAGACATTTTTTCTTTTGAGACTGCGATCAAGCTATCTCAGTTAGTGCTGAGTACGCTGGCAAAACCCTTCTGTTTAGAAGGCAACACAATTCATATCACAGCCAGCATTGGCATCACAATTAATGACTTGGGCGATCGCCATCATGTCGACGATCTTTTACAACAGGCACATATAGCGCTGTACCAGGCAAAGCAGCAGGGACGTAGCCAATACCAATTCTATTCGCCCGAGATTAATGCTCAGCTGCTGGAGCGACTAACGCTAGAAAATGAATTACATAGGGCGCTTGAGCGCAACGAAATGCTGGTTTATTACCAACCTCTAATTGATTTACACAGCAAACAAGTGACAGCAATTGAAGCACTGGTTCGCTGGCAGCATCCCACACGGGGGTTGATTTCTCCAGCAAAGTTTATTCCGATTGCAGAAGCCAATGGTTTAATTGTGCCAATCGGTGAATGGGTTTTGCGAACAGCCTGTACTCAAAACCGTGCCTGGCAGCTTGCCGGACTACCTCCAATTCGCGTGTCGGTGAATCTGTCGGCTCGACAATTTGAACAACCAAATCTAGTGGAGGTTGTCAGCCAGATTCTTGAGGAGACTGGAATGGAAGCGTCTTACTTAGAACTGGAAGTCACTGAAAGTTTTCTAGTGACTGACATAGAGCGCTCCGTTAGAACCCTAGAACAATTACGAGAACTAGGCATATTGCTGGCCTTGGATGACTTCGGCACAGGCTATTCTTCCCTAAACTACTTGAAGCGCTTTCACGTTGACATGCTCAAGATCGATCGCTCATTTGTGCAGGATGTGACATCAAATCCTGATAGCGCAGCTGTCACCGATGCCATTATTGCCCTAGCAAAGAGTCTGCGGTTGAACATCACAGCAGAGGGGGTAGAAACCCGAGAACAACTTGAATACCTGCAAATGCGGGGATGTCACGAAGGGCAGGGGTTCTACTTCAGTCCTCCTGTCCCCACAGATGCGATCGCCCAGATGCTGAAACAGCATTCTTTGCAGATGACAGCGATCGCAGCATAAAAATGAAGTGAAGCATCCTAATGACTATTGTGCAAAATTAAGATGCTTCATTGCTATACTGCGATGTCTAATACCAATTTCCTTTAACTGTTAAGGATTTGCGCTCGCAAAAGTATTACATTGTGCAGGATCGCCTGTTTGAATGCCTCGTTTGAACCAGCGGACTCGCTGGGCTGAACTACCATGTGTAAAAGATTCTGGCACAACATACCCTTTTGCCTGACGTTGCAAGCGATCGTCTCCAATACTACTAGCAGCATTCAGCCCCTCTTCAATGTCGCCTGCTTCCAGAACCTGCCGCGAGCGATTGGCATGGTGCGCCCAGATACCAGCAAAACAGTCCGCCTGTAACTCCAGCCGGACTGAAAGTTGATTTGCTTCCACTTGATCGACTTGACGCTGCAATGTATTAACCCGACCGAGAATGCCCATTTGATTCTGAACATGATGCCCAATCTCGTGAGCAATCACATACGCTTGGGCAAAGTCCCCTGGTGCTTGATGCCGATTCTTCAAATCTTCATAAAAGCTTAAGTCAATGTAGACTTTTTGATCGGCGGGGCAATAGAATGGGCCAGAAGCCGATCGCGCAAACCCACAGGCAGATTGTACGGCATCCGAATAAAGAACTAACTTGGGTTCCACATAGGTCTTTCCCATTTGCCGAAATAGACTTTGCCAAGTATCTTCTGTATCTGCCAGAACTACTGAAACAAAATCAGCCATAGTATCTTCTGTGGCAGAACGTTCTGTTTGAGGAGACTCCGAGTAGGGGCGATCGCTTGGTGTTTGTGTTTGCTCCCAGATTATACTGGGATCGCCACCCAAAAAAGCAACAATCAGTGACAAAATGATTGCCCCAATGCCACCTCCCACTACAGGAGCCGAAATTCGAGTTCCGCGCCTGTCCTCAACATTGGTGCTTCTACGGCCGAATTCCCAACGCATAACTTAGAGTCTCCAAACTACTTAACTTGGCAGAAGTAAACAAAGTATGTAGACGCGGAGTGACTTGTCACCAAAACATCGCACCCCAGCTAGATTTTTAATAATTCACCAAAAATATTAGTGATTCTATTCATCCAGATCATCTGTCGAAGGGATAGCGCTGAGTTTGGTGGAAAGCCTTACTTGGGATTATTACCGCTTTATCCTTGTGACGTTCTCTCTCGGTAATAAACGTCACCATCTTACAAATCCACAATTGCCAAGCCAATGCTGGGTTTATGCTTTTGTTGCTATAAATCCGACTTGAGCGTTTCTAAATCTAAATTCCCCGTATCCACGGATAATTCTTACTTTAAAGCCAACTTTCCGAAGTTCTTTTGCAACTTCCGAACTTTTATATAATTGAACGCGGTGTATTTCTTCACTCCTTCGATAAAGATTTCCAATCTTACGAAAGATTGTCATTTTGCGAGTTAATTGATTTGTTGACTTATCCTCTTCTTTTTCCACAAGGATTGCCCAATCTTGCCCTTCGGAATAAGTTTTTTGTGGATTCGTGCCACTTACATATCCCGGTTCAGCAATATCGAAAATAAACACGCCGCCTGATTTTAAGGTTTTGTATATTCGCGTGAACAGTTCTTGGATCTCTGCTAACCCATGCTCATCAAATTGATAATTTAAGCATTCTCCTATTGATGTTACGGCATTGCATTCTGGGATTGGGACTCTCAGAAAAGATGCTGTTTGGAAATTAGCCTTTGGTGCTTTTTTCTTTGCTAAGTCTATAAACGCATCAGATATATCTATCCCTAGAACATCGTAACCAGCTTGGGTGAGCGCTTTTGCCCATATGCCACTGCCACATCCTAAATCGACAACTAAACCCTTTGCAATTCCTTTTTGGCGCAATATTTCTAGCAGACCTGGTGCGGATTCGCTTGAGAAAGCCCCAAACCCAACATCATGAATATAAGCAAGATCCTCTTGGTAGCCCTCAACCATACAACTGATATATACTCACTTCACTTGTGTTACACGCCAACTGAGTTTGAGGTTAACCCAGAAGTTCCAGATTGTAGCAATGGCGATCGCGATGAGGTTAGCGATGTAGCGGTTATGAATAATGAAATTAAATACTAAATTCAACACCAGCACATTTAATACTAACCCCGCCAGACAAATAAGATTAAATTTCAAAAATCGCTTCAATCGCTGACGCCACGATCGCTGTTGCATGGCAACATCAGCAAAAGTCCAAGCGTCATTCCACAAAAAATTATTGAAAATAGCAATTTCCCCAGCCAAAATTTTACTGCGAGTCAAGGGCAATCCTAATGTAGTCGGGTCACTGAGCAAATAAAGCACCGCCATATCCACAAATACCCCACTCAGTCCCACCAAGCCAAAGCGCATAAATCGGCCAATGGGGAAGTTTTGGCTGAATCTTCCTATATATCCTGTAGAAAGCCGCAATCGCAATAAGTGGTGGATGTAATCTAGATATTGCTTCCATGTGACTTTGCTTTCACCCTCTTTACGTTCGCAGAATACATAACCGACTTCAGCTATTTGCTTTACCTGGCCTCGCCCGATTACCTCAAGCAGAACTTTGTATCCTACGGGATTGAGGGTAACATTTACTATGCAATTCCGACGTACTATAAAATAACCGCTCATTGGATCTGAAACTCGGCCTAGTACATTTGGCAGAATAATCAATCCCAATAATTGAGCACCACGGGACAAAAAACGCCTAATGAAACTCCAACTACTGACTCCACCACCTTCGACGTGACGGCTAGCAACTGCCAAATCCGCTCCCTTTTGAATTGCATATAAAAGTCGCAGCAGCACGTGGGGTGGATGCTGCAAATCACCATCAATTACCCCTAAAACATCTCCCCTCGCTACCTGCCAACCGCGAATCACCGCTGAGGAAAGACCTCTTTCATCCTGACGTCGCATCACTCGCAACTGAGGGTACTCCAACATCAAAGACTGTGCAACTTCCCAAGTACCATCAGGACTATCATCGTCTACAACAATCAGTTCGTACTCTCCTGGGATCGACTCATCTAGCAAGGTACTCAATATCCTGATGATGGCTTTGATATTTCCAGCTTCGTTGTAAGTCGGAATTACAAGAGAAAAAAAGATTGGCGAACTATCTACACCGACAGTGCTAGGCGGCAATTCAGAAATTTGTAACTGACCAGTTGGTACTGACAAAAGTGAATTTGGTTCAAGAATGCTCATTTACCAAAGATTAGAGGGAACAGTTTTTCTGCATTTTTCCGATCGCAGATTGCTCTGCCGGAGTCAGAGTATTTATTTTCTAAATAGTTACTCAGATTAGTTTGACTGCAATCGTTAGCCGCCAGCTATAATTCTTGTACGTTGATGTTTCGTTACCTTATTTTCGACGTTATTGTAATATTTGCTACAAAGCAGCAATGAACTTGAAAAAAATATCAAGCCATTATTAGGTTTAATCTATACAAAACAAAGTATTAGTAGCATAATCCGAAAAAAAGAGTAATTTATAGTACTAGCTCTTAGCAATAGCTTTAAAAAGCTACTTTAGCACTAAATTAGCTCTGAATACTTTATCAATTAGTGATGCCTAATAAAAATAAACAATTAATTTTCTCACGACAGATCTTCCGTTTGGACTCAGGTATTTAATTATTTTATTAGCAACGTCGATATTTTTGGTTTGGTGGCTATAGAGCAAAAAGCTTACTGAAATGATGAGTTTTATGCTATTTTACAAAATTTAGGATATATAAACCAATAATTTCTTGAGAAATTATTAATTAGAACGTGATTGATGTTGAATTTGTAAATGAATAGATGCATACAGACAAAGTATTGATGTACATCTAGGATATATTGCTAAAAACAATATTTTTAATACCGCATTTGTATATACATACAAATTAACCTCGAATTGCTATAGCATAGGAAATAGTTAATGATTATGATTGCAAAAATAATTATATTGGTTTGCTTTTAAAAATCTGTGGTGACTGCAACTGTTGATGCTATTCTTGAGCGTGCCCTCATGGGTTACGATTTGTCTCCCGAACAGGGAGTAACATTGTTACAACAAACAGACGCAAGTTTAATTACTGCCATTCGTGCTACAGCTGACAAACTGCGTCAGCGACAAACAGGCGAAACTGTTACCTACGTAATTAACCGTAATATCAACTTTACAAATATCTGCGAACAGCACTGTAGTTTTTGTGCCTTCCGGCGAGATGAAGGTGAGGCTGGTGCTTACTGGTTGGATTGGGCGCAAATTTTGGAGAAAGCCAAAGATGCTGTGCAGCGGGGTGCAACAGAAATCTGTATGCAAGGGGGATTGAATCCAGCAGCAAAAATTAACGGCAAATCTTTGCCTTATTATCTCAAGCTAGTAGAAACTATTAAACAGGAATTTCCCCAACTGCATCTACACGCTTTTTCTCCGCAAGAAGTGCAATTCATCGCTAGAGTTGACGGGCTGAGTTATGCGGAGGTAATAACTGCCTTGCGAGATGCTGGTGTGGATTCAATGCCAGGAACAGCAGCTGAGGTATTAGATGATGAAGTGCGGCGGATTCTATGTCCTGAAAAAATTGATGCGGCAACTTGGTTAGAAATTGTGAGTACGGCCCATAAATCAGGTTTGTGTACCACAAGCACTATGTTATCAGGACACATAGAGACACCAGAACAACAAATTTGGCATTTAGAAAAATTGCGATCGCTCCAACAAACCGCCATTCATCGGGAATATTCAGCCCGCATTACTGAGTTTATTTTATTACCATTTGTTGGTCAAGAAGCTCCCAAACCCTTACGCCGTCGTGTCGGACGGGATCAACCCGTGTTAGCTGATGCACTTTTACTCACCGCAGTGGCTAGGATTTACTTAGGAAACTGGATACCAAACCATCAACCAAGTTGGGTAAAACTGGGGCTAGCGGGAGCCACTGAAGCTCTAAATTGGGGCTGTAACGATATCGGTGGCACATTAATGGAAGAACATATCACCACAATGGCAGGTGCAGTTGGTGGCACCTGTATGGAAGTAGAAAGCTTGCAAAATGCGATCGCTTCTTTGGGAAGACCTTACCAACAACGGGATACTCTTTATCAAAAAGTTAGTGGTTAGTGGTTAGTGGTTGGTTGTTGGTTGTTGATGGTTAGTAGTTAGTGGTTAGTAGTTAGTGGCGTAACAAGTCACGCATTCACTCATTCAAAAGTCAAAAAGATTCTTAGTTTTGAATTTTGAATTTTGAATTTTGACTTGTTTTCTCCCCATTTCCCCATCTCCCCATTGCCCCTAATCCCCACTCCCTGGCGGTCGTGGGGGCCCCGAGTTCCCCATCTCCCCATCTCCCACTCTCTCCCTCCTCCAGAATGATCCCCAAGATACCAATCCAGGATAGGATGGACGTTGATTTAGGTATTGTTTCACATAAATGCATATGAAGCGCTATTGGTCACGTCTGCTAGCCTTGCTTTTAGTTGTTACTATCGGCTTAATGGGTTGTTCCGGCAGTCCGGATGGTTTGTCTGGTGATTATCGCCAAGATACCTTGAGTGTAGTAAATACTTTGAGGCAAGCTCTAGAGTTACCAGACAATTCGCCCAACAAAACAGCAGCGCAAGCACAAGCGCGTCAACAAATTAATACTTTTGCAGCTCGTTACCAACGGGATAGTTCTGTTGCTGGTTTAGCTTCCTTTACTACCATGCGAACCGCCTTGAACTCCCTAGCCGGACATTACAGTTCTTACCCCAATCGTCCTGTTCCAAAAAAGCTTAAGGAACGTTTAGAGTTGGAGTTCGATCAGGTTGAGGCGGCGCTTAAGCGTGGCGCTTAACTTTCTGCTACGCAGAGTCAAAAGTCCAAAGTCAAGAGTCAATAGTTATTCAACGGCAGTTGCTACAACTGAGGAGCCACTGCGGTGGACGGGTTAAGAGGCATAAAGCACGTGGCGTGGAACCTTCAAGGGCGCGCTGCCTCCTCTTGACCCTTGACTAATAACTATTTTATTAATCTTGATACCACAGATGTCTGTGGGATATCACTATGTCTTAATTGGCGATCAAGCAAACAAGCAGCACACCGAGACATTGTGTGATAATCTACTGTCACCACACTGAATAACAAAATGCGGCAACAGAAATGGGGGTTTAGGAGTCTTTAAGAACTAGGCTTCAAAGCCCCTATTATTAAAGCTGCAATCTATACATCTCCCAAAATCATCTGAGTTGGGATTGATGATCCTTTGTCATTCTACTTCTACATATGTCCAACTGTCCCTTGAATGTTGCAAAACTAATATTCTCTTGGCGATGCTTTTTTGCGGCCGTTTTCAACAGTGCTTTTCTGATGCCATACGTTGGGAGTCAACTCGCACAAGCGCAAGAAGTCAACCAGTCTTGCCAGATATCAGCAGCAGAGGCACAAGAAAAAGATAAATTACGTTTGTCAGCCCTAAAAGGCGAACAGGAGGCACAAAACCGTTATCAACAAATGCTGCGACAAAACGCACAAACTTTGCAAGAATGTAGAAGTCGCAATTGGCCTCAAGTCCAAGCAATCTGGTTGCGTTTGTATCCCTGCGACACTCAGGCAGGAGAAATCGAGAGAATTATGGATCGGATTGTCAACCGAGGTTATAACCAAGTTTATTTAGAAGCTTTTTACGACGGACAAGTACTGTTGCCAGCAGCGAATAACCCTACGGCTTGGCCTTCTGTAATTCGTACACCAGGGGCGGAGAACAACGATTTGCTCTTAAAAGCAATTCAAAAAGGGCAAGAACGAGGTTTAAAGGTTTACGCCTGGATGTTTACGACCAATTTTGGTTATACTTACGCTCAGCGTCAGGACAGAGAAGGAGCGATCGCCCGCAATGGCAAGGGTCAAACAAGCTTATATGTTGTAGAAGATGGCTCGCAAGTATTTATCGACCCCTACAACTTGCAAGCAAAAAGCGACTACTATCAGATGGTACAGGAGATAATGCGCCGTCGTCCAGATGGAGTGCTATTTGACTACGTGCGCTATCCACGACAAGCGGGAAGTGATTCGATCGCCACCAAAGTTACAGATTTGTGGCTTTATAGTGAAGGCACCCAACAAGCATTATTTCAAAGAGCACAGAATAACAAAGGGCTAGAATTAATTCGCCGCTTTTTAAGCAAGGGATACGTAACAGCGGGAGATATCGGTGAAGTTGATAAACTTTATCCCCAAGAAGGAGAACCCATGTGGCAGGGTCGCATGCCACCAGTAGCGCAAACGCCAGCACCGGGGCAAGCACAAGCAGCATCTACAGGGCAAAAGCCGCCGACACAACAAAAGGCAATTATTCCTCCACAACAAAGACAACCACAACTGCAATCGGAGTTATGGCAACTCTCTGTAGCTCACGCCATGCAAGGTATTCTAGATTTTGTCAATTTGGCTGCTTATCCAGCCCAGCAGCTTGGTATTCCCGCAGGGGTAGTGTTTTTCCCAGATGGCAATCAAACTGTTGGACAAGGTTACGATTCCCGCTTGCAGCCTTGGGATAGGTTCCCAAGTTCTCTAGAGTGGCATCCCATGTCCTATGCTAGTTGCGGTAATGTCAGTTGCATTGCGGCGCAAGTACAGCAGGTGTTGAGTCAGGCAAAACCAGGTACTCAAGTTATTCCTGCCATAGCTGGTCAGTGGGGTAAGAGTATAAATGGTCGTCCACCACTAGAAGCACAAATGCAAGCAATGCGTCCATTTGCATCCCAACTAAGGGGAGTGAGCCATTTTGCTTATTCTTGGCAAGACCCGGAACATGATAACGAACGGAAATTCTGCCGTGCTCAATAATAGGGTTAAGGGGGAAAGGGGAAAGGGGAAAGGGGAAATAATCCCTTTAACCCTTCGTAATTCCTGTACTCATCGAATTGCCTGACTACTGATTCATCGCACTAATTATCAGAGGTTTGTAGTGAGCGATTGATCGCTCAATTTCAAGGGCTAAAGCCCTAACTACGAACTTTCGCAACTTATCAAAACTAATGCGATAGACCACTACGCCATCTATATGAGGGCTAGTGAGTTACTAACTTTGAGCTAGCAAGCTTTTGCTGGGGCGATCGCTTGGGTGCGTACTGTCTCAAAAATCGCGATCGTAAAGTCCAACAGTGGAGCAACAAAGATGAAGGCAGAGCGATCGCCTGTTGACATTGATTGAAGGTAAATTTTTGTTAGTACATTAGTACTATAAAATAAATCTCAGGTTAAGAGTTAACCTTTTTACCGTATATCCTGTGTCCTTTTTATCCAATCTCCCCTAGAAGAGGTTACAGAGGCTAGAATGTTAGCTTATCGATTTGCGTGTTTTGTAAAAGCTAGGGTGTCCAGTGGTACAGGAATTTCGTTCGGAAATATCACCACCATTATTGTCTGCTGGTAGCGATCGCGATCTCAATTTAGAGTCCACTCTCCAGGAGTTACAGCTTTACAACTTCCAGGTAGAAACAAGCTGTACAGGCGTGGAGGTGGGGAAAGCTTTTGAAAAATATCCGTTACTGCCAGGAGCAATCTTGGTAGAACAAGGAAAATATGCTGGTATGATTTCGCGGCGACGACTGCTGGAATTTTTAATTCGCCCTTACGGACAAGAGTTATTTTTTAACCAGGCTTTAAGTATTCTCTACAGTTATGCTCGTACGTCGATTTTGGTAGTTCCTGAGACAACACCAATTTTGACAGCTATGCAACTGACATTGAGGCGATCGCCTGAATTGGTAGCAGAACCGCTAGTTGTGCAAACTGCATACAATACCTACCAATTGTTAGATGTGCAGCAATTAAATATTGCTTCTTGGCAAATTCGCGGTATAGAAACTCAAGTGCGTTATGAACGCAGCCAAGCCCAAATGATTCAGAATGATAAAATGGCGAGTTTAGGGCGTTTGGTAGACGGAATTGCCCATGAAATTTTAGATCCAGTAAGTTTTATCTGGGGCAACTTAACTTATGTCTCTAATTACAGCCAAGACTTGCTTAAACTAATCGCAGCTTACGAAAAAAAATTGCCAGTCCTATCTGAAGAAATCGTTTCTCTTAAAGAAGAGATGGAGTTTGATTTTTTAGAACAAGACTTATCACGAACTCTTGCTAGTATCCGTACTGGCACAGAACGTTTAAAAAAAATGGTAATTAGTTTGCAAAATTTTTGTCATATTGATGAAGTTTATCCAAAACCCGCAGATTTACACGCCTGTATAAATAATATTTTATTACTAATAAATAGCCGAATCAAAGGAGAAATTGAGATTATTAAAAACTACGGTAATCTCCCTCCAGTCTATTGTTTTATTGGACAGTTACACCAAGTATTTATGAATATTTTAAGTCAATCTATAGATTTTTTGCTCGATGAGGCAGTGCGACAGCACTTTAATTCAGATTTTATAAATAAACCTAAGAAACCACAAATACAGATTACTACAGCAGTAGTTTCTCAACCAGCTACTACTCCACACGCTCCAGATTCTCGTTGGGTTTCAATTCGCATTACTGATAATGGTCCAGGAATGCCTCAGGAATTACAAAAAAAAATTATTGAATCTTTTTCTGTGGAGAAAAGGGCTAATAAAGAAACTAGCCTAGCAGTAAGTTATCGAATTATAACAGCAAGACATGGAGGCAAATTTAATTTGATTTCAAAGGTTGGTCTAGGTACTGAGTTTGAAATCTTGTTGCCTTTGTTGTGAGTAGAGGGGAAAGGGGAAAGGTGAAAGGTGAAAGGGAAAAGGGATTTTTTGAAGAAAGGCAGAAGGCAGAAAGCAGCAAGGACAGATTACTGAGTTATATTCGGGAGCATCCCAAATGTTTAAATTGACTGTCATGCTGAATGGAGCAATAGCGAAATGAAGCATCTCAAGTCGTGAACTAGGCTTGAGATTCTTCGCTCCACTTTGTTACGCTCAGAATGACAAACATATTTTCAAAAATTGGGATGCTCTCGTTAGATTCTTCTTCAATACCAGTACCCAGTCACCAGTCCCTATTCCCCTTTAATTGTGTTTTGGACTAATTGATGTACGTTCAAACCATTCTTGGTATTTTTTCTTTTGTTCCTCATCTTCAACCGTAATAGTGACTCGCACCTTCTGACATCCGTGATTTTTCTCTAGGGCGATCGCATTTAAAAGTAAACTAGCAATTTTAGGCGAATTGAACTCACCGCTGACAGTTAGTGCACCATCATAAATCTCGTGTTCCAGTCTTTCTGGTGTAGTTAATTCGACACTACTAAGTTCCTCAGGCAGTTCTTCTTGACCTAAATTAATTTCTGCAAGCTGTTTGCGTTCTGGACTAACCTGTTCAACAATCAGTTTTTCACGTCGGACTGGAATTTGTACCATCCGGGTTTCGATTTGTTTGCGAATAATTACATCACCAACTTTCCGTTTGTTCCGGTCAACTTTTAATCTTTCTCCTAGTAAACGAATGATTTCTTCTTGAGGATGTGCTCCTGAAGTAGACTGTTCTACAGCAGTGTTTTGATTATTGAGATTTACTTGTTCGTTAGGCATTTCTAGGTTTTTGCTACCGACTGTTATTTCTGATTGTGGATATTCAGGCATATACTCTGTAAGTAGTTTGTCTATATTTAGTAAAACCGATTTTGTTGCTATGTTGATTTTGCCAATTAATTTGCTTGGCAATAAAAAGTAGCGATGGCTATCTTCGACTTGCTGATTTTGCTGTTCTCCAATCTGAGAAACCATCATGTTAAGTTGGTGATGAGCATCTATAAGCAAATCTTTCACCCTTCCTATTAATTGACCTTGCTGATCAAATACAGCAAAGTTTCTTATTTTTCTCCTCAAATTCTCCAGCAAACTGTTATGATTTCTTTGATATTGTGCATTGAAATGAGTTTTCATATATAAAAATATTATTATTTCAAATTTGAACAAAAGCAAGAATAAATAAATATTTTCATAGGCGGTTGCTTTGCTGTTTTTGATGTCTATATGATTTAGTACAGGCAAAGCTGATAAAGAAGCTTTACCTGTAACCCTTTTAAGGAGACTGGGTACCGAGTATTAGGTACTGGGAAAACAATTTCTAAAATTCACCTAGTCTCCAATCACTATTCCCCAGTCCTGTAGTGGCGATTTGCACCCAACTTAGTTGCGGCAGAAGTTGAGGAAGTTTTGCCGCGATCTATTGACCATAGGCTAAATCAAGGGATTGGCCTACACATCCCGTCTATCAATCGGACGATTAGGAGCGTCTACATCCAATTCTTCGCGACGAATTGTGTCTTGAGCCTCAACAGTATCTCTGTCTACTTCTTTTCTAACTCTGACTTCTTCACGCACCACAGTTTCTTTGTGAATGTCAGGAGTTTCTTCATAGATATCCATACGAGCAACTTCGCCTTCACGGAAGGTTGCTTCGCCTGGAGCAACTGGTCTACCTGCGTCTTGTGGGGTTACTCGCTCAACAACTACTCGCTCTTTTTCAACCGGAACTTCAACCCGTGCAGTTTCTGTTTCAACGTGTTTGCCAACTGCTACTTCGCCGACTTTCCGACGCTGCTTGTTGGCGATCAAGCGTTCTTCGTACAGTCTGAGAGTTTGATGATTCTGCTCATTCATCCCGAACAAAGACGGTTCGCGATCGTAGGTATAGGTGTTGCGGTCATAGGTAGGAGTAGTCGCAGGAGTAGCGGGAGTATATCCTGTAGAAGTTACACCTGTAGCACTTTCCAGAGGTGCTGATGCTTCTAGGGGTGCTGATGCTTCTACTGGAGGAGTACGGTATACACCGCGTACCCGTTCTTCATAGTCGTAATCAACAGTTTGGCGCTCGTCGTATTCAGGTAAGTTTTCTGCTTGCTGTTTAGTCATACCTACGACATAGATGCGATCGCTCTGCTGATCTATGCGGGAACGACCAACTGGTAACAAGACTTTCTTACCAAAAATCCAAAAGCCCAGATCTACTACGAAATAGCGAAAACGACCTTCTTCGTCTACTAAAACGTCGGATACTGTACCAATCTTTTCATCAGTGCCTTCTGCGTAGACACTCATTCCTTTGATGTCATTTCCACCAAAGCTATCGCGATAGTTAGGGTCGAAATCTGTCAATTTGTAAAGAGCCATGCTAATTCCTCTACAATTATTTTTTTGTTTTCAATCCTAGACTAGTAAAAGTTTTAATTCGTTCTCTCTTTCTCACGAATGATTTAGCCGAGTTTGAATGGAATCAATAGGTGTATTTTTTCTATTTGCTTTCAGGCTCAACTTAGTTAATTGAGTATTGCTTAATTGTCTAGAAGTATTAATTCCCAATTATTATCTCCAAGTAAAATAAATACAGGCAGAGATGAGCATCCTCTCTGCCTGATATTTTTTATTCAGTAGAAATATTTGGGACAAATTGATGCAAATTAAGTGCGATCAATTTCATTTATGTCATTTTGACTTAAAGGTAAATCACCTTCAGTTTTAATGTCTAACTCTTCACGACGAATCGTGTCTTGAGCTTCAACAACATCTTGTTCCACAACTTTCTTGACATGCACTTCCTCGCGTACAAAAGCTTCTTTATGAATTTCAGGCGTTTCTTCGTAGATTTCTATGCGTGCTACTTCCCCTTCTTGGAATTGAACTTCATTAGAATCAACTACCATTCCTTCCTCTGTAACAGGAACGCGCTCAATCACAACTCGCTCTTTTTCAATTGGTACTGAAACCCTTGCTGTTTCGGTTTCAATGTGCTTACCAACTGCTACTTCTCCTGTTTTGATGCGGTTTTTGTTAGCAATTAACCTTTCTTCATATAACTTCAAATTTTGATGGTTTTGCTCGTTCAAATTGTACAGATTTGCATCTTGTTGGTAACTATATGTATTGCGATCGTAGGTAACATTGCTGCCTGGAGTACGATACGCTCTGCGTACTTGTTCTTCATAATCGTAATCAACAGTTATGTCATCTCTATATTCAGGCAAATTTTGCAATTGTTCTCTACTTAGTCCATCAACATAAATGCGCTGAACACTATAATCTATGCGAGTAAGACCAATTGGAAGTAATATTTTTTTCCTATTAGCATCAAATTCAGTATCAATGACTAAATAGCGAAAACGTCCATCAGGATCTACTAGTGCATCTATCACTGTACCAACTCTATTTTGTCCTTGAGTATAGAGAGGCAAACCTTTGATATCATCGCCACCAAAAGTATCTCGGTAGTTAGGATCAAAATCTGCAAGTTTGTAGAGAGGCATAATAGCTATTACCAAATTTTTAAAAACATCTATGTTATCAGCATAAAAATTCATTTATTTCTTTCCATCCTACTAGCGACTTAATTCTATTAAGTCTCCGGACAAAATAGGTATTACTCGTGAATGTTGGCTATACGGAATGAGGAATAGAAAATGGGTATTGGTGACTGGGGATTGGGGATTGGGGATTGGGGAACTCGGGGCTCCCACGACCGCTCTTAGTGGGGATTAGGGGCAATGGGGATTGGGGATTGGGGACTGGGAATTGAGAATTAGGTGAACATTATGAATGATGAATACTGAATGCTAAAAATTTCATAATTCATAATTCATAATTCATAATTCATAATTTTTATGCCCTAGTACCCAGTTCCCTTCATTGGTTAGTAATGGCTACCTGATTTGCGGTGCTGGATTGCGGTAATGCCTGTTGGTTCTAAAACTTCCCCCTCATCTACAGTTGCATAGATTAACCAGCGATCGCCACATTCCATTCGTTTTTGAACAGTACATTCCAGATAGGCGAGGGCATCGCTAAGAATTAGGCAACCATTGTTAGCGGTTTGGGTTGTTAATTGAGCAAAAGGATTCTCTCCTGGGATGCTGCGATAGGAAAAGTGTCGCCTCAGGTTGCGTCCTTCCTTGAGAATGTTGAGAACAAATTGATCGCCTGGATGAATAATCGCATCTGCATTTTGATCTTGGGCAATGGCAATCATCAAACCGGGGGGATTGAAGGTAGCTTGAGATACCCAAGAGGTGAGGATGCCGCAGTGACTATCGCCGCGTCGGGTACTAAGGACGCACAGAGAACCGATGATCCGCCCAACGGCCTGTTCTGTGCGGTCAACTTGTGCTTCTGTTAACGCTTGGCGAGGGGCCCGAAGTTTCTTCTTCTTTTTCAGGACTTGGGCAAATTCTGCCCCTGCATCCTGACACTGCTGCAAGATGAACTCAGTCGGACTGAAGCGAACGCGGATGGTATCAAACCCCAAACGGTAATTGGCGTCTAATAACTTGCTTTCAATTAAGTCGATGGCTTCGCCACTCCAGCCATAGGAACCAAAGACTCCCGCCAGCTTTGTTTTCGCCGCTGCCGAGAGGACAATTCCCAAAGCGGTTTGAACTTGGGTGGGTGCATGACCGCCTAATGTGGGAGAACCAATGATAAAGCCATCGCAAGCTTCCACCGCACGGGTAATTTCGCTTGGTTCTGCCAGTTCGCAGTTAATAGATTCAACGGCAACGCCACTTTGAATTAATCCTTGGGCGATCGCCTGTGCTAAGGTTGCTGTATTGCCATAAGCAGAAGCATAAAGCAAAGCAACTCGTAATTCCTGGGTTTTTTGTTCCTGACACCATTGGCGGTAATCGTAACTAAAGCGGCTGAGACTGTAGCGGACAATGGGGCCGTGACCGGGAGCGTAAAATTTGGCTTTTAAAGGTGCTAATTTCTCTAAGGCTGCTTCCACTTGTTTGGCTTGGGTAGCGTGGAGACAGTCAAAATAATAGCGGCGATCCGCATCCAATTGCTTCCAGTCTTCATCAAAAAGAACATCACTACAGACATGAACTCAAAACAACTTGTCAGTATAAAGAATGCGGGTAGCACTGTCATAAGTACACAGTCCATCTGCCCAACGGGGAGTCCGTACAGTAACGAATTGCAGTTGATGCCCTCCTCCCAAATCGAGAGTGTCTTCAGAACGGACTAACTCAATTTTCAACTCCCAGTCAGGGAAAGTCGTTTTCACAACATTAGCAGCGGGTTTAGAACAGACAATCTTGACTTGGGGTGCTTGTTCAAGGAGGACTTTCAGGGTTGCCATCCGATTTGGATTGACGTGATTGAGAACGACATAATTCAACTGCGTCAAATCCAAATGTTTATTGAGTTCCTGTAGAAAAATCTGAGTAAAAGACTCGCCAGGAGGGTCAATTAAAGCAGTTTGATCGGCTTGGATGAGATAAGAATTAGCCGTTGTTCCTTTTTGGCGGGCATATTCAACTTCAAACTTGAGACGTTCCCAAGTCCGCGATCGCAAAACTAGAGTATGAGTACCAATTTCAGCAACTTGAACGTCACGAGGGCGAGTGGTTGTAGGAGTTAAAGTTTGCACAGACATAGAAATTTGTTGGTGGTTGTTGGTTGGTGGTTGGTGGTTGGTGGTTGATGGTTGTTGGTTGTTGGTTGGTGGTTGTTGGTTGGTAATGACTAATGACTAACGAAACCATTACTTAATGCCCATCTCAAGAACCCATCAGCAAACTTAACTGACATAGAAGTAACTGATGTGATGCACCCACTATTTGGGCGAAGGTTTGCAGTGATATCCATATCAACCCCGCCAAGTGGTGAGGGTCATGCGGTAGTAGCCTATCGAGGTCATATGCGCTTACGCATTCCTTTATCAGCAACCCAATTAGCTCTCCCAAAACAGTATTTACGTACTAAGCTCACATTAGAGAGTGTGACTGAGTTAGTCACGTTAGCCAAACAATGTGAGGTTTTATGTCAATCCCACCCCGTGAGATCTGGGAACGCCTCACCCCAGCACTCCAAGAAGTAATCACAGACGAACTACAAACCGTCTTCCAGGAGGTAATTTATGAGTACCTCAGAGCTAGTAACACTCCAACACCTGAACCGCAAAGCGATAATCTACATTCGTCAGTCTACCCCACATCAAATTAATCAGCAATCAGGAGAGTTTGCGTCTGCAATACGCTCTGCGTCAGCGAGCTATAGAACTGGGCTGGTCGGATAATAACATTGAGGTAATTGACACTGATCTAGGTATTACCGCCGCCAGCGCAGAACAGCGACCAGGCTTTAAAGAACTGTTAGCCCAGGTAACTTTAGGATTAGTAGGGATTATCCTCTCTTATGATGTTACTCGCCTGTCACGTAATTGCTCAGATTGGTATCCCTTGCTGGACTTGTGTGGTTACAGAGGTTGTTTGATTGCTGACAGAGATGGGGTTTATGATCCAAGTAGTGCCAATGGTCGATTATTGTTGGGACTCAAAGGACAAATTTCCGAAGTAGAGTTGCATACGATTCGTTCCCGCTTAAGTGCTGGGATTCTTAGCAAAGCCAGGCGTGGTGAACTGGCACTCACCTTACCTGTGGGTTTGGGTTCGTGATGAACTGGGAGTGGTGCAGAAAGACCCAAATCGTGAGGTGATTAACCGAATTAACTTAGTGTTTGAGATTTTTGGGCAACGTAAGTCAGCTTCCAAAGTGTTGCAGACGTTCAACAGTGAAGGGCTGTTGCTTCCACGGAGAAATCGCTTTGGTGATATTTTTCTGGCGCAAGCCTAGCGTGGCAAGTATCATCTCAATTCTGAAAAATCCTGCCTACGCTGGTGCATTTGTATATGGACGTACACGTACTCTCAAACGTGGTTTTGGTTTCAAATCAGCCACAACAAAAGCAATTGCCAATGGCCGAATGGAAAATCCGAGTCAATGACGTATATCCAGCTTACATCAGTTGGCAAACCTACGAGCGTAATCAGGCACAGCTTATGGATAATTATGCTGAGTATGACCGCAATAAAACTCGTGGTATCCCTCGCCCTGGTGCAGCATTACTGCATGGGATAGTTTACTGTGGTGAATGTGGTCACAAGATGGTTGTCCAGTACAAAGGCGCAACCCGCTATATTTGTAACTCCTTACGGCAGCAGTATCGTGTGCCTGTTTGTCAGTATATTCCTGCTGATGCAATTGATGAGTACGTAGTCAATGCCTTTTTAGAAGCTTTGTCAGTTGTAGAGCTAGATGCTTATCACAAAGCTGTCAAAACCCAACAGCAGTCTCAAGAGACAGTGGAACGAGCGCACTCTCCAACAAATACAACGTTTACAGTATCAAGTAGCACTAGCAGAAAGACAGTTTAACCGGGTTGACCCGGATAACCGATTGGTAGCGGCCGAACTAGAACAGCGTTGGGAAAACGCTTTACGCGAACTAAAACTTGCCCAAGAAAACTATGCTCAACGTCAGCAGCCTCAAACAGTAGATCACCTACCAAAAGAACTCAAAACTGCTTTTATTAACATTGGACAAAGGCTCCCTGAACTTTGGCACAGTGGCACCTTGACACAAGTGCAAAAAAAATCTCTGCTACGCTGCCTCATTGATAAGGTCGTCATTCATCGTGTTGCACGTGATACAGTTCGCACTCGGATTATTTGGAAAAGGTGGTGACACTACTAATGTTGACCTGCCAATCCCAGTTGGTTCATTGGCTGAACTCACCAATGCCCAGGAATTGGAAACTCAGGTTGTTAGTTTGAGCCAACAAAGTATTGATGACCAAGTTATCGCTCAACAACTGACGGCACAAGGTTATCGATCGCCACTATGCAAAACTCTCCTGCCCAGTACAGTCAAAACTATCCGGCTTAAACATCATATTTTTCAAAACCGTAGCCAGTCTCATCCCCGCGAGATTTCGGGTTATCTTACGGTTCCTCAAGTTGCCCAGTCTTTAGAACTTTCACCCNACTGGATCTACGATCGCATTCATAACGGAACGATCGCCATTAGCAAGGATGAATCAACCGGGCTTTATCTGTTTCCTAACCTTCCCGATACACTCTTACAATTCCAAAAGCTCAAAGCTGGAGAACTCCAGAACTTGCGTTTTTGAAAGGAGTATCAAGATGCCCAATCAAATAACTAATGACCATTCATTTCAAGCATTTCTTGGGCGAGGCGCTTTTTGTATCGCTTTGAGACTTGTTGTTCAGGATCGATGCCTTCAAAGGTTGGAGGAAGCCAAACTCTCAAAACCATTAATGCGCCTAACACCAGTAAGAAAGCACAGGCAGCTAATACTTGCATAAACGACGTTTCTAGTACGCCTCGCACAATCATTTCTCGTAAGACAGAAACAATCGAAACTTCTACAGCAACCCCAATGGAAACTCGTTGCTCTTGCAGATAAATGATTAGCAGGCGGAATAACTCTACTAAAATCAGCAGTGACAGGATATCTGCTGTCACCACGTGGAAGTGGATTGGGGGGATGAGAGAAAGGAACATGGTGCTAATTTGCAGCACCATAAAGCTAAATAGCCCGATGCATAGTGAAATTACGATCAAGTCTTGAATCAGTTCCAGTGCTTGCACAATCCGACCCAGATTTAGCCAACTTTCCCGCTTCACGGGTTTGGTTGGCACATTTTTGAGTAATGCGATCATGTAAAGACTCCGGTGAGGTAGATGGGGAGATGGGGAGAGGGGAAGAGTGGGAGAGTGGGAGATGGGGAGATGGGGAGATGGGGAGAGGGGAAGAGTGGGAGATGGGGAGGTGGGGAGGTGGGGAGGTGGGGAGGTGGGGAGAATTATGAATGATGAATGCTGAATGCTGAAAATTTCATAATTCATAATTCATAATTCATAATTTTCTTAATAATGATTGCCGACCTTGCGATGATGGACGGCGGTGAGGGTATCTAGTTTGGCAACTCTGCCGGTGTGTACGCTACTGTAAATGATTCAGTGATCGCTGCATTCCAATCGCGTTGTAACTTCGCATTCCATATAGGCAAGGGCATCTGCCAGAATGGGACAGCCATTGCTAGCGGCATAGGTTTTGATGCCTGCAAACCGATCTGCACCAGGAGAGAAACGCTTGAGGAAGTGTTTCATTAAGCTTTGGTAGTTGTCTTCCTCTAGGACGTTGAGAATAAAGCGATCGCCGATGTGGAGTAATGATTCAATTGCCCGATCTTTGGCAACCGCAATGGCAACTCCCAAAGGATTCATGCTGGCTTGCATTACCCAAGAGGCTAACATCGCACTGGTGACGTCTCCTTTCTGGGTGGTAATAATATAAAGTCCACTGCTAAGCCTTCCCAATGCTCGTTCTAAATTATTATCTAGGGCTTTGATTTGTTTGATGGTGCGATCGCGAGTTAACCATTGTCCGATGTCTGTTCCCGCTTCGTCGCACATCTGATCGGTTATCTGCGTTGGCGGTTCTTTAATCAGAATCGGGGGGAAAGCTTCAGTCAGTCCAATTTCTTGAAACTTGTTCCGCAGGGGATAAATTGGCTCATCTTCACCACCACCAGTTTCAAACAGCCCCACCGCTTGCTTGTTGTGTGCGGCTGCGAGAATAGTACTTAAAGCCGCATGGGCATTTTGATCGGACTGGGATGGCATACCAATTACCACACCCGCCGCTTGGTTTACCAATTCCCGCACTTCATGGGGTTCAGCAGTACTTAAATCTACTAATTCTACTGCTACCCCATTCCTCGTGATACCATGAGCGATCGCCCTTGCCAATTGGTCGCTGTATCCGTAATCTTCAGAGTAGAAGAGGGCAACAAGAGTATCTGCCTTTGCTTGTTCCTGACTCCATTGCTGGTAGCGATTCACCCAGTCTGACAGGTGATGTTGCAATAAAGGGCCGTGTCCTGTGGCGATTGTGCCAACATCTAATTTTTCCATCCGCTTAATCGCAGACAGCACGGAACGAGCATTGGGAGCCATCAGGCAGTCGTAGTAATATTTAAAGTCGGCTTCAATTAGATCTAGATCTTCATCAAAGGTGTGATCGTCACAATAGTGCATCCCGAATGCATCACATGTGAAAAGGATGCGGGTTTTGGCATCATAAGTAAAAATAGTATCGGGCCAGTGAAGATTGGGAGCGGAAACAAATTCCAATTGATGCCCGTTGCCTAAATCCAAGCGATCGCCATTTTTAACTATTAGAGATTGAAATGGCTGATGCACCATATTTTCTAGAAATTGGATGGCAACTTTAGAAATTGGATGGCAACTTTTGCCCCTACTACCGTCACTTGGGGAGCTAACTGCAACACCTCTTGAACCAGTCCGCTATGATCGGGTTCGGTGTGACTAATAATTAAATAGTCTAGTGTGGAGAGGTCAATTAACCCGTTTAACACATCTAAATACAACTGCTGAAACTTGCGGTGAGAGGTGTCAACGAGGGCAGTCTTTTCACCTTGAATCAGAAACGAATTATAGGTTGTGCCGTTTTGCAATCCAAACTCGATATCAAAGCGATCGCGATCCCAATCAAGAGAGCGAATGGCTATTGTTTCAGTCTCAATCTCGACTGTTTGCATGGTCAAGCGACCTTGCGATTTGGTATTTTCAAGCAACGAAGTGAGTGCAACCATACGCTGCTGTCTCCAACAATCTTTTGACGTGGTTCTTCTTACTTCTTAATGTTTATCCAGATGCACTATATTTGTAAAATGTCAATTTTTAAAGACAATGATTAATTATTTAAATATGAAAGTAACTTTGGTTAACTATTAGTTATAGATTATGAATTATGTCAAATCATTCTTGGTTAACACTGGTGAAAAAACACCGAGCGATCGCAGTTATCCGCGCACCTGAGCTAGAACTGGGACGCCAAATGGCTTTGGCTGTGGCATCTGGGGGAATCCAGATCATTGAAATTACCTGGAACAGCGCTAATGCTCCAGAATTGATCGCTAAACTCCGTTCGGAACTACCCGGTTGTGCGATCGGTACTGGCACACTGTTAAATTTGCAACATCTACATCAAGCAATTGCCACTGGGGCACAATTTCTGTTTACACCCCACGTTGACTCAGACATGATTCAAACAGCGGTTGCTGAAAATATACCTATCATCCCAGGAGCGCTTTCTCCCACAGAAATTGTTACCGCTTGGCATCGCGGTGCAACTTGCGTGAAAGTGTTTCCCGTGCAAGCGGTGGGAGGAGCAAATTATATAAAAAGTTTACAAGGGCCACTAGGTCATATTCCCTTAATTCCCACTGGCGGCGTTACCCTGGAAAATGCTCGGGAATTCTTGGAAGCAGGAGCGATCGCAGTGGGTTTGAGTGGTCAATTATTTCCCAAACAGTTTGTAGAAACTAGTAATTGGCAGGCAATATCTCAGCAGGCAAAAACCTTGATGGCATTGGTGAATAATTCTTAAGAGTTACAAAGCCGATTTTCGCTCAAATTTGTCAATGGCAAGGGTAGGAGTATCAAATTCTTGCTTGACAAGAGCAGATCGGCTTGAGTATATTTGTTTAGTACAAAAGTACCATAAGCCTTAGAAACCGTAACTTCAAAAACAAGGTTTTTGTCATTTCAGTATTTACACTGCTCTGAAAATACTATCTTCAAGGCTACCCTCAACTCAGCAGAGGGTAAGTCTTAGTATTGCTTGCTACCTAAAAATCTTGCATACAAACTGGAGTTTGAATATGAGCACAGTTGCAGCTAAAGACAGCAAACAACAAATTTTGCAAGCATTTCAACAAATATTGGCAGATAGGAAAAAATTAGAATCAAAAATAGCTACCAAGCAAGAAGAAGCAGAAAAGGCTAAAAATCAACAAATTTTAGAAGTAGCCTCTACATACACCGTTGATAGTATTGTCAAAAGTTTAGCTGATTTGCAATTGGAGTTTGGCAGCATTGTCAATGCATTATCTGAGAAGTTAGCCCAAGAAAACTCCAAATTAGACGAACTAAACCGTGCGATAGAAATTGAAACTCAGAAATTAAAAGAGCTTCAACAAATTAGAGTTGTAGCAGACGCATTGGATATATTAACTCAAGAACACCAAGAAAAACTCAAAACTCTAGAACAAGATACAGCTACTAAAAGAGAAGCACTGGAAAAAGAAATAGCACAAACACGCAAAGAGTGGCAAAAAGAACAAGAAACGCATGAAGAAGCAGTCAAAGCATTCAACGATTTATTAGTTAAAGAACGTAATTTAGAAGCAGAAGAATACCAATATAAATTAGAAAATACTCAAAAGATTAACGCAGATGCTTACGAGGCTAAAAAGCGTCAACAAGAAAGGCAAATAGAAGAAACTAATCAAGAAAAAGCAAAAAATTGGGCAGAAAGAGAAAAAACGCTCTCAGATCATCAAGCTTTATTTGCAGAATACCAACAAAAAGTAGCAGCATTTCCTACCGAATTAGAAGAAGCCGTGAAAAAAGCTAGAGAAGAAGCGATTAAAGAGACTAGCCAAAAGGCAAAAATTGAGGCTGATTTATTTGAGAAAGAGTGGGAAGCTACCAAACAAAGTTACGAATTAAAAATCCAATCATTGGAAGAAAGTATTAAAAAACAAATTGAGCAAATAGAAGGACTCTCCTCTCAACTCCAAACTACTTTAAAACAAGCACAAGATTTAGCATTGAGAGCTTTTGGTAATTCTGAAAAATAGCCAATATTTGTAGAGATGCACTATGGTGTGTTTCTAACGCCATACCTGGAAATTTTGAATAGCAAATTTGGAGGTTTGTTGTGCCATCTAAAAAACCCAACGAAAAGAATACTAAAGTAGAAATTCTCCAAGCTTACAACGAACTAGCCCAAGAGAAAGCAGCGTTAACATCTCAGCTTGATCAACTGGTAAAAGAACGTAACTCTGCATCGAAAAATACGGCAAAACTAGAATTAGAAAACAAACCAGCAATGAATCAGCCGTCAACTATCCAGCAAAAAATGAATTATACTATTGAAAGTCTAGCCAAAATTCAGTTAGGCTTTGGTAGTGCTGCTAATGAATTATCAGAACAACTCACAACACAAGCATCTAAGCTAGCAGAGATTCAGCAATCGGTAGAAAATGAAGTTCAACAATTAAAAGCATTACATAATTTAGAAATTTCGGAAGATACATTAGATACTCTGATTCGGTCTTACGAAGATAATTCCAAAACTTATCAGGAAGAGTTTAACCAGCGATCGGAGACTCTATTACAAGAAATTCAAGAACAAAGAAAAGCTTGGCTGAAAGAACAAGAAGAACATAAATTAACAATCAAAGAGCGGAATGATAACCTCAATAAAACCCGACAACGTGACGCAGCAGAGTATAAATATAATTTAGAACTCCAGCGAAAACTGGAGATGGATGAATACGATCAACAGCAGAAAGCTTTATACAAAGAATTGGAAGAGTTTCGACAAGAAATTGAGAAACAATGGACAGAACGGGAAAAAGAAATTTCTGAACGAGAAAAACAATTTGAAGAGTATAAAGCTAAGGTAGAAGCTTTCCCTAAAGAAAAAGAAGCCGCTATCAAAAAAGCGACAGAAGAAGGTAAAGGCATAGCTTATTATCAGGCTAAGGTAAAAGCAGATTTGTTTGCGAAAGAAGTAGAAGGACAAAAGCGTTTCTACGAGCAAAGATTGCAATCTCTAGAACAGACTATTACGAATCAAGAAGCACGGATTCAAAATCTTTCCAAGCAGTTGGAATCTGCCCTTAAACAAGTTCAAGATTTAGCTGTTAAAGCTATTGAAGGGTCTGCAAATATTAATTCTTACCAGGCAATCAAAGAAATAGCTTTAGAACAAGCTAAAAGCCAGGTGAAAAATAAGTGAGCGAGTTATGATCTGACTGGTCAATTGTTGGTCTCAATTACCTGGTCTTTAAGTTCCAGGCTGATAACATAAAGAATTTTGGTGTGTAGAGACGTGCTATAGCACGTCTCTACAAGGTATGTAAATCAGACAATCTTTCTTATCTGAATTGTATTGGGTTAAGCTCGGATGAAACTGAACTCTATCAATAAGAAAATAGAGACGCTTTTTCCGCGTCTCTACAAGAGAGGAAACCCGTTATCAAGATTAAAATTCAAAATGAAAAATGAAAAATTGAAAATTGAAAAACTTAATCAGTAATCAGAAAAATAATCTACTTGCTTGAACATTCAATTTATTGTAAACTTCAAGCTGTTTCAGGCTTCGAGTTGTTCTGGTCTTGGTTGTTTTGAGCTTGTTTAAATTTGGTACTACCAGATTCAGTTCTAGGTTTATTGGTGACAGGAATTTTTCGGCGGCGAGTCATAGCAGCTAGGTAATTTTTAACTTTGTACAACTTGAACTACACCGCCAAAAATTCCGAATCCGGAAAATAAAAAAAATAACCGACTATAAGTCGGTTAAAAAATATTAAGCATTGGGAAAAAGTTTAGCCATTCAGCCTTGTAGCTAATTTTCATGGATGATAAATTCTTCATTGTGTCATCGTATGCTCGCGTCTATTCTCAAGAGATGACGGTGTGGGAAGATATCATCACGCAAATGCTGAAAAATCGAGATTAGGGGGTATATCTTGGATACGTCCGGAACCAACGGCCCGTATTGCTTCGTGAAGAGAAATATCGCCAGTATACAAGGCACGACCAACAATTGCACCTGTAACGCCTTGGGGTTCTAATGCTAGTAAACTCAGCAGATCGGTTATAGAACTAACCCCACCAGAGGCAATTACAGGAATATTCACTGCGGCGGCTAGTTCGCGTAAAGCATCTAAATTCGGCCCTGTAAGGGTACCGTCACGATGGATGTCTGTGTAGATTACTGCTGCTGCTCCCAATTCTTGCATTTGTGCGGCAAGCTGAGTAGCAAGAACTTCTGAAGTTTCCAACCAGCCGCGAGTCGCTACTTTGCCATTACGGGCATCTATGCCGATAATAATCTGTCCGGGAAATTCCTGGCACAGCTGTGCTACTAGCTGTGGCTGTTCTACAGCAACGGTTCCCAAAATTGCCCATTGTACGCCTAAGTTAAACAACTGTTGCACGCTTGCTTGGGTGCGTAACCCCCCACCAACTTCAATGGGTATCGATACCGCTTGAGCGATCGCTTCAATTGCACCTAAGTTTACTAATGTACCTGCTTTCGCCCCATCCAAATCAACTAGGTGCAATCTGGTAGCACCCTGTTCTACCCACTTTTTGGCAACATCCACAGGATTTTCGTTGAAAACTTGGGAGCGATCGTAGTCCCCTTGATAAAGTCGCACGCAGCGACCTTCTAGCAAATCTATCGCTGGAATAACTTCCATAATTAACCTCAAATTTGTTAGTAGATAGTAGTTAGTAGATAGTAGTTAGTAGGTAGTAGGTAGTAGTTATTTGTTCATTTTTTACCACTAACCACTAACTACTAACCACTAACTAATTCTTAGTCCTCTTAATTACAGCTTGCCGAAAACCCAGCACAATCAAGATATTAGAAAGTGTCAAAAATAATTCTGCACTCCCGTGTAGCCAATCAACGTTTGCCAAAGACTTACTGTAATGCACTTGAGCATAAATCCCCGCTGGGATGGTGACAGCGACAAACACGAGAGTACCGTAAAATCCATACAAAGCCAGACGTGGCATTTGCTTGACTCGGCTAATAAACCACAAGAAACCCAAGTAGGGAAACAGTGACAGGATAAATAGGGTTTCTTTTGAAATCATTGCTTTTAAATAAATATAGTTGGAGTTGTAGGGGCGGATTTAATGCCAAAACTATCAATATTGTTACATGAAGACAAGAGCTAACCCGCCCGTATTCAAACAAAAGGTAATTATTACTTTGATTTGATGGGTTGGGTGGAAGTCAGTTCACTAGCCATCTCAGCAGATTTTGTAGAACGCCAAATCCATACTGCTGCTGCCCAAAGCGTACAATTACCAACTACAGTCATGGCAGCTTGTAGGGTGACTAGCCATTCAAGTGATTTTGCATTGTCAAAATAGTGCCAGGTACAGGCACACATGGCGCTTACTAAAGCTGGTAACATCGCTACAGATAATGTCCACCAAGCACGGTTGCTAGTGACTTCTCCATATTTCCAAATAAACCAAATCGCGGCAATCCACTCAATCACGCTAGAGACGTGAATAATCCAGGTGGGAATCGAAAGAGCGTGCATGTTAGTCAACAATCAATAGTCAATAGTTAATAGTTAATAGTCATTGATCATTAGTCAATAGTCGTTGGCATATTCTTGTCTTCTCGCCGTACTTCTTCAACCTGACCAACTTCAAAAATGAGGGTGAAAGGCTGACCCATTTCTCGCTCAATAAATTCTTCCAACAACTGTACTTGCCAAGGGGTTACAGGTTCTTTTGCCCGGACATTCAGACGGACTTCTGGCGGATTGGTTAGCCAATTGGTTTGACTTCTGAGTAATTCTAATCTTTGAAAAGTGACAGTTTTGTTCAACAATGCCTGTCGCACGCTGTATTCTAACTCTACTTGCCTAACAAGTTGGAAAAAGCTTACACCCAAGGGAATTATCAGAATTGACGTAAAAGCAGAAGTCCAAATCAGAGGTTTGCGTGCCCGACGCATGGATGTATAACCTGCCAACAAAAATATAACCATGCAGGAAAGAGTTATACCCAGCAGGTTGGTGAGGTAAAGTAGGGTTGCTCCTAGACTTAGCGATAAATTTGCGCGTGATAATCCTAAGCCAATTACGCAAATAGGAGGCATGAGAGCAACGGCAATTGCTGTTCCTGCGACGCTTCCAGAAACTTTTGGTTCGATCTTGGCGTAACCGCTGATGCCGCCTGCTGCTACTGCTATCCCTAAATCCAACAGGGTTGGTTCTGAACGTGCTAGTACTTCACTACCGAAACTGGGAAGACTTACAAACATTCCCAATGTATAGGCGATCGCTACTGCAATAATTGTTCCCGCCCCCACAGCAATTATTCCTTTGCGGAACAATAACGTGTTTCCTTGCAAAGCACCAAAGGCTAACCCTCGAATTGGCAGCATCAAGGGTGCAACAATCATAGCTCCAATGATGACCGCAGCACTGTTTGACAGTAAGCCAAAGGTAGCGATGACACAAGAACCAACAATTAAAATCAGGTATGGTAAATCTAATGCTGATTCTGCTAGCAATTCTATTTCCATCTGTTCAAGTGGGATGGGCTTAGCAACTTGCCTTCTCAAATTCCGAAAACGGTCTTGCAATTTTCCTCGCACAATGCCTTCCTCTTCCCTCATCACTATCAATTTTGCACAGTTCTGTGATGATTATCTATTTCTGTAGGTATCAGCTCTGCGATCGCAGAGGATAAAATTGCGTTCCTTGAATTCAGCTCTTACAATTCAAAAACCGGATTATTTACAGGCCAACCGCAAGGCTCAGCTAGAGCCTCACCAATAGGTAGAGCTATTTCTAAACCATTTCTCAATTACCTACCACTCTTAATGCAGAAGTCTAACACTATATAAAACACTAGTTATCTCGTTAATAATCTCCCATTCCTCAACTGATTACCAAGTGGGACTGCATTTAGCTTATAAAAATGTGATTTATTTATAACCATGTACTGAAGCGTGACGGTGAAATGTAGGCAGTCCACTTGACCCGACCCGTAACATAGTTATTAGTTTAGTTTTACTTTTTCAGGTATAATGACTAATCTCCAAGACTACAATCCCAGCGGTGTAGGTGAAATAAATGGTAATCTCTTTGGTCTACCATTTAATTATGAGTCTGCAAACCTGATTGTCTTTGGTGTGCCGTGGGAAGTCACCGTTTCCTATGGTGCAGGTACTGCTAATGGGCCACAAAAGATTCTGGATGCTTCAACACAACTAGATTTGTTCGATTTTGATCACCCTGATGGATGGAAACAGGGAATTTTTATGGTAGAAATTCCCCAGGAAATTTTGGAGAATAACAATTACTACCGTAACTTAGCAGCAAAAATTATCGAGCGACTAGAGCAAGGTAAATCGCTAACAGATACACCAGATTTAACACCTATACTGACAGAAATTAATCAAGCTGGTCAACAAGTAAATCAATGGTTGTTTGAACAGTGTCAGGAAGCAATTAATCATGGTAAAAGAGTCGCTGTGGTTGGAGGAGATCACAGTTCACCGCTAGGTTATTACCAAGCATTAGCAACTAAATACTCAAATTTTGGTATCTTACATATTGATGCACACGCAGATTTGAGAAATGCTTATGAAGGATTTGAGTTTTCTCATGCATCCATCATGTTCAATGCAATGAAGTTGCCGCAAGTTTCCAAGTTAGTGCAAGTAGGCTTGCGTGATATTTGTCATGATGAAGTGCAAATAATTGACCATTCCCACAGACGAATTATTGCTTATTACGACCCTATGATTAAACGAAAACTCTATTCTGGCAAGACTTGGATGGAGTTGTGCCGAGAAATTATCGGTCATTTACCTGAATACGTTCATATTAGCTTTGATGTCGATGGTCTAGATCCAAAATTATGTCCTAATACAGGTACTCCTGTTCCGGGTGGACTGGAATTAGAGCAAACTTTTTGTCTGTTTCGTGAATTAGTAAATAGTGGTAGAAAAATTATTGGTTTCGATGTCTGCGAAGTTGGTGATGCTGAGTGGGATGGCAATGTCGGTGCACGAATTGTTTATAAGTTGGCAAACTTGATGGATTTATCGCAGCAACGACCTACGGCTTGATTGCTTGAAATTTCAAGGCAAACTAGAGAAGGCGATCGCCGATCAACAAAGTGCAGTTTACCTTTACCTTTACTACCTCAGTTTAGTATCGCGATCGCTGCAAGTTGAGTTGACGTTACCCATGCTCAAGCCGTCGTCACTAAAATTGAATCTGTCGTTACTAATATCACAACTTTTGTTACCAACATTGCGATTTTCATAAACAACATCACGACTTTTGTTACCAACATCGTGACTTTCTCTATCAACATCATGACTTTCGTTACCAACATTTAAGCTGTCATTAGTCATGTTGAAGCTGTCGTTACTAACGTTAAAGTTTTTGTGAAGCACTATTATCTTGAATCAAAATGCTATTGTTCGTGTGAACGTGCTTTAGGCGATCGCCCATAAACTTTGACTGATTTTGATGAAAATCCTTTGCTCTGGTATCATTTTCTGTAATTTCCTGTTCGCTAGGAAATTAGTTGAATAAAAATCAAGTACTTTGACACTAAATGAGGAGTGAAATGGGACTTAGCGACGAACTCTTGAACCCGAACAAAAGGACTATGGTTGTGGATGACTGCTGCAATATGATAGAAGCACAGCTCGCTTCCAAGTCAGGCATAAGCGGTATAGCTCTGAAAACTGCCTTCGCCGCCCTGAAGGGGGTCAAGCCAGGATACATCCCCTATGTCGTCGATCTGCTCCTGCCAGAGTGCTTTACAGCACTTGATCCCATTTGGAGTGAAGGCGTGGACAAAGGCGACCCAGTTGGGCATCTGGTTGAGAGTCGCTCTCGTACAGCAGACGCACTGCTTAGCGTTACCGATGCAAAGGCCAAGAACGTAAAGCGCCAAATCGTGCGAGGAACGTATGAAAAGTTACGCAGTTCAGCCAAGCAACACGTGGAAGAGGCAGTGCCAGACTTTGCCAAGGTAATCGATAAACATACCAAGGCATAAACGAAAAAATCAGGATAACAGTTGGAGGTGCACTACCACCTACCACTGTTTGTAACCGTAGGCTAGGTTGACTAAGTAAAGCTGACGTTCGTGTTAATCTGCTGTTATAAGCTTTCACTGATTTCAATCAAGTGTCATTTCTAACTTTGATTTATACTTGCGATTATGATCTTGTGCGAAAGGCATGAGGGTCTAACTTGAAAATAGGGAACTCTTAACAGAGAACGCTTAACAGGGAAGAGAGATTTTCATCTTTTGCTGTGCGCTCCGGTGCATGGGAGTCTTGCACTATTCTTTATAAGAGCTAGAGGCTCTGTCGTTACTAGGTTGAACCTGATAACGAGGGTTTGGAGGGTAAGAATTTGGATTGAACTTTCATTTACAATTTAACGTCTGATATCCAAATTCTATTAAATGTGATGACGGCTCCATCATATCCCCGTTGGCTTCACCTTTGTTTGCTGTTGGTTTGGCTGCTCATCGGCATCGGCTTACGCTTAACCAACCTAACAGCAAAATCCCCTTGGACAGATGAATTTTCTACCTTGGTGTTCAGCCTGGGAAATAGTTTTTTGCCAGTACCGTTAGATCAACCTATAACAATTGATGTTTTATTGCAGCCACTGCAACTGCAACCCGCCACAACAATTAAAGACGTATTGGCACATTTATTTAGTGAAAGCAATCATCCGCCTCTGTACTTTGCGCTAACTCACCTGTGGCTCAAACTGTTTCCCACACAAGCTGATATGGTTTCTTTGTGGGGAGCGCGATCGCTTGCTGCTATTTTTGGGGCAGTATCTATTCCTGCTATTTATGGTTTGAGCTGGCTTGCTTTTCGTTCCCGCTTGGTGAGCCATCTAGCTGCCGCAATGATGGCAATTTCACCTTATGGCATCTTTTTGGCACAAGAAGCCCGTCATTATACTTTAGCTATTTTGTGGGTAATTGCTTCCTTCGCTTGCCTGGTAGTTACCGCACGCCACATCCAAAAGCACACCCAGTTACCCATTTGGTTAGTATTTTCTTGGGTAGGAATTAATGCTTTAGGTATTGCAACTCATTACTTCTTCGCGCTTACTCTCTGCACTGAAGCCGTTGTTTTGATTTTTCTGGCTTGGCAACAATGGAAACAAGGGAACAAAGGGACAAGGAGTAAGGGGCAAGGGGCAATAGAAGAAGTTCCCAAAATACCCAATACCCAATCTCCAATCCCCAATGCCCCTCCTTGGCGACGTATCTACGCGGTCGCTGTTGGCACTTTTATAGCAAGTATAGTTTGGCTACCAGTATTTTTACATAATACACATGGTAATAAGTTAACAGATTGGATTCAGGGCGATCGCGTCGGTATTGCTTGGATCAGCCCAATTTTCCAAGCGATCGCGGCGTGGATTACGATGATTTCTTTGCTACCAGTTGAATCACCACAGCTAGTTGTGGTGATTATTTCTGGTTTGGTGATGATAATTTTCTTTATTTGGGCAATACCAATTCTGGTTAATGGCTTGAAAATACTGGTTTTGCAACCACAAACTCGTTTAATAACGCAAGTGTTTGTTAGTGCGATCTTGGCAGCGATCGCTTTATTCTTCTGTTTCACTTACTTTTTTGGCATTGACTTAACACGAGGCGCTCGTTATAACTTTGTATACTTTCCCGCTGTCATAGTTTTAGTGGGAGCAAGTCTGGCAATTTGTTGGAACACACCCCTCAAAAAGAAGGGGGGAGTAAGAGAGTGGGGAAAGGGAACATGGAGAGTAAATGGAAAAATGGTTGTGGCAATTATTTGGGTAATGGGATTGGCTAGTGCTATCACCGTTGTTTGCAATCTGGGTTATCAAAAATACTACCGTCCAGACCTATTTATACAACTTATTCAAAAAACATCCCAAGTGCCAGCTCTGATTGCTACCACCCAAAAAACTCACGTACAAATTGGCGAAATGATGGGCGTAGCTAGAGAATTCAAACTTCAAAATTCTCTCTCTTCCACTTCCTCCATTTTCCCCCTCTTCTTTCTGGCTCATCAAGATCAAGATCTCAATACTTCCACTACAGCCCTCCAAAGCACCTTAAAGTTACTGCCACGTCCTTTTGACTTATGGCTGGTAAACTTTTATGCACCTGAACCAGAAGCAATCAAAAACTGTATTGCTGAAACTCGATCTTTACCAGCAGTAAATGGTTATGAATATAAAATTTATCACTGTAATTCATAAACTTCTTGCAAAAACGCAGATATATTGGTGATTGGTGATTGGGTACTAGGTATTGGGAGAAGATTCTTCTTATTTGCTAATACCTAGTCCCCAGTCCCCAGTCCCTATTACCCATTACCTATTACCTATTACCATTATTTGGAACACCCACTGGTGACAAACCAGCGATCGCTCGCAAATTTTGACAACGAATTAACTCAATAAAATCTAAAGCAGAGCGACTTTCAATCTTGGCGACTGTCTCTATCGCAGATAACAGATATTGTGCTGCTTCGGCTTCCGAGTAACCCCGCCGCTGTGCTACTTTAATAGCGGTGGCATCGGCGCTGAGCTGTGACTGTTGAGAACGGTTAATGGCAGCAATGCGATACACAGCCAAACTAGTTAATCCACCGGCTACAACCACACCTATCGCATCTGTTTGGAAGAATTCTACCAATCCACCCAAAAGCCCAGCAACTGCTAAGCCTTGATAAATATCTGGTTTAAACCATTTTATCTCCGTTAACCAACTAACTGTCCGCAATAGCAACAAATCGCGTTGTGATTTTGTCAATCGACGCCACAAATCAAAATTAATATATATTGGTCGCTCCCTGTTCCAAGGCAGGGGAAAAGAAACATCAATCACTTTTGCTTGCTCAGGTTTGCTGACGATTTTGGTCATCATCCTAGCCGAAGCAGGCATTACATCATACAAACGGCGAATTTCAACGGTTGGCTCCATATTAAGTAGAAGGCAGAAATCACAAACAACTCAGCTGCGATCGGCTTTCAGCTAGCATGAATCTTTTGATATATGCTTAGGATATTTACATACTCAGTCTATTGAATTTTAAGGTATAAGTCCTAGTAAATATTGACTCTTGACTCTTGACTCTTGACTAATAACTAAATGACTATAGATGCTTTTGCTTCAATCCCACCTGAATGGACAAATAAGGCAATTCATGCTCGTGAATTTTGCTGTCCCAACTGCCATGCCAGCAGTCTAGAAGCCATGCAAGTATGGATTAATCGCCGTTCTCCTGTAATTACAGAAGAATATCGCCGCAAATGGCAAGAGTTTTACCAGTGCAACTGCGGTTGTGTTTGGTGGGCTTGGAGTAGCGATCGCCCTCCATCTAATTTTAATAATCAATAGTCATTGGTTAGTAGTTAGTAGTTAGTAGTTAGTAGTTAGTAGTTAGTAGTTGGTGGTTAGTAGTTATTTCTCCCACTCTCCCACTCTCCCCATCTCCCACTCCGCCACTCTCCCCATCTCCCCATCTCCCCATCCCCTACTCTCCCACTCTCCCCATCTCCCCATCCCCTACTCTCCCACTCTCCCACTCTCCCCATCTCCCTATCCCCTACTCTCCCACTCTCCCCATCTCCCTATCCCCTACTCTCCCACTCTCCCCATCTCTCTATCCCCTACTCTCCCACTCTCCCCATCTCCCACTCCTCTCCATTCCCATGCAAAAGCCCGCCAAATGGCGGGCTTTTTTTCATCACTTGTATTTATTACAAACCAGTTTTAGAAAGTGAAGGTGGTACGAACTGTTCCAACGTAGACGGTGTCGTTGTTGTCGTTATGCTCAGGATTTAAGATCATCAGAAAACCAGGGGTGATGGCAACATTGTTTGTGAGCTGATATCTATATAGCGCTTCTAGGTGATAAGAGGTGTCTGGATCTTCTCGACCACTAACATCATTGTCGCTAACTTTGGGTGGCTGACCAAACTGAAGACCAAGTACGCTACCTTGCGATCCAAAGTCTCTGAAAGCTACGTTAGCCATCCAGTAGTAAGAATTTGCATTGTCACCGTCATCAGCACCGACGTCAGGATTGTCACTCTCAGCTTTTGCGTCGGTATAACCAAACCAACCACCAAGGCTTAATCTGTCACCTAGTTTGACGTTAGTTTGTACACCGTAGTGATTGGCTGAAGTAGCAGTTTCACCAAAGGGTTGGCTTGCAAAGTCACTACCTGTAGATGCAAATTGGTTTACACCACCTACACTATTTTGATAGGTACGGGCGTAAGTCAGACCGATGTTGAATGTTTCACCAGGCTGATAAGCTACCTGAGCGAGTGCAGCATAGTTACCATCAAAGAGGCCTGCTCCTTCCTCAGGACTGCTAGCGACGTTATCACTTCCACCAGCTAGATAACCCACAGATGCAGAGAAAGAACCTTTAGGATTGAAGGTCAAAGTTGCACCTGCACCACCAGAACCTTGGCGGTAGATGGGGCTGAAACGACCATAGCGGGAAATAGAACCTTTACCGGAGCTAGCAAAGTCAGGGCTGAAGTTGTTAATGTTTTCCCAGAATTCACCGTTGTTAGCGTCTACTTTGATTCGTACAGAGTCGCTTAGGTTGAAAGCATAGTTGATTTTATCGATTTCAACGCTGTTGTCGGTATCATTATCAAAGGAGAGACGGGCCATGTTAGTGCCAGTTGCGTCATTCAGATTAGGCACATTGCCAGCTTGTAAACGGATTTGCAACTGATCTGAACCTGTGAAGCTGCTGTTAAAGCTCAAACGAACCCGATCTGAAAAAGTAAAATTCTCGTCTACATCTTCGCCGCTGTCGTCAGCCTTCTCTTCACCGAACGCGCCAGCCAAGTTGAAAATCGCTTCCCCAACTAGCTTGGTGGTAGTGGAAAATTGATTTGCCTCCAACTCGGCAGTGCGAGCTTCCAGAGTATCTACGCGACCGCGCAGAGTAGCCAGTTCCGCAGAAAATTCTTCTTGCAAGCGCTGTAAGGTAGCCAAGTCTTCTTTGGTGACTAACTCAGCTGTTGCTGTTGCAATCAGTTCGTTGACTCGGTCTAAGCAAGCATTTAAACCTGCGGCAAACTCATAACGGGTCATGGGACGATTACCGCGATAAGTACCGTTTGGATAACCTGCAATACAACCGTAGCGCTCAACTAAAGACTGCAAAGCTTGGAATGCCCAATCTGTGGGCTGCACATCGGAAAACTGAGAAACAGATGTTACCTGATCCATGGTGTCACCAGACTGTTGGGATAACTGGGACACAGAGGTCACATCTTGGCTTATTTCTTGATTTACTTCCGCAGCGAAGGCGCTGTTTGTAGCCAACAATGTAGCAGCTAAGGCAACTGGACTCAGTTTTAGGACGTTCCAGAATGGTTTTTTCATTTTGTTTATCTCACTCACACCTACTGGAGCAAATCATGATAAAATCTCTTGAATATGTTTATTTTATGAGACTTTACCTTTGATTTTCAGTAATAATTCTACCAAGATTAGGGGTGGTTAACGCAACTTTTCTAGCGCACTTTTTTAGTGTTTTCTAAATACTTTTATTTTGGTAAACGCAAAATTATTCTACGTTTATGACGTAACAGATTACCCTCCTCCTCAAACTGTTGGAGGAGGCGTGTTACCGTTACCCTAGTTGTATTTAATACCTCTGCCATTTCTTGGTGGGTAACATTAAGGTCAATAAGTTTACCTTGTTCTACATCGCGACCAAATTTTTCACTTAACCACACCAAAAATTGCCACAAACGCAGGGAAATGGGTTTTCTATGTACAATACTCAAAAGTTCCTCTGCCTGTTGAATGTGGAGAATCAAGGCATTAACATCTTGATTCCAATGATGTGGTGGCACTAAGCTCACTTCCACACTGGTCAAGCATTCTATCTGGTAAGGCTTGACTCTGGACAAAGGATAGCCAATCAGATCTCCAGATCCCCAATACCCCAGAGTAATAAATGTTCCGTCTTCACTCCAAGTTAAAGTGCGAACTGCGCCACGTTCAATTCGCCACAACACGTCATTGCGTGGTGGAATTACTTCTCTGCGGGTGAATAACCTTTGAGGTAGATTTGCCGATAAGTTAGACTTATTTGAGCCAACTGTGTTTTGTGTGCGACTGCTGGGATACATCATTAGTAGGATTTGATAATTGTTAAGTGTGGAATAGCTTGAAACAGTTCTCTAAGGTGCTCTGGTAACTGCTACATGCCTGTGCTCGCAATCGGTTTTATCCAGTTGAAACTTCCCATTAGCTTTTGAGTTCAAATTCAACCAAAAGATAGATGTCATAGGCAGGAGGTTCTCGTAGGCTTGGAATAATTGATTTGCTATGACTAGAGAAGACATAAAAAAACCTGAATTAAAATCCAAAAGAATCAGTCTTGCATTCGTCTAACAGATCCAATAAAGGTGATAACCCCTGTGTTAGCTGTGTAAGTACTATATTTAGGTGCGGTTTTCCAGGCGTGGTTAAATCATTGGGAAGACCCCGTTTTAGGTAAAATTGATGCTTTCGGATACTATTGTCAGGTAAATTTGATACTTTGAGAGAAATAGATTATTAAAAGTTTACTCGCAACTGACAGTAAAGCAAGCTTAGTTGTGTAGCTTAATCCTTAATTATCGGTTAATAATTATTGCATTCTCAAATAATTAAGAATTTTTTCAAATACTTCCAGCTTTAACTACGGCAACAACCGCAGGTTTTGGAGGTGCATCAGTAGTTTTACTAGGCCAATTTGAGCCAATAGGGACTTGACGAGTTTGCACAAATTCTTCACCTGTTGTGGTTGCGATCAGGAATTCTCTGGTTTCTAAAGCTTGGTTCTTGCGAGTACCATTAGCCTCTCCAGGATGTTGTATAGCAAGAAACATTGTTTGTTCATCTGAAGTAAAGCAAGGCCCTGTGACTTCACATTCCATAGGCCCAGTTCCAAACAAGAAGGCTTTACCGGCATCTTCACCCTTAGTGGGAATAAACCAGATAGTGTTGTTGCCGAATAAACCAGATATTGCCGCAGGTTTACCATCGTCATCAGTGCGATTTTTAACAGCTTTATTGAGTTTTCCTGTGGAGGTATCTGTCACCATCCAAACATTGCCGTTTTTGTCAAGTAACAAGTTATCTGGATTGGCAAAACCCATACCGCCAGCGGCTGGTTCACCACCAGTGGCTAACATTTGCCAGCGGAACGTCAGCGCTGCTGGATCGTTGCCGTCTTCTGTTAGACGCATCACCCAGCCATACTCGTAAGGGGTTTCTGCTTTTGGGCCTTTAAATATTCTGATATCCGGGCCACCTTCTCGATCGGGAGAACCAGAGGTAAAGCTAATGTATAAATCACCATTGGGGGCAATTTCCGTGTCTTCCGGACGACCAGTGCAGGTTGCACCAACAGCATTGGCGGCGTAGTGAGCATCTATTAATATCGCGCCTTGTTTTTCTTGGGCATTGCCAGCATAGAGGTCGCCCAATTTCTGAAATTTTTGTTTATATTGGCCAATCTCTTCGTCTTTGGTCATTGGGAAATAAAAGCTTTCAACGGATTCTGGTAATTTGAAGAGGGTTTGTTTGTCGGAATCTTTGCTAGTTATTGCTTGCGGACTTTTTGGTAACGGAATCAGGTTCCCGGCAACGTGACTGGGAAGATCGGGATCTATTGGTGTATCAGCTTTTAACGGTATCCAACGACCAGTACCATCAGGGTTAAATTTGGCAGCGTAGAGCATTCCTTCAGTAAGTAGCTGGGAATTAGCTCTATTTTTGGGATCTTGGACTTTGTCGCTACTCACAAATTTGTAAACGTGTCCACCTCGACGATCGCACCCCGAATAAAAAGCAAGTGGTTTCCCCGCCTCCACGCGCACACCCACTGCTTCATGGCGATAGCGTCCCAACCACGTGTGTTTAGTACCGTAGTCATTGGGGTTAGCTGGATCGACTTCTACGATCCAGCCGTATTTATTGCCAGCTAATCCAAAAACATTACCCTGTCCGTATAGTTCCTCGTCATCCAAGGCAAAAGGTCGTTTGCCAGGAACTAACGAAGTTCCATCAGCGTATACTGGTTCTGGTACTTGGGACTGAAAGTTTTCTTCTGCGCTGAGAACTGTACCCCAAGGAGTTGTGCCACCAGCGCAGTTGCCAAAACTACCAATAATGCGATCGCCTAATTTATCGATGTATCCTTGTCCCTGCTGTCTGCGAAATACAGCCACCGCAGGCCCGGTTGCCTTTAGATATCGTCCATCATTTAAACCGGAAATGCCAGAAATCCGCCGATCGTTTTGAGAATTGCTCCGTTCCCACTTACCATCAGCAGTTTTGCGAATTGAAATGACACCTAGTCCTTGATCTAAAAGTGCTTCTTGAGATATTTGCCTGATTTTGACTTTAATTGGGTCATGATCAGGCAAAGCAAAAGCATTGATTTCGTTTTTACCTGATGAGTTGTTTTTCAGTGCTGCTTTGACTTCCTCAAACGGCAAAGATTTACCAATGACTTGTTCGTAAGTTTGCATCCAAGGGATGGCGCTGATGTATTCAAAGTTGACACTGAGGTATCCTTCGTTTTCACCAGTTGGAACAAAAGACAAATAGTCGTTGTTATAACCAAAGCGACTATCACCGACTTTATCGCCCCAAGCAGCAATGATTTGGTATTGATAACCTTCTGGCAATACCAAATCATCCACAACTTCGTATGTGCTGTATTGTTCTTTCTGCTGTTCTGGTTTGAAACCAGCAGTTTCTAGGGGTATCGGCCCTTTAATTGGTTTAAATGCTAATTTAGCCTTTTCCACTGGTGCAGGAGATGGATTTTTGATACATCCCCCTAGAGAACTCAGTGCGATCGCACTTGCACCCCCACCCATAAACAGCAAGAAATTTCGACGTGTGATACTCATCAGTTTTGTTGATTACACAGAGCCGTTTGTAAGATGGCAAACATTTTGAAGTTGTCTTTGGCTAATTTAGTAGTCAAAGTTTAAGAACAGGTAAGCTTTAGGTAAATTTTACGTTATCTATACAAATATAGTTATTTAAATTACATAGCAAAGGCGCAAGATTTTGCGCCCTTAAAAATACTAAAGTATATGGTATCTGTAATTTAATTCAACAAAATCGCTAAAACCTTTATTAATAACCAATGACATTTTACTTAGCTGCGTTGACCAGTAACAATATATGCCACTCGTTGACCAATGTTAGTGGCGTGATCTGCCATACGTTCCAAATGACGAATTACTAGCACGAGCAGTAAAATTGGCTCGACTACGCCTGGGATATCTCGTTGGTAGGCTAAAGTATCGTACAGATGCTCGTAAGCGCTGTCTACAGCATCATCTAGTTGTTTAATACTACGACCGCTAACTTCATCTAAATCAGCCAAAGCTACTAGGCTAGTTGCTAGCATAGCTTGGGCATGGTGCGACATCAAGGCAATCTCCGGTAAACATGGGTGGGGCGGATAGGGAAAGATTTTAACTGCAATTTCAGCTAAGTCTTTAGCATAGTCGCCTATGCGCTCTAAGTCGCGCACCAGCTGCATAAAGGCACTCAAGCAACGTAAATCTTGAGCGACAGGGGCTTGCAGCGTCATGATTGCCGCGCAGTCTGATTCTATTTGTTTATAAAAGCGATCTATTTGTTTATCTATATGGGGAAGTTCCTCGGCAGCTTTTAAGTCACGGGCAAATAAAGCTTGGTGACTCAGGCGGAACGATTGTTCTACCAAAGCTCCCATACGTAAAATATCGCGCTCCAAGCGCCTGATTTCACGTGTTAGTTGGGATCTTTTAGAGTTGGGATCGTAGATAAGGGCTTTCACGCTTGCAGTCTCAAACATGAAGATATCTCTAAATATAGTCTCGGGTTTAAGAATTTGCCATTACCTCGGGAAGTATAATCTGTATCCACGCACCACCTGTAATGGGATGATTCATGGCTTTGATAGAACCGCCATGAGCAAGGACTATTTGGCGAACGATCGCCAAACCCAAACCACTACCCACTATTCCTGTTGAACTACTTTCTGCTGCTTTCACACGAGAACGTGCTTGATCTCCCCGATAAAATCGTTCAAAAACATGGGGTAAATCTGCTTCGGCAAAACCTACTCCTGAGTCAATGATATTGATTTCTAGATTGGCTGGTGTATTTAGTTTACCGTTATCATTATTATCCAAACAGATAATTTTTGTCTCAACACTAATAGTCTCTCCAGGAGGGCTGTATTTGATGCTATTGTCTAGTAAGTTGAGAAAAACTTGGAAAATGCGTGGTTCATCTGCATTAATCCAGAGATTTTCTAGCCCTGAGTAGGCAAGCTGGATTTGATGACGCCCTGCCATAGGTTCGAGAGTTTCCCAAACTTTGGCAATTAGCGATCGCACTTCCACAGGTTGGCGATTGAGTTTGAGGGTAGGATCGGTTTCTAATTGAGTTAGTTCTAACCAGCTTTGCACCAAATTAATCAGTCGGTCAACTTCTTGCAAGAGGCGATTAACCCAGCGATCTAAAGGTGGTTCTATGCGAAGTTGCAAAGTTTCCACTACCAGACGAATGGAAGTCAGTGGCGTTCTTAATTCGTGGGCGAGATCGGAAAGGGCGCGATCGCGTGCTTGGTTAATCTCCAACTGCGCTTGGCGATTTTCTAAGAATACTCCAACTTCTCCTTCGCTTAAAGGTAAGCCAGTGGCTCGCAATACCAGAGGCTTTACTTCTAATATAGCTGTGGCACTCTCACAAGAGGGGTGAAATACCCACTCACTCACCTGAGACTGCTGGCGATCGCGAGTTTGTTCTATTAACTGGTCAAGTTCATAAGACCGCACCAACTCCAGTAACAAGCGTATCTGTCCTGGTTGCCACCTTTGCAAATACAACATCTCCCGTGCTTGCTGGTTGCACCACAGCAGTTGATTTTCTTCATCCACCTGCAAATATCCCACAGGTGCTAACTCCAACAGTTGTTGGTAATTTTGCAGAATTTGCAGCAAGTCTTGCCGTTGCTGCCTTAACGAGGCAATTTCATGTCGCAAGCGCGGGATCAGCGGTAGCGCAATATCAGAAGGCTGCGATTTTAACGAAGGCGGTATTGTTCCGACAATGCGACGTAGTCGCACTAGCTGAAAAATCCAAAATCCAAGTCCTACAGCCAAACCCAAAAGAAAACTCTGTACTAACATCACAAGAAGTTGTTAGTTACTGTCGCAAAAATGATAACTAACAACTATCCAAATCTATAACCAAAACCGCGAACAGTTACTATATATTCTGGGTGACTGGGATCTTGTTCTAATTTTTCGCGTAACCAACGGATGTGAACGTCTACTGTTTTACTATCCCCAACGAAATCAGGCCCCCAAACCTGATCGAGCAACTGCTCCCGCGACCATACCCTACGGGCATAACTCATAAATAATTCTAAAAGGCGGAACTCCTTTGGAGACAAACTCACCTCCTGACCCCGAACCAGCACGCGGCACTCTTGCGGATATAAAGTAATCTCTTTGTACTGTAATGCTGGTAATTGCGGCAAACTACTCAAGCGTTGGCGACGCAGCAAAGCGCGACACCGAGCCACTAACTCCCGCATACTAAAAGGTTTTGTGAGGTAGTCATCTGCTCCTACTTCCAGTCCCAAAACGCGGTCTGTTTCACTACCCTTGGCACTTAACATCAAAATTGGTACTGGATTACCTTGATAGCGAAGCAAGCGACATATATCTAAACCATTAATTTGAGGCAGCATCAAATCCAGAATTACTAAATCAAAAGTAGCTTCTCCTGAGTTTGATTCAAAACTTTTTAATTGTTCTACAGCCGCACGTCCATCTGTCGCTGTTACTACCCCATAGCCTTCCTCTTCCAGTGCTAGAACTAGCATTTCCCGGATGAGTTCTTCATCTTCAACTACTAAAATACGACTTCTTTGACCGATGTCCGTTGTGGGGGGATACTTTGTTGATTCACTAGTGTACATCGATATTCACAGAATAGCGGCAATGTGCTTGTATAAATATCATTATTTATTATTCAGTGCATCTACGCTTATTTAGTTGTATAATTTTTATTTTTGTGTAATTTATATGACAGCAGACTATTTATATTATAAACCATATAAGCAATAAACATATAGCAATCTTTTATTTAAAGACTGTTAGTAAGCGAATCATCACTCATTTTTAGGCGTGGAAAGCCTGACTGTAAGGGCTTTAGCGCCAACTTGATGAATTTAGATACATATTAGCTTTATAGTTGATTGATGTTTATTTTTTTGCACCGAATATCTACTAAATAATTTTATTTTTTACTCAATGCGATGCAATTTTAAAATTTATTGAGTGTTAAGTAGCGATCGCTCACTCCTAATAGCCGCAATTTCTACCAGATTACCTTAATTATTTCCTTTTTCCCTTGCCCTCTGCTCGATCGGAATGTGAATTTGTTTCGATAGTTACATTCGATCTATACTGTCGAGCCTTAGTGTTATTCATCGCATCAAAGGTACCTTTAATAGTGCCAGCAATTGGCACAGCAACAAGCGATCCCAAAAATCCAGCAATCTCGAATCCCATCAAAATCGCCACAAAAATCCAAATGGGATTAAGTCCGATAAACTCTCCAAGCAACTTTGGCCCTAAAAGGTTATCTTTAACTTGCTGCATAACGATCGCTGTAATTGCCACTTGAGTTGCTAACCACCAATCTTGCAGCATGAGCAAAATTGTGACGCTACCAATGCCTAGAGTCGCTCCCACAAAGGGAATGAGTTCAGAGACGCCGATGAAGATGGCAAATACCAGCGCAAATGGTACTTTCATTATTAAAAAAATAGGAGTGAGACTCACTACCATGAACACACCCAACAACAGTTGAGTGAGAAAAAAGTTTTGAAAATTCAGCCGCAAGGATGCAGTCAAAGGTATGCGAATATGAGGCGGTAAGAGATTGACGAGACTATACCAAACGCGATCGCCATACAACAACATATAAAACGCCAGCACAACTACTAACACCACATTCAGTAATCCAGACAGCACCGTTCCAGCAAATCCCACGGCACCAGAAGGTATGTGTTGCACTAAAATCTGAATGTTGGCATTAATTTGTTGATTAATAACACTGAAATCAAGAGGTAAACGTCGCTTTTTCGCTAATTCTTCAAGTTGCTCCAAATTCGCTTGACTAGTGGTTAACCAATCAGGAATCTTATTTAATAGTTGGTTTGTTTGCTCTATGACCATTGGTACTAGCGTTACACCCAAGATTATCAGCAGGGTCAAAGTCACCAGCAATACAATAACTACCGCTTGCGTGCGAGAAACGCCAGCGCGTTCAAAGAACTTAACTGGGTAATTCAGCAAAAAAGAAAGAATTGCAGCAGTGCTGAGAATAGTAATAGGATGCTGAAAATAACTAAATATAACAGACAGCAGCCAAACGTTGAGCGCGATAATCGGACCGCTCAAGCCGTAGATTACTAGATTTTGAAGAGAGGTCCAACGCCGCATTTGATGAAATGTATGTTAAAAACTTCTTGGCAGAGTAGGTAAAAGCTACTTGGCGCTGATTATCATCATAGTTACTTTTTACATATAGATAGATAAGTTTAAGTAATTACCAGGAAGCATAACCAAATGGACAAAACTGTAGCTGACCTTCGCAAAGACTACACTTTACAGGGTTTGAGTGAAACTGATGTTGACCCCAATCCTTTTATACAATTTCAAAAATGGTTCGACCAGGCACTAGCAAGTCAGTTGCTAGAACCAAATGCCATGACTCTAGCTACCACTACCCCAGATGGAAAACCCTCAGCAAGAATGGTATTGCTAAAAGACTTTGATGACCGGGGCTTTGTGTTTTTCACCAATTACAACAGTCACAAAGGGCAGGAGTTAGCCGAAAATCCCCAAGCTGCCTTAGTTTTTTGGTGGGCAGAACTGGAACGGCAAGTCCGTATCTGTGGACATGTGGAAAAAACTTCCCAAAACGAATCAGATGAGTATTTCCGCAGTCGTCCTTTCAACAGTCGCCTTGGTGCGTGGGTATCCAATCAAAGCGAAGCGATCGCCAGCCGCGAAGTCCTTGAGCAAAGGTTGCAAGAACTGCAAGCCAAATATGCAAACCAGGATGTACCTCGACCGCCTTACTGGGGAGGCTTGCGCGTGATCCCCACACAAATAGAGTTTTGGCAAGGACGCTCTAGCCGCCTACACGATCGTTTATTGTATACTCGCTTAGAAGATGGTACTTGGAAAATAGAGCGTTTGTCACCTTAGTATATAGAGCGGCTGCCGTCCATATCATTTTCTTCATCAGGATCGTCAAATGGGGGTATTTCTCCCACTACTTTCGGGAGTGATACAACACCTCGGGTTACTTCCGCCTCTACAGAAGGTTGAGCTTGAGGAGGTGTAACAACTTTTTTTCTAAGTTTTGAATTTCTAGTTTCGCCGCTTGTATAAGATTTTCTCTACCAGTGAGCAATTGTGCGATCGCACCAGCAACCCGTATCCGCAACTTAACAGTTGGATCTGTAACTCGCTTGAGTGCTTCTTGATAGTAAGCGATCGCTTGCTGGAGGTGATTAACTGACTCGATTTTGGTGTAACAGTGATTGTGGGAGTGGCAGTTGTCTGTGGATTAGGTACAGGTGTTTGGGAAAATGCCGTTCCAGAATTGACAACTAATAAGGTAAAAATTAACAAAAGTTGTGCTTTCACAATTTTGAATGGATGTTATTCGTTGTTTGGTGTTTGTTGTTTGGTGTTTGTTGTTTAGAAAAACCAACAACCAACAACCAACCACCAACCACCAACTATTAAATGTTTATTGACCTTCAGTTGTTGCTGTTTTAGCAGCAAATTGAATTCTGGGGTCTGGCATAAAGTTGTATCGCAGGTAAATTCCTGCCCAGACAAACAGAATAATTAACAAAGTACCAATACCTAAAGGACTGGGAAGCCAAAAGATAGCTTCTATGTGATTGAGTTCACCAGGATTGAGCTTCCACACCAGTTGATTTTTATTTTTTTGTGGTTGAGGAGCATTCTCAGTTCTTTGAATACTTCTTGCACCCCAAGGAGTCTTTAAACTAAATTCCAAATCGAGGATTGAACCAGCATTAGCCAAAACATTACCGTTGCTAGAAATCAAGGCGAGCGATCGCAAATCCAAATCATATATTAAGTGATTCCGCACTAACAGCAAGAAATTATTTTGATCCAAAAGTAAATTTGACTCTACCTTAGGCAGTTCTGAGGCAGATTCCCTAACCACAGATTCGGCTTTTTGATTAGTATTAGGGTGAAAAAATCCATTGAATTTTGTTTGTAATTCTTTAGCATTAGTGAAAGGAATGGTCACAATAATTTCTTCCTTAGAAGGTCGCCGGACTTTGCCTTCTTCTTGACGAGCGCGACGCTCTATGCTGTTTAACCATTCATATACTGGATCGCCACTAAAACTGGTAAGGCGTTCTCCCAACTTAATATGCTGCACCAACTCACCACGATTGGAATTATCAAAACGCACCCCCACGTCATAATCTACACAACCAGACAGCAATAGAGATGCCACAAGCACAAGGCAAATGTATCTGAACCGCACCAAACTCCTTACAAAAGTAGAAAAATGCATCATTAAATCTCCAAAAGTCAATAGTTAGTAGTTAGTGGTTAGTGGTTGTAGAGACGTGCCATGGCACGTCTCTACATTGGTTAGTAGTTAGTAGTTAATAATTATTCCCCCACTCTCCCACTCTCCCAATCCCCAATCCCCAATCCCCAATCCCCATTTCTAAAAATTCAACCAAATTAAACTAACCAATGTTAGACCAATAGCAATTAATGCTACCCAGATAAAGCGATTATCCCTGGTATTGACCTGGCTGAGATCAACAAATTCTTGCTCAGAGGGCTGCTTGCGACCAGAGGATTTGGTATTATTGGCAGAAAAGTTGATTTTGCTCTCATTGTCAGAAAGAGAGCTAAAATCAGGAATTTGGGTCATCCATTCCTTAGGACGTTGCAACCTTGGGGCTTTGAGGATGTATTGCAAACGCCTTGCTTCTTTGCTGGTTTCTGAATGAGGATGGCGTTTGAGTTGTTCGCAAAGGGCGATCGCATCTTCTGTACGTCCCGCTGCTTCGTAAGCCGTTGCTAACCAAATTTGTACTTCACCCCCAAGGCGGGTGTTACGAGCTAAAAGAGCGCTTGCTTTTTCCAGTTGTTCAATCGCTTGTTGGTATCGCCCGCTTTCAAAGGCTATTCTCCCTTGCTGGTAGCGATTTTTGGCAATTTCTATACTTTCTGAAGTCACGTTTCGCTCACAAATCAGCACTGCCTTCATTGTGCCAATGGCAGCAGCGTTTTTGGAATCTTTTTAGCTGGCAATAGGGTAAAGGGATTTTTCTTTTCCTTTCCCCCTTACCCTTTCACCTTTTTCCCTCTTGTTTACCCCTTCCCCTCATAAATTTGCCTTCTTCAAGACATAAACTGAGAACCAAAAATCATGCTGCCGATACCGCCATCGGTAAAAATTTCTACTAGCAAAGCGTGGGGGATACGACCATCGATGATGTGTGCAGCGCGCACCCCTTGAGCAAGCGATCGCACGCAACAATTAACTTTTGGAATCATGCCACCGCTAACTACACCATTGGCAATCAATTCCCGGGCTTCTTTAATATCTACTTTCGGAATCAAAGTAGATGGATCTTTGTAATCTTTTAAAATCCCCCGCGTGTCAGTTAGCAAAATTAACTTTTCTGCCCCCAGCGCTGCTGCTATTTCTCCGGCTACGGTATCGGCGTTAATATTATAAGCTTGTCCGTTGTCGTCAGCAGCGACACTGGAAACTACGGGGATATAGCCACTGTTAACCAGTGTCTCCAAAATCTTGGTATTTACATTGCATACTTCCCCTACAAAGCCGATGCCTTCTTCACCTTGGGGACGGGCTTTAATTAAGTTGCCATCTTTACCGCACAGTCCCACTGCTGAACCACCAGCTTGGTTAATCAAAGAGACAATTTCTTTATTAACGCGACCAACTAAAACCATTTCCACTACATCCATTGTGGGAGCATCAGTGACACGCAAACCGTTCTTAAATTGCGGCTCTATTCCTAGTTTATCCAGCCAACTGTTGATTTCTGGCCCACCACCGTGTACGACAATTGGTCGCAAACCCACACAAGATAAAAATACGATATCGCGGATAACTTTATCTTTGAGGTTGCTGTCTTTCATGGCTGCACCACCGTACTTGACAACAACGGTTCGACCTGTGAACTGTTGGATGTAAGGTAATGCCTCACTCAGTACTTTTACGCGAGTGGCTGCATCTTGCCGGATGTACTCAGTATCATTGATCGTCATGAGGAGCTATTGATAGTTAAATTGGTACTCTCAACAATTTCTCATATAAAACAATATTTGTTGCTAATATGTTCGTGCTGGTTCACTTGGGGTGTAAGCGTATAAAGGATATAAGAGTGTGAGGATATGAGGGTAGCAGGAAAAATCATTCACCTAGACGCCCACATCTCCACACACTTGCTTACCAATACTCCTACATCTTGAAAGTAAGAGCTAAAGCAAAGCAAGACGATGCTGCAAATTGAACAGGTGTTACGCGATCGCTATCAACTTATAGAAAAACTCGGTGAAAGTGCGGGTCGTCAAACCTGGTTAGCATGGGATTTATCTACTCAAGAGCAAGTAGTCGTCAAAATGCTCATTTTTAGCGACCAAATGCAATGGGAAAATGTTAGGCTTTTTGAGCGAGAAGCCCAAATACTCAAAAAACTTAACCATCCGCGTATTCCTCAGTATCGCAATTATTTTTGTTTTGAAGACCGAGTAATCCAATTTGCCTTAGTCCAAACCTACATACCCGGTTCCTCGCTTAGGGAATTACTGGCAAAGGGCAGGGTGTTCACCCCAGCAGAAATACGGAAAATAGCTGCCGAAATTTTGAAGATTTTGATATACCTGCATAGTTTGAGTCCAGTTGTATTGCATCGAGACATTAAACCCAGCAATATATTGTTGGGGAAAGATTCCCAGATTTATTTGCTAGATTTTGGCGCAGTGCAAGACCGGGCCGCCAGAGAGGGAGCTACTTTTACAGTGGTAGGAACCTATGGCTATGCACCTCTGGAACAATTTGGCGGACGGGCGACTCCTGCGTCCGATCTGTATGCCTTAGGCGCAACCTTAATTCATCTGTTGACGGGTATTTCACCAGCCAATTTACCACAACAAAATTCTCGCTTACAGTTTGCCCACTTATTAAAGCTCAATCCTGGGTTTGTTCGCTGGTTGGAACAATTGACAGAACCAAATTTAGAAAGACGCTTTAGCAGTGCTAAAGAAGCACTAAAAGTGCTCAAAGCAAATCAGGCTGGTATGTCTAGGTTAATTCGTCCTCAACCAGCAGATAGCCAGATTCACCTGCAAAAATCTTCTGGTCACTTGCAGATTCAAATCCCCGTGTTATGGCAAAAGACATTAGTTGACCCTAAAAACCTAGCTGCAATGGTGGGACTGCTGATTTGGTCATACCTGGTTATTGGTGCGTTTGGCTTTAGTACTATCCAAGGTTGGATCTGGCTGATAGCAAGCCTCTTGCTGGCAGCTTGGTTTCTGTTGCCTAACTTTGTAGAAACTAATATTTACTTTGACCATCAGGAGTTTGAAATTGAATCGAAATTAATGGGTCTTTGCTTGCGAACACAGCGAGGAAACGTTTTAGAAATAGACAAAGTATTTAGCGGTGAAACTGGTGGCTATGGTAATAACAAAGTACCTGAAGTAACTTTGGCTGTGGGTGTGCGTGAGTATTCCTTTGGAAAATTGAAGCCACCTTTGAGTAAACAGGAGTGCCGTTGGCTAGCAGCAGAAATTAGGCATTGGTTGGGGATTGGTTAGTAGTTAGTAGTTAGTAGTTAGTAGTTAGTAGTTAGTAGTTAGTGGGTAGTAGTAAGCTTTCAACCTGCATAATAGTAGCGGGCAGGATACCCGCACTACAAGAGAATAATCTAAACACATCATTAAATTAAATGTTTAAGCTAAAGCACATTTAAATTGCACAGTTATATTTTCTCAATCTCTTGTGGGGTGGGCCGGACAGCCCGCCAAAGTAATGCAAATTAGATGTGGAACAGCCGATCAGCTTATTTTTGCATCACAAACTACTAACTACTAACTACTAACTACTAACCACTAACAATGTTTAATGAGGAATTTGGGGATGCTAGAAGCAGGAGAGATACTTGGTAATCGCTATCAACTTCGGGAAAAATTAGGACAAGATGCTAGTCGTCAAACTTGGTTGGCACAAGATTTGGCTACACAGCCTCAAGAAAAAGTTGTTGTCAAATTGCTAATTCTCAGCCCCCAAATGCAGTGGGATGAACAAAAACTATTTGAGCGTGAGGCTCAAGTGCTAAAAAATCTCAATCATCCCCGCATCCCCAAATACCGAGATTACTTTGTTTTGGAACACCAATCTAGTTCTAAGTTTCCCTGGTTTGGGTTGGTGCAGAGTTACATTCCCGGAGTATCTCTCCAACAACTACTGAATCAGGGTCAACGCTTTTCTGAATCACAGATAGAACAAATTGCCGTTGAAGTTCTCAGTATTCTGGTGTATCTGCACGAACTTAACCCGCCTGTGCTGCATCGAGATATCAAACCCAGTAATTTGATTTGGGGTGAAGATGAACGGGTTTACTTGGTTGATTTTGGTGCAGTCCAGGATCAAGCTGTGCTGGAAGGCGCTACCTTCACTGTTGCCGGTACTTATGGCTACGTACCGATGGAACAGTTTGCTGGTCGAGCAGTTCCCGCTTCTGACTTGTATGCCTTGGGTGCAACTTTAATACATCTATTGACAGGAATCTCTCCCGCTGAACTACCCGATCAAGATGCACGCATCCAGTTTGTCGACCAAGTCAGCGTTGATCTGGGTTTTGTGAATTGGATTGGTAAACTTACAGAACCAGATGTAGCAGAACGGCTGAGTACTGCACGAGTAGCGCTCAAAGCACTGAAGAACAAAAACGCCCTCAGTCCACCCATTACCAGTCGCAAGCCTACAGGTAGTCAGATTCAAATTAAAAAGTCTGCCAGTCAGCTAGAGATTAACATTCCCAAACGTGGCGGTAAAGCTTTCAGATTGTTCTACGTGATTGGGTTAATAATTCCTTTTGTCTGGCAACTGCCAGAATTGATCAATTTCCTAACAGCAGGAGGCAGTTATAAGCCGTGGTTATTTTTGTTTTTCTCTGTTGTCATGCTGTTTGCAGTACTGGAAAGAATTTTATTACCTTCCTTTGGACACACCGACCTTTACTTTGATCGCAAAAATTTTGAAGTTAGGTGGAAGTTATTTGGTTTGTGCTACAAGCGGCGCCGGGGTAAAACTGCACTGATTAACAAAATATACCAAGAGGAAGTTAAGCAGGGTTCAGCCCCCAGAGGAGTGACCATAGAAGTGGAAGGAGAAAAATTCACCTCTAGTCCTCTTTCGACAGTAGAACGCCACTGGCTGATTCAGGAGATTGGGGAATGGCTGGACTCAATTAGGTGTGGGGAGATGGGGTGATGGGGTGATGGGGTGATGGGGTGATGGGAAGAGGGGGAGATGGGGAGAGTGGGAGAGTGGGGGAGTGGGGGAATAATTATTAACTACTAACTACTAACCACTAACCACTAACCACTAACCACTAACCACTAACTATTGACCAAATGACTAATGACTAATGACCATTTGGCGGAAAAACTGGTTCTTTGAGAACACTGGGGATTGCTTCGAGAACTCGCGTGGTAATTTGTTCTGGTGTTTCTCCTCCGCTAACGGTGATTCGCAGATCTGCTTGAGCGTAAAGTGGTTGTCGTTGTTCGAGGAGCGATCGCAATTTTCCCTCGGGATCGATATCTTGCAGCAGTGGTCGAGTAGTATCATCTACTAAACGGTTGTACAGTATTTCTACTGGTACATCTAGCCAAATTATTAAGCCGTGATGTAAGTAACTCCAGTTTTCTCGTCGCAGAACAATTCCCCCACCAGTTGCAACCACCAGCTTTGTAAAAGCACAAACTTCTCCTAATACCTGACTTTCCAATTGCCGAAACGCCGCTTCTCCTTCTTCAGCAAAGACTTGATTGATAGTTTTTCCTGCTGCTTTTTCTAGCAAATTATCAGTATCTACAAACCCATATCCCAGCTGAGGAGCCAGCAATCGCCCTAGCGTCGTTTTACCGCTACCCATCATACCAATTAAGTACAAGTTGATTCCTTGCAATCGGTTTTTCACGAGTTACTGTGCTCCAGTTATCAATAGTAGGAAGAAGACAGGAGAGAAAAGCTCCTTATTGAGAGGGTTTCACTAGGTAGTATTTTACGTAATTTATAATTAACAATTTTAACCTAAGCGAATATCTTTTATGTAATTTTTCAGTTGCGTTTCCAAATATGTATGAGCTATTAGTGATGAGCCTGCTTGCTGTTGGCTGAGTTGAAAATTTTCCTCAATTAATGTTTCAATGATATACTCCATCAATACTGGAATTTGATAAAAGCGAGACGCTTGCCTTTCTATTAGCGATCGCCTTTGTAGTAACTCTATGGCTTCTAATATTGATCTTTGCGATACTCGTGGCAATATACCAGTTTGAATTTGCTGTAAAGACACGGAATTAGGATGTAATGCTAGCCAATACATAATCTGCTTTTCTAAACCAGACAAGCGGTGGAATTGTGTGTCTAAAATCGCTCGAATATCTCCATCAATCAGAGTATCCTGTTGTAAAAATTCATGAATATCACCACCAAATAATTCTTGAATAGCAGTAGCAATTGATTTAATCAATAACGGATTACCTGCATACCACTCAATTAAAAGTCTACTTTCTTCTTTTTTTGTATCAGTAAATCCTTGTTTTGTGAGTATTTTTATACATTCTGCCGGACTTAAACCTGTTAATTTTAAACACCGAACAGGTAATGTATTCCCTTCCAAAGCAGTAATTTCTCCTGGTTTTTCGCGACTGGTTAACAGTAAGCAACTTTGATGTTGTGAATTCCCTATTCGCCTAATTAATTCCCCATAACCTTCATAACCTTGACGATACTTTATTTGCGGAAGAGAATCAGCCAAAGCATGATTTATTTCTGAATAATAACTTGCGATTACAGTAAAATTTTCTTGTGTTTTATCACCATAATTATTATACAAAACTGCATCTATATTATCTAGAACTATGAGACAACGTGAAGTGCGTAAACCATCTATTAATTGTGAAATGCTACCTTCTACTGTTTCTGTATTCTTGATATCTTGATGCGGTGATATAAATTGAATTAGTTGATTTAAAATAATCTCAAAAGGTGGAGCGAGATGTAACGAACGCCAAATCACATATTCAAAGTTTTCCTGAATTTCTTCTGCTAGCTTTACAGATAAAGCTGTTTTACCAATTCCACCCATACCCAAGAGTAATACTAATCGGCAGCTTTCTTGGATAACCCATTGTTTAACTAGCGTTAGTTCTTTTGTCCTTCCGTGGAATAAGCTGATATCGCTTGCTTCGCCCCAATCTCGCTTGTTAGCGGCTGATGCCATGCTAATAAAATTAGCCTTATCTTTGCTGTTTTTATTGATGTAATTTTTATTTGGCTCTATTTGAATCGAAGCTTTTTTATAACCTGCTTTTTCTAGTAAATGAGTGACACGACTCCAACTTTTGACCTTAACTGAGTATTCTGCTTGTTTACTCAGCATTTCTTCTATGTATTTATATAATCCATTGGAAAGGTAAACCCGAACTGTACTGCTACTACGACTTTTATACACTGTATTGGCAATTTCGGAAGGGCTAAAACCGCAAAGTAAACCGCGCAGAAATTTTTTTTCCACAGGTGTCAGCGCCTTTCCCTTTGCCGATGCCAAATCTACGTATAATTTTTCTAACTCCCAATTGTTTTTTGCTTCTATAAATTCCTCTTCAATTTTGTTGGAATCAAATACTGTCATTACTGTTATTTCCTGAAAGGAAGCCAGATATTATGCTAACGAGTTTTCTATGAAGCCCTAATAAATAGAAGTTAAATTTATAACAAAATTGATAACGCTCGTTAGGTGAATTGTTTATCTTAGCTTCGGTATCTTTAGACTTAACGGAAATTTAATAAAATTTGATTCAACTTGATTGAAACTTTATCGAAGCGATATACGTCAATTCAAATTGCAAGACTCACTATTTATTGGAGCATTATATAACACTGTGTTTCTAACAGCACATTGTTAAAGTAATTATTTACTTTTAATCTGCTTCAATTCCTATTAATAAAGTGAGTTTTCTGATTAAAAAATCAGTATTTCTTGAACTCAAGGTGTAAATTATGACTTATTTTTTGCTTAGTTGAAAAAAGCTTGGTCAACTTGATGCTTCAGAAATAAGAAATACTGCATATCTGATTTAAGTAAGCCGAATAAATAAATTAAGTGTGGTCGTTTGAGGTTTCAACTATGATTCGGATTCGGGATGTTGTGCAAAAGGCTTTATCAACTGGCTATTTAACGGTGGAAGCAGAAAATCAGCTGCGACAATTACTGACAACCCATTACGACTTGGAAGATTTGAACGCGTTCATGACTCTACAGGAAGCTGCTATGACAGGTAAGGTCAAGCAGGAGTCTCGTGAGCGTTGTGGCATCAAGTAGAGACTGAACCCTGCTATGTCTCTACTTACTTACGGGAACGCTTATCTTTATCTTCATCCTCAAAATCTTCTAGAAACCCCCAATCATCCTCATCAGTTTGATTATCTTCTTGATTATCTTCTTCGATTTGATTATCAGTCGGCGGTTGATAGGGGGGGATAATTACCCGATAGTCAGCATCGTAAACTGATTCCGTTTTGCCGACTCCAGAATTTTTAGGTTCGCGGTAGCTGTAGGAGTAAGACGAACCCGACTGGAAGGTAGTTTTGGGTTCTTGCTGCCGTTCATAGGTTTTTGAGTCTCCGATCGAGTCTCTTACTTGTGTATCTTGAGGAGGAGGTGTAGACTCTCGATATGCTTTTTCCTCAAAGTCCCAATCATTATTGAGGTTGTCTGTTTCCCAATCATCGACCGCACTGGATTGGGAAGAGGTTTTAGTTTCCGAACGCGGAGGACTGGTGTAGGTATATGCAGGTTCTGCCTTGGGAGGACTGGGAGGGCGATCGCCACTGCGTGGAGTTCTTCGCGGCTTGGATGCAGACGGGGTTGGCCTTTGTGGCGCTGCAAAATAACTTGACAGTTGAAACAAGCCAGAGATTAATAAAGAAGTAGCAGCACCAGCAGCAGTGCTGAACAAAATCCACATTGCCAGAGGCAATGATATAGTCTGCATACCCAAAAAAACTAACGAGAGGACAGGAGACCAGTTTTGCGCTAACAACAGCGCTAGTCCTCCCATTAATGCCACTAATAAAATTAAACGAAATATAGCCATAGGAAATAAAGACTGGGACTAGGGACTGGGGACTAAGGACTAGGAAATGGAGAATGAGGAATATGAGAAATTAGTTTTATACTAGCCCCTAGCTCCTAGCCTCTGTCTCCTACCTCTCAGCATTAAATCTCCCAGATTTATTTGTGTGGTTCCTTCTGCCTCCTGCCTTCTGGAGGCAGCGCGTTCCGGGGATTCTCCCCGTTGTAGCGACTGCCGTCCTTCTGCCTTTCTTCAGAACCTTGCCAGCGTTGAATGGGAATGCAATCAATATCTAGTTGATCTAAAACACGGGCGACAACAAAATCAACCAAATCCTCTATAGTTTGGGGATTGTGATACCAAGCAGGAATGGCAGGTACAATTCTGGTTCCGGCTTCTGCAAGGGTGGTTAAGTTTCGCAGATGAATTAGGCTAAAAGGAGTTTCACGGGGAACTATCACTAACTTTCGCCCTTCCTTTAACTGCACATCTGCTGCCCTTTCTAATAAGTCAGAACTTAAACCTGCCGCCAACTTTGCTACTGTACTCATGCTACAGGGAATCACTATCATTCCCAGAGTGCGAAAGGAACCACTAGCAATATTAGCTCCCACATCACCCCAAGGATGACAGCGTAGTTTACCTGTAGTTTCCACTCCTGCTTGCTGTCGCCAAAATTGCTCTTGTTGGGCGGGTTCTACTGGCATGCGAATATTCTGCTCAGCTTGCCAAACCATGTAAGTTGATTTGGAAGCGACCAATTCAATTTCATAGTCGGCTGCAAGCAGAAATTTCAGAGCGCGAACTGCGTAAATTAGACCAGATGCACCTGATACTCCTAGGATGAGTGGTTTAGTTTTATTTGACACGCTTTTATGTGTGGGAATAGTTAGTAGATAGTAGTTAGTAGTTAGTAGTTAGTGGTTGGTTTTTACTACTAACCACTAACTACTAACCAATACCCTGTTCCATTATTCGTCCTCTGCATACGACTCTAGGTCGTCTAGCTCGATATCGTTGGGTAAATACATGTCTGATTCTTCAGGATCTGCGCCGATATCTTGACGATAGGGAATACCGTCGCTACCAACTGTGACTAAATCGATTTGCTGGCGGTAGTAATCAACACTTTTAACCTGTACGGCGACGCGATCGCCCAATCGATAAGAGGCACGATTTTTGCGTCCAAATAGTGCCTGTTGTCTAGCACGATATTCATACCAATCATCTTTGAGAGAACTGACGTGTACCAGTCCTTCCACTCGTAACGGTACGTTATTACTTCCTTTGATCTCCTTCGGTGGTACTTCAATTTCTACGAAGAAACCGTAAGATTGCACACCTGTAATTACACCACTGAAGACCTCGCCGATGCGCTGTTTCATTAAAGAAGCTCTTTGCAAACCTTCCAAATCAGCTTCGGCTTCTTGGACTTCTTTTTCTCGGTCGTTGATTTGGGTAATTACCCGAGTCAGTTCGCTTTGCAATTCTTGTTGCAATTCTGGGGGTAGGACGTTCCAGTTAATTTCACCGTGACTGGTGGAGGAACGCAGGTTAACGCGCTCTTTCACACGGGTGTTGCGGCGATCGCGTCCGTGTTCAAGTAGTGTATAAAATACCCTCTGCATGAGCAAATCTGGGTAACGCCGCAAAGGAGCAGCAAAGTGGACATACTCTGGTAGTGCCAAACCAAAGTGAGGTGCTTTGTTTGTGCTGTATGCCGCTTGCTTAAGAGTATCTTGCAACAAATAAGTCAAAACTTGCTCGGATGAGGACTCTGCAAACACCCTTGTCAATTGTTGATAGTCCAGCGGTTGGATATCCATATCTGGATCTAATGACAGTTCGACACCTAAATTGATTGCCAATTTCAGCATCTCTTGCACATCTTCAGGATCGGGTGCGCCTTGCAGTCGCCAAATAGCCGGAATACCCAAAGCACTCAAGTGATTGGCCATGATTTGATTCGCCAGCAGTACGAACTCTGTTAGAAGCGATCGCACGGGTGAATCCTTCTCTACCACACATCCAAGAATGCCTTCATCGTAAAAGGGATTTTTGTTTGGTGGCAAATTTAACTGCAAACTTCCCCGAGAAGTGCGCTGCTGTTTGAGGAAAAGCTGCAAAGATTTTAACTGTTGCAGCATTTCTACTACTTCAGTAGATAGCTTGGTAGCTTGGTTATCTAAAATTGCTTCTGCTTGCTGTGAATTTACTAAAGCATCTACTTTGATCGCGCTGGGGTGAATTTCCCACTCCAGTATTTGTCCTGATTTGGGATCGAAGGTAATTAAAAAAGAGATAGTTAAGCGATCGCTTCCTGGCACTAAAGCACAGCGGTCTACCACATTGTCTGGCAACATTGGCAGCACTAATTCTCCCAAATACACCGATCTACCCCGCCTGAGTGCTTCGCGATCGAGTGCTTCATCTGGTTGGACGTAGTGGGAAACATCAGGAATGTGAAAGCCTAACTGCAAGTTTCCAGCACTAGTTGTTTCGAGGGAGAAAGCATTTTCTACTGTCTTCGTATCAACAGTGTTGCCAAGAATCGTGATGGTAAACTTGTCCCGTAAATCCAGTCGGTCTTTTAGGTCTGCTTTCAGTATTCTTTTTGGTAGTTTTGTGCTTGCTTCTTGGACGTTTTCTGGAAAACTACGGGAAAGATCATGCTTGCAGGTAACTAAATCAATATCAGCAGCTGCTTCTGCATCACTACCAAGGATTTGTACAACTCGTCCTAAAGGAGGATATTGGGCAAGTGGGTAGCGTAGAACTTCAACATGAGCGAGGTGATCTACGGCTTCTTGCAATTTCAAATTATTTTCTTGCAGTTTGAGTTCAAACAACAGGCGATCATCTAGAGGTACGGCACGATATCCCCCTTCTACCGGCTTAATCCGTGCCAGTAAAGTATGATTGGAGCGCTCTAAAATTAATTTAACTTCTCCTTCTGGGGAACGGCGACGACTACCTTCTTTAAGAACTCTCACTAAAACGCGATCGCCATTCCAAGCATTACTCAAATGACTTTCGCGAATGTATATATCCTCTGCTCCCTCCATATCTTGAATTGCAAAGCAAAAGCCTTTACTAGAACAGCGGAGTTTGGCTTCAATTAGTCCTTCTTCTGTCATCCGGCGATATTTACCGCGTTCTTTCGCCAAAATGCCAATTTTTTCCAACACCTCCAAGGCTATGTGAAGTTTTTGTAAACAATCTTCATCTTCACAACCAAGTTTCTTTTCCAATAGTTTGCGAGCTACCAATTTATCATCAGTGAAATTGGCGAGAAGTGTAGCGATTGAAAATTCCATGCAGTGAACCGACCTTTGGTCAAAACATCATTGTTTTTTGTTGAATCTGGTTCTTGCTAATTACCTCACGACCCACAGACACTAGCGGTAAACGAACCTCCCAACAAGCAGGGCGCTACACGATCATCTCAGAGTACCAGTTCGTTTAAGTCCCTTTAACTAGGTCAATCTGACAAAGCAGGCCTTATACCGGATTTTACCCTACTAGGTGATTACGCAACGAGTCTTTGAGAGGCTGTGTTTGGATCGCTCTCGATGGAACTGCCCAAACGCGCTATTCACCTTAAACCGCAGGTGTTTAATTGTCTAGTTAGAAGGTACTTGACGCAATTAGACTCTGATTTTTAACTAGGAGAAACTGCTGATAGATCTAAATGTTCTACATGTAGAATCAGTAACAATTAGGTCAGCAGTTTAACAAGCTGTGAGGACGAACCATTACTTCATTATTGTAGATTTAGTACGTACTTCCAGAAAAGATTTCTGGATGTGCTATTGGGTAAATAGTATAGCATTAGCAGTAATGCTACGTAGAGTGAGTTAGTGGTAGCCAAAATTTTACTCAATAAGCCTGATGCTACAAACCTTATACGGAAACAGCCAAGCAGCCCTTTAATAACTAAGGGTATGAGGATAAAGAGTATTCCACAAAACAATTTATCCAGTTGTAGTGTCGGCATCCTGCCTACACTAGAACACCAATTCAGTAATCTTCAAATTGGAATGGAAAGAGGACAAAACAATTCAAAAGTCACGCATTCAAAATTAGAATCTTTAATGCGTGACTTTTGACTTACTCGGCACCGGTACTAGTCTTACCGCACCAATCATTCATGAAAAGATGGATCATGCTAAAGCAATTGCTTGTGGATAGTTAAAAAAACCAACAATTGCAGTTGTCAGGTAACTCAAAAGCAATCAGTAAGTATCAAACCTGGCAAGATAAAGTAGAAGTAGCCATCACAAATGGCAACCACTATACCCCTTAAATTTCTGATTCCCTTCCTTTTTTCCTCTTCCCTCTTTCTTCAAATAGCAGACTTAATTAGATATTGGTGATAGTTATGATGTTGGCTCAGTTCCAGAGCTTGTATCCTACGGGTAGTCTTATTTCCGAATTAGTGCAGATCGATCGCGGAAAGTATATTGTTCGGGCAAGCGTACAAATTGACGGCATTACCCGTGCTACTGGTATGGCAGCAGCAGAAACCATAGAAGCAGCCGAAGATCAAGCCAGAAATAGAGCGTTAATGGTGATAGGAACTAAATCACAACCTTCAGTAGCACCTTCCCCAGAACTAGTCACGCAGATGCAGCCACAGCCTTCTTTGCCAACAACAAGTAAATTTGATAGTGAATCTACCTATGCTGCTACACTGAATTCTGTTTCGCCAACAGAAATAACTCCACCTCCCACACCAACTCCTGCTTCTAGAGCAAAAACTGATACCTATAGCCAGGACTTTAGTCAAAGTTTGACTGCAACTGCAAAGCCAGAACCACAGTTAGATACCCCAGTAGAAAACGCGGGGATAATGCCTAGTAGCCAGAGCAAAAATCAACCCTTACCAGAAATTGCTTCTAGTAATGTCACGCCATTTCCACAACGTAGTTACAGTAGTCCTCCTCCAGAAGATGTAGAAATTCAACCAGCGCCAACAACAAAGAAAAAGAAGAAGGCTGAGCCTGTAGATCAGTCAGATGATATCGCCAAAATTGGTGTGGAAATGCAGCGCTTAGGCTGGACAACAGAACAGGGAAGAGACTATTTGATTAAAACCTACGGTAAGCGATCGCGCCATTTACTTGACCCCGAAGAATTACGTCAATTTCGTATATATCTTGAATCCCAGCCTACACCTGTAGATCCGTTAGCGGGGTTTTGATTAATTAGTCAATAGTCAATAGTCAATGGTCAATGGTTAGTAGTTAGTAGTTAGTAGTTAGTAGTTAGTGGTTAGTAGTTAGTAGTAGCCCTTTGGTGGTGTAATCCTAAACAATAAGTTTTCTTCGTGTCTTGGTGTCTTTGTGGTGAAAAAATAAATTTTATTTAACCACCAAGACACTAAGACACCAAGTCGAATCAGGAAAAATCAGGTAATGAAAGCATATTTTTCACCCACCTTGAAAGGGCTAGTAGTTAGTAGTTAGTGGTTGCTAACTATGCCCAATGCCCAATGCCCACTCTCCCACTCTCCCACTCTCCCCATCTCCTCTTACCACAGCCCACTTCAAAAAGTGTAACTTAGACTATGGAATCTTGAACTGGTCTAATATATAATAAGTAAAACTAATACAAAAGCAAGCCGTAGACTTCACAGTAAAGTAAAGGCGGCGATATCTATAAAAAATGAATTTGGCTATCTCGCAATTTACTTGCTGAAAAGAAATTGCTGGGATGTTCTAGTTATCTGGAATCCCAGCAGAAGCCTCAAAAGCTTTTAGGTGCATCTTGATGGTTCAAGACTAGTTAAAGTCAATAATCAATAGCCAATTGTAACTATTGAACGGCAGTCGCACCCTGCGGGGAGACTCCCAAGACTGCGCTGCCTCCCTTTGACCGATTGAATATTGACTACACTACCGCCATCGGACGGCTACCGGCAGCATGACGGTCAATAACTTGGTCAATTAAGCCGTAATCTTTGGCTTCTTCAGGCGACATAAAAAAGTCCCTGTCAGTATCGACGGCAATTTTTTCCAAGGGCTGATCGGTATGTTCAGCTAGATACTGATTTAGCTGCTGCTTCAGATAGAGAATTTCGCGGGCTTGAATTTCAATATCAGTTGCTTGCCCCCGAGCGCCGCCCAGAGGTTGGTGAATCATAATCCGAGAATGGGGAAGACTCATCCGTTTACCCTTAGCGCCCGCACTGAGGAGGAAAGCACCCATACTCGCTGCCAGTCCGGTACAGATGGTACAGACATCCGGGCGGATGTGCTTCATCGTATCAAAAATGCCCAATCCTGCATAAACAGAGCCGCCAGGAGAATTGATATACATATATATGTCTTTCTCTGGATCTTCAGCATCTAGAAATAGCAGTTGGGCAACAACCAAGTTAGCTACGTTGTCATCAATCTGTTGTCCCAAAAAGATAATACGCTCACGCAACAGCCGTGAGTAAATGTCAAAGGCGCGTTCGCCACGACCCGATTGTTCAATAACGATAGGAATCATGCAGCCAGCTTGTAGTTAATTTACATATATTTTATCGATTACAACAGCTGATTGTTTTTCCGAAACCAGGTGAACCACTTTGTAGTCTTATTTAGCAAGTGATGTTCACCTTATCCAATCAGGTGCTTGCTGGTACGTTTTTTTCATAGTTTTGTAAAAAATTCAACATTTTTACTGAGAAAAGTCCGGATATATCTACCTTATAGGGAAAATCAATAGTACTGAGGTGCATCCAGAATCAGTCCATCCTAACTGAAAAAAACATCTATCTAAAGAGAGGAAACTGCCATGCTGGAAAAATTTGTACAAGCTGCTATCATCACTTTCTTGCTGCATCTGATCGCAGGACTCAACACAAATACTGCGATCAGCACCAAATCAGTACCTCCTGCTGGGACGGTATCAACACCATTGGCGAGTTCGCTGCTGCGTTCTCTAGAGTAAAAATTTTCACCAAATATTATTAAATGTTTGCTTTTAGGTTGTTAATTGTTGGTTATTTGTTGTTCGCTCCCATTGATCGCTGACAATCAACACCGAACAAATTTTTACTAAACACTATCAAATCTGAAATTTAAAATTTTTAGAGGTAGACTGACAAAAAAGGCAAATACCTGTGTCTAGTCATGACTAATCGCCTTGCTGAAGCAAAGAGTCTCTACCTCCGGAAACACGCCGAAAATCCAATAGATTGGTGGCCTTGGTGCGATGAAGCACTCGCAACCGCAAAGGCACAAAATAAACCTATCTTTCTCTCAATTGGCTACTCCAGTTGCCACTGGTGTACTGTCATGGAAGGAGAGGCGTTTTCCGATCCGGCTATTGCCGAGTACATGAATGCTAATTTTATTCCGATTAAAGTAGATAGGGAAGAAAGACCTGACCTCGACAGCATTTACATGCAAGCTTTACAGATGATGAGCGGTCAGGGAGGTTGGCCTTTAAACGCTTTTCTGTCTCCAGATGATTTAGTACCGTTTTACGCTGGTACTTACTTCCCAGTCGATCCACGCTACGGCCGTCCTGGTTTTTTACAAGTTTTACAAGCGATTCGCCGTTACTACGATACAGAAAAACAAGACTTGCGCGATCGCAAAGCAGTAATTTTAGAGTCGCTTCTCACCTCTGCGGTATTGAAATTAGAAGGTGAAACACAAGCTCAAGATCGGGAGTTATTACGGCAAGGCTGGGAAACCAGCACCGGTATCGTTACTCCCAATCAATACGGTAATAGTTTCCCAATGATTCCCTACGCAGAATTAGCTTTGCGGGGAACGCGATTGTCGTTGCCTGGTTCTACCTGGGAACGCGAATCAAAATATGATGCTAAGGAAATTTGTACTCAACGGGGGCTAGACCTAGCATTAGGTGGTATTTACGACCATGTCGGGGGAGGCTTTCACCGCTATACCGTTGACCCCACCTGGACAGTACCGCATTTTGAAAAGATGCTCTACGACAATGGTCAAATTGTCGAGTATCTGGCGAATCTTTGGAGTGCAGGCGTGCAGGAGCCAGCTTTCAAAAGAGCGATCGCTGGTACTGTAGAATGGCTAAAAAGAGAAATGACCGCGCCGGAAGGTTATTTCTATGCGGCTCAAGATGCCGATAGTTTCACAACTACTGAGGAAGCAGAGCCTGAAGAAGGAGCATTTTACGTCTGGAATTACAGCGAACTAGAACAACTGCTCACTCCCGAAGAACTAACGGAATTGCAACAAGCGTTTACAGTCACCGCTAACGGTAACTTTGAAGGTAAGAATGTGTTGCAAAGGCGTCAAGCTGGTGAACTCAGCGAAACGATAGAAACAGCACTGAAAAAATTGTTTGTTGCACGTTACGGTAATACTCCTGAATCACTAACAATTTTCCCCCCTGCTCGTAACAACCAAGAAGCAAAAACAAGCAACTGGCCAGGTCGCATTCCCTCAGTAACAGATACCAAAATGATCGTCGCCTGGAATAGCTTGATGATTTCTGGATTGGCAAGGGCGTACGCTGTTTTTCGACAACCTTCTTATTTGGAACTAGCAACAACAGCAGCGAATTTCATCCTGAATAATCAGTTTGTGAATGGGCGTTTCCACCGACTCAATTATGAAAATCAACCAACCGTACTAGCCCAATCTGAAGACTACGCCTTTTTTATTAAAGCGCTCTTGGATTTGCACCAAGCTTCGCCCTTAATCGGGAATGAGTTTTCTGTTACTCAGTACTCCCCCTCTTTTTGGTTGGAACGTGCGATCGCTCTCCAAGAAGAATTTGACGAATACCTTTGGAGTGTAGAATTAGGAGGATATTTTAATACACCTAGTGACGCAAGTCAAGATTTAATCGTGCGAGAGCGCAGTTATGCAGATAATGCCACACCGTCTGCGAATGGAGTAGCAATTGCCAATCTTGTGCGGCTGGCTCTGCTCACGGATAATCTGCATTATTTGGATTTAGCCGAGCAAGGCTTAAAAGCATTTCGCTCTGTGATGAGTCGTGCTGCTCAAGCGTGTCCGAGTTTGTTTGCAGCCTTAGATTGGTATAGCAACTGTACTTTGATTCGCACCACAACTGAGCAGATATACTCGCTAAATTCCCAGTATTTACCGAGTACTGTGTTTGCAGTAGCATCAAGTTTACCAGAAGGTAGTGTTGGGTTAGTCTGCCAAGGTTTGAAATGTCTGCCAGCAGCCGAAAGTGTAGAGCAGATGTTGCAGCAAGTGCGGCAAAGCCAGACGAGGGGATAACAGAAGATGGGGAGTGGGAGAGTGGGGAAGTGGGGGCTAGGGGCCCCTCTGGGGTTGGGGGCTGTGGGGGAGTGAGACAATAACTACTAACTACTAACCACTAACCATCAACTCTTGACCAATGACTAATGACTAATGACCAATTAACTGCCATCGTGTTAGCAGGGGGTAAGAGTACGCGTATGGGCAGGGATAAAGCCCTGATTCCCATTCAAGATGTCCCTCTTTTGCAACGAATCTGTCAGATTGCTGAGACTTGTGCTGACAAAGTTTACGTAGTTACTCCTTGGCAGGAACGGTATCAACACTTGCTACCGCCCAAAAGCCAGTTTATTCAGGAATTGCCTTTACCTGGAGAAACTGGCAATGAGCCAAAAACACACGGGCCACTGGTGGGGTTTGCCCAAGGACTGGCGCAAGTAGAAACCGATTGGGTGCTGCTGTTAGCTTGCGACTTGCCCAGGTTGCGGGTTGAGGTGTTGCAGGAATGGGTAGCTGGACTTGAGCAAGTACCCGAAGAAGCGATCGCAGCTCTAGTTTATAGAAATAATAGATGGGAACCCTTGTGTGGTTTCTATCGCCGTCGCTGTTTACCAGGATTAAATAAGTATATCGAGCAGGGAGGGCGATCGTTTCAGCAGTGGTTGAAGCTGTATTCCGTGCAAGTATTATCTTTGCCCGATCCCGAAATGCTCTTGAATTTGAATAACCCCAACCTCCTAGGGTGAAGTGGGAACTGCCGCCATTGGTTTAATAGTTTCGCTGAGTGCAGGATTTAAGTTTAAAATAAAAATTCAGACTTGCAATCTAGTATTAATAAAACGCTCCCCTAGCCTCTGTCGGCGAAGATGAAACATACCCTTTCAGTACTAGTAGAAGATGAAGCGGGTGTTCTGTCCCGCATTTCTGGTTTATTTGCCCGTCGTGGCTTTAATATTGAAAGCCTTGCTGTTGGCCCAGCAGAACAGTCAGGAATTTCCCGCATCACGATGGTTGTACCAGGTGACGATCGCGTCATTGAGCAACTCACCAAGCAACTATACAAGCTTATTAATGTCCTGAAAGTACAGGACATTACCGAAATTCCTTGTGTAGAACGCGAATTGATGCTGCTGAAGGTGAATGCGACTAGCACCACCCGTTCAGAAATAGTCGAGATAGCGCAAATTTTCCGGGCGCGAGTGGTAGACGTAGCGGAAGATTCTCTCACCTTAGAAGTTGTCGGCGATCCCGGTAAGATGGTGGCGATCGTGCAGGTACTGCAAAAATTTGGTCTGAGAGAAATCGCTCGCACTGGTAAAATTGCTCTGACTCGTGAGTCAGGGGTGAATACAGAGTTGCTAAAATCTTTGGAAGCAAAGGTTTAGTGGCAAATTGAATGATAGACATGCAAAGCCAACGTCTTTGTGTTGAGTAACTAGCACTTTGAACGGCTCAAGCAGAGGTTGCTTTTTAGAGAATACCAAAAAATAAATTATCCAGTAGTTTTAGGGTGTGTTAGCGGTAGCGTAACGCACCATCTTTTTATCCCACATTCCGCAGATATTAAACCCCGTATTCCGCGTAGCGGAATACGAGGAGCGTCAAACCCACCAACTGTATCAACTAAAAAATTTCTCCACACATCGAACAAACATTTCTACACCCATCGCCAACGCCGTTTCATCAAAATCGAACCGGGGATGATGGTGGGGATAGGCCAAGTTCTTAGCCGGGTTAGCAGAACCCAAGAAAAAATAGCAACCAGGTACCTCTTGCAGGAAGTAGGACATATCTTCACCCCCCATAGTTTGGCACTCTGGCACAATACCTAAGGGCGTTTCTACGACTTCTTCCGCAACCGATCGCACTAGTTCTGCCATCTCCGCATTATTGATTGTGGCTGGGTAAAGTTCCCACTGTTTGAAGTCGTAACTAGCACCATGACTTTGGCAAACTCCAGCAATAATCTGTTCGATGCGCTGTGAGAAAAAGCCTTTCAAAGCGGGATTAAAATACCTAACTGTACCACTCATGCTGGCTGTATCTGCAATCACGTTGCGCTTAGTACCAGCATGGAGTTCGCCCACTGTCACCACCGCTGAATCAATCGGATTGACATTGCGAGCAACAATAGTTTGCAGGGCGTTGACAATTTGGGCAGCAACCACCACAGAATCAACGGTTTGATGGGGCATGGCACCGTGTCCGCCTTTGCCAAAAATGGTGCAGTTGAAAGATTCCACAGCAGCCATTAACGCACCAGCCCGCACACCCACTGTTCCCAAGGGCAAATTATTCCACAGGTGTAAACCGATAATTGCGTCTACATCAGGGTTTTTCAGCACCCCCTCTTCAATCATCGGCTTTGCCCCTCCCGGCCCTTCTTCGGCTGGTTGAAAGATAATTTTCACAGTACCAGCAAAGTCTTGGCGATGCTGTTGGAGATAATAGGCTGTACCAAGAGCGATCGCAGTATGTCCATCATGACCGCAAGCGTGCATAACGCCATCGTGCTGGGAACGATAGGTTACTTCATTCTGTTCTTGGATGGGTAAAGCATCCATATCTGCCCGAATCGCCAGCACTTTCGATTTTAGATTGGATGCTTTTAGCTGTTGATTGCCGTGAATCACAGCGACTATACCAGTCTTGGCAATGCCAGTTTGATGCTCAATTCCCCATTCCTGCAACTTCTGGGAGACAAACTCAGCGGTGAGTTTTTCTTGAAAGCCTAGTTCTGGTTTTTGATGCAGTCGTCGCCGCCACTCCACAAGTTGCGCTTGCAATGAACGAATCGAGAGGCGAACGCGAGATAAGTCAGCAGCAGAGTTTGGAAATGTCGAAACCATTGTTCACAGTTTTTAAATTAGTGGTTGGGTATCTTCATTTTTACTCTTCAAACTTTCGCAAAAGGTAGCAAGCATTCTAAATCTAAGTTTGACGCTACTTGTGCAAGTTTGTCTAACTCTGCTGGATTTTCCAAATAGGGGAGGCAGCCTAAAACAGGAGTATTTGTCAAGGATTGAATTAAATCTGCTGGTGTCCAGTTGGCTATTTCCTCATCTGTTCGGGGTTGGACACAATTAAGAACAATTCCCACCAAATTTACTCGCGCTTGTCTCGCTAATGCCACATTCGCCACCGCTTGAGCGATCGCACCCAATCTGACTGGTACTACTAACACAGTGGGTAAGCGCCAATCACCTGCTAAATCAGCTACCGTCAATTCATCAGTTACGGGTGAACCCAATCCACCCAAGGCTTCTACTAGAACAAAATCTCGACGTTGACACAAAGCTGTAAAAGCCTGCCAGACTACAGCTAAATTTACGCGGCGATTTTCCTGCGCTGCGGCGATGGGAGGTGCTAAAGGTGCTTTAAAATACAACGGTGTGATTTCCTCGGCCGATTGTTCTAGGGTAAACAGCTGTTGGTACCACTCGCGATCGCCCACTCCTGATTGTATGGGTTTCATAATACCCAAGCTACGAGCAGAACAATATTTTTGCCAATAGGCTGCTAATGCTGTTGTTAAAAGAGTTTTGCCAGATTCTGTGTCTGTTGCAGTAATTAGTAGTGCGTTCAAGTGCAGTGGTTAGTGGTTGGTGGTTGGTGGTTGGTGGTTGGTGGTTGGTGGTTGGTGGTTGGTGGTTGGTGGTTAGTGGTTGGTGGTTGTTTGTTCTAAACAACAAACAACAAACAACAAACAACGAACAACAAACTACTAACCAATTTAATACATGTTCGCACGCCTATTCAAAGCTATCTTACGAACCTTGATTTATTGTTCCGAGGGATATGTCAGCGGTGCTTCTATCGTTGGTTGGGTAGGTGTTTCTATGGGTGTTGTAGTAGGGGTTTGAATGGGTGTTTCTGTAGGAGTTTCTGTAGGAGTTTGAGTAGGAGTTTGAGTAGGTGTTTCTGTAGGAGTTTGAGTAGGAGTTTGAGTAGGTGTTTCTGTAGGAGTTTGAGTAGGAGTTTCTGTGGGAGTTTCTGTAGGAGTTTGAGTAGGAGTTTGAGTAGGTGTTTCTGTGGGTGTGGGTCTGACAGGGCTTTCTAATCTGATACTCAGGCTATAATCGCTTTCAGCAATTTCTGGAGTTGGGCTTAACTCGATCGCGTACCTACCATTAACGGGTAATGTTCCTTGATAAAAGGTGACATCCTTAGCAGTATTGTTAATTGGTTTGCCATTGGGATCTAAAACTGTTAACAAAACGCCGCTTTCTTGTGCTAGCAGCGCAGTTAAATTTTGCCCTTTTTCACCTCTGAAAGTGTAACGGATGATTTCATTTGCATCAATAGTATCCTCAACTTTGATCGTGTTGGATGTGTCAAAATTGAGGCGTTTGGTGATGACTGAAGGCTTTTGTGTGGTAGGAGTAACTGTAGGTGTTTGAGTAGGAGTTTCTGTGGGTGTAACTGTAGGTGTTTGTGTGGGTGTATACACAGGAGAAGGGAAAGTTTGCGTTGGTATTTCAGTTGGTTGTGGTGTACCGCGAATAGTACGCACTAGTGCCCAAGAACCAAATCCTGCCAAGCTAATCACACCAACAGTCATTAGCCCAATCGCCAATGGGTTATCTAATACTGACCCACCAGCAGCAGGTTCTGGAATTGTGCGATTGGATTTATCTGGTGCAGGTAACGCAACTTGTTCAGGACGGCGACCACCGGGAACTGTTTGGGCGTTAGATCTCTGACCAGTGGGTGGTAGTGTGGCTGGGGGAACTGTTGGTATTGCCTGTTCCAGAGATTCCAGTGCTTGTGCTACTTCTGTTGCACTTTGGAAGCGATCGCTTGGTCTAGGACTCAACATTCGATTTAAAATCTGAGCAAATTGCGGATTCACTTTTACCCAACGTTGCCACTTCCAGGTTAGGTGATTGTCATCAAATAGTTCCCGAGGTTCTCTACCAGTCAATAAAACTATTGCTGTGACTGCCAGTGCATATAAATCACTACTGGGGTAAGCTTGCCCCGTTTGTATTTGTTCGCTGGGGGAATAACCTAATTTTCCTACATAAGTTCCTGTTACTGTCGGATTAGCAGCTTTCAATCGTGTTACCAGTTCTTTTACTACCCCAAAGTCAATTAACACTGGCTTGGCATCGATGTCACGCAAAATAATGTTATCCGGTGAAATATCTCGATGAATAATGCCTCGACTATGAATGTGTTCTAATACTGGTAACAGAGAGTGTATTAATTGCGATACTTCTTGTTCTGTGAATGCACCACCAACAGCCTTACGTTCATCCAGCAAAGCACGATATGTTTTCCCAGCAACGTAGTCTTGTACCAAAAATAACCGCTGGTCTTGTTCAAATCTTTCCCGGAACTGCGGCACTTGTGGATGTTGTATTTGATACAAAACATTTGCTTCTCGCAGGAAAAGCTCTTGTGCTTTTTGCCAAGTGGCAAGGTCAGTTGTATTGGGGATTAATTCTTTGATGGCACAAAGTTCGTTAAAGCGTCTTTGATCCTCTGCCAGATAGGTTCTACCAAATCCCCCCTGACCAAGAATTTGAATGATTCGATAACGGTTTTGCAGAACAGTACCAGCTGAAATTGGTGGTTGCATTTTCAATTGATAGAGTATAACAGCACTACTCGGAGAAACTCACCCACAAAAAATCATATCTAGCAACGGCGTCTAGTCAACTGCCGTGCCAATATGTATAAAAGAAAGTCTTTACGGACTTGCCCGTACTCTATTTTCACACTCCGTCTCCAATACAAAGTAGTAAAAAAGGTGAAGAAGTCAGTTTTTTTATGTAGTCCATCATGAACTGCGTACATCAATAGAGAAAGGGAAAAGGTTAAAGGATGGATTTTCCTTTGTCCTTGCCCCTTTAACCTTTTCCCCAGCGTCAAGCGCCACCTTCTTCTTCCAGTAGGGAATTTTTGACAATATTGTCAATATTGGGTAATGGCAAAATATAAAGCAAGTCTGCTAATGTTTTAATTTGCAGCTAGTATCATAAAATAATTTAGCTGTCCATTATTAATTCATTCATAAGTGTTTTTACTTTCACTAGTAAACTAGAATAGTTTGTTCTCAGCTTAGAAATTATATGGGTATAGGTCAGTACTTTATCGAGTAAATATACTGAGACTTGGGATTTTCACCTCAAGCCAAAAAATCTCAATTACGAGTGTAGTTCATGAGTTGAACGTCAGTTAAGCTGGCAAGAGCGTATTGATCGCAAGAACTAAAAAACTAGGAATTTGTAGTTTCATGGAGGTATGTTTCAAGTTTTTATGAAAGCTTCAACAAAACTCACAGATGTTTTTTCGGACTATTGCTCTTAAATAATCTAAATATCTGATGATAAGATTGCCATGAATGCACATCGAGGATCAGCTGTGCTGAGTACTGCTACTTTCAAATTGCCGCCAACTGCAACAGGAATAGCTGAAAACCATCGCCTGCGGCTATTCTCTGGCTCTGCTAATGTACCCCTGTCTCAAGAAGTAGCTCGTTATCTGGGCATGGACTTGGGACCTATGATTCGTAAACGATTTGCGGACGGAGAACTTTATGTTCAAATACAGGAATCAATTCGGGGCTGTGATGTTTATTTAATCCAGCCCTCTTGTCATCCTGTGAACGACAATTTGATGGAATTACTAATTATGATTGATGCCTGTCGTCGAGCTTCAGCCCGACAGGTAACAGCAGTAATTCCTTATTATGGTTATGCCCGTGCTGACCGAAAAACAGCAGGACGGGAGTCAATAACTGCCAAGCTGGTTGCTAACCTAATTACCCAAGCAGGTGCTAGCCGCATTTTGGCAATGGATTTACATTCAGCCCAGATACAGGGATATTTTGATATTCCCCTAGATCACGTTTACGGCTCCCCAGTAATACTGGATTATTTGATCAGCAAACAGCTCGAAGATATTGTAGTTGTATCCCCAGATGTAGGTGGTGTAGCACGAGCTAGGGCATTTGCGAAAAAACTGAATGATGCCCCCTTAGCGATTATTGATAAACGTCGTCAGGCTCATAATGTCGCCGAGGTATTGAATGTCATCGGTGATGTGAAAGGGAAAACGGCAGTGCTAGTAGATGACATGATTGATACTGGCGGCACGATCGCAGAGGGAGCAAAGCTACTGCGCGAGGAAGGAGCACGTGAGGTATATGCCTGTGCCACTCATGCGGTGTTTTCCCCTCCTGCGGTAGAGCGGTTGTCAAGTGGTATTTTTGAGGAAGTGATTGTCACCAATACAATTCCTGTCAAAGAGAGCGATCGCTTCTCGCAATTGGTGGTTCTTTCGGTGGCTAATCTGCTAGGCGAAACAATCTGGCGGATTCATGAAGATAGTTCAGTAAGTAGTATGTTCCGCTAACCCAGAAAATACTGTCATCACTGCTACGATTTCGCACAATGCCGCAGGCTATTCCTGCCTGCGCTAACTAATTTCTTTGTATCTTTTCAGGGTGCTTTCTCTTGCCAAATTAAGAATCTCCAGAAGTCAAATCTTCCAGTTCTGAAACAACCCGTTCTAGTTCTTCAAAGAGCGGATAAGATCCTATTTGGCGAAAAGCAGTTACTAACGCCCGATAATACCAAAGCGTACCCTCTTTGCCTCCTTGAAAGCGTTGCCAAAGTGATTCGCCCAAAAGGCGATAATCTTTTGTGATTGATTGCGCATTGTGGAGTTTATCAGCAGCACTCACAAGCAGCACCGAAGGTGAAGCAGTAGCAAGGTGAGCAATGTATACTTGTTTACGTTCTCGCCACGGTGGCTTGGGTGTAGTGTCGGCATCGGTGCAACCATCAACAATTGCAGTCACACGATCTCCAAAGCGACGGCGAATTTCTTCACGTGTTGCAGCACCGCCCTGATCCTCAATGGCATCGTGTAACAAAGCGGCGATCGCTTCATCTTCATTTGCCCCGTATTCTAAGGCAATACTAGCGACACCCAACAAATGAGCAATGTAGGGAACTCCTGAACCTTTGCGAACTTGTTTCGCATGGAGTTGTGTGGCGTAGGTTAGGGCTTCTGTAAAACGTTCTGAGAGCATTTTCTAAATAGATAACATAAAGGTTTGCTCGCGCGTGTTCGTTTTTATCTCACAGCAACAATTGGCTCAAACACTTGGTCGCACTCCCACTGGAACACGAAATTGCACAAAAGCTAGTACTAAAGTCCAGTAAATAATCCGAAATGCTGCAATTTGAGTTTGTAGCTAGATTTATTCCTACAAAAGTGACATACAGGTGTACCTATGAGTAGCAATCCTTCACCTAGTGGTTCCAATCAGAGTAAACTATACACTGGCTTAATTGCTACTCTACGAATCATTCAATTCATTGGATATTTTATCGTATTTCTTACGGTATTATTTATTCTCGGCACACCAAGTTATGGGTTCGGTATTCCAAGTTTTTTCTCTGTATTATGGGCTTTAATTGCCTGTATTTTTATATATATTTATACACAAGTATGGATAGCAATTATCGACCTTTTAAGTCGTATAGAAAGGAATACACGCTGACGGGGGTTCAAAAACAATTAGACGACGCACTAATCTACACAAAACGAGCAAACATGCGTGGATTATTGACGGGTGCGGATTATATTTTCGAGGTGGATTCTCACTCGCGATCGGTAAACCCTCGTTACCAGGTTCAACCTGGTAACGAGAATTAGAAGAATTTCACACGTTCATCGAATTTGAGCTTGTGTGAAATCAGAGTGAAAGTAGACTTACTGACACAAGTAAGGGTTGCTAAAATTTTTCTACGATTGTGGAATAAATGTTTGATTACAATAGGTCAAAACCTTTAAACGTGTCAATGCGTAACTTCTAGTAATAACGAAACCTATTCTTATTCCCTATTCGCAGCTTTAGCTTTAATCTATAGATCTGTAGCCGGATTGGAAAAAATTCATATTTGCCAAAAATTTAAAATACCCGGATTGCTTCAAAATAACTTGTGGGTAAGCTGAACTGGTTAAACCACACCAACGGTAATCGAGCAAATCGCCGCCTGCGGTATAGTTTGAGAAGATCGGATGGATAACAAACAAAGACCTATAGGTGTTGACTTATTCGCGGGTGCTGGTGGCATGAGCCTTGGCTTTGAACAAGCTGGGTTTGACGTACTGGCTGCTGTTGAGTTAGACCCAATTCATTGTGCTACCTACGAGTTCAATTTCCCTTTTTGGTCTATATTGTGCAAAAGTGTTGAAGATGTGACAGGCGAGGAAATTAGAAACCGTTCAGCTATTGGCAACCAAGAAATTGACGTTGTCTTTGGCGGTTCCCCTTGCCAAGGATTCTCGATTATTGGCAAACGCGCCTTTGATGACCCCCGCAATGGGCTTGTGTATCACTTTTTACGGTTAGTCTTAGAGCTACAACCCAAATACTTTGTGTTTGAGAATGTACCAGGACTAACTATTGGAAAGCATCGCCAATTTCTTTTAGAAATCATTGAAGAGTTTAGAGCATCTGGTTATGAAGTAGAAGCAGATTACCAAGTTCTCAATGCTGCCAATTACGGAGTACCCCAACACAGAGCTAGATTATTTCTGTTGGGATGTCGTCAAGGTTTGCCTCTACCTAAATATCCGGTAGCGAACACTAAACCAGCAAAATCTAAAAAATCGCAATATCTTGTCATCAAGGCTGATTTACCAGATACTCCCACTGTTTGGGATGCCATTGGTGACTTACCGGAAGTAGACATATACCCAGAATTGCTTGATAGAGACTGGGTAGTAGCAGAATATGGTAAAGCCAGCAAATATAGCAGAAAACTGCGTGGATTAGATTTTGATCGAGATAACTACCGCTACGAAAGGCAATTTGATTCCAGAATCTTGACCTCAAGCATTCGTACTCGACACAGTACAGAATCGATGCTGAGATTTCAGGTGACTATACCTGGTAAAGCAGAACCTATTAGTCGCTTTCATAAACTGGACAAAAATGGTATCTGTAACACCCTCAGAGCTGGAACAGCCAGGAACCGGGGGGCTTTCACCTCTCCTCGCCCCATTCATCCTTCTAGTCCACGATGTATCACCGTCCGAGAAGCAGCACGACTGCATTCTTACCCCGATTGGTTTCGATTTCATGTCACCAAGTGGCATGGTTTCCGACAAGTGGGAAACTCAGTACCTCCCTTACTTGCTAAGGCAATTGCAGTTGAAATCATCCGCGCTTTGGGAGTAGTTCCAATCAAACCACAAAAAAAGATGCATTTAGGAGATGAAAGTTTATTAAAACTAAATATGTCTCAAGCCGCTCGGCGTTATGGTGTGTCTGTAGATGTCATACAGCCAAGAAAAAGATAAACCAAGGTTAGTCAAGTTCTAGATAATTGCAGAATGAATGAGGAGTTCAATTACAAATTCTGCTCCTTGTCCTGGTGTAGAATGACAGGAAAGTTTGCCGCCGTGCTTGTCTGTGACAATTTGGTAGCTGATGGCTAAGCCCAATCCTGTTCCTTTACCGACAGGCTTGGTGGTGAAAAATGGGTTAAACAACTTGGAACGTACTGCGTCACTGATACCGAGTCCGTTATCCGTAATACGAATTGTTACAGTGTCATCTTTAGCAGCTGTCAAAATCCAAATTGTGCTGGGTTGAGCTTTAATCTCCTCCAGTGACCGATCGCGATCGCGTTCTTCCAATGCATCAATTGCATTGCTGAGAATGTTCATGAACACCTGATTTAGTTGACCTGCGTAGCACTCTACTAAAGGTAACTTTCCGTACTCTTTAATGACCTGGATTTCGGGATGATCTGGCTTGGCCTTGAGGCGGTTGTTCAAAATCACGAGTGTACTATCGATGCCTTCATGAATATCAACCTCTTTCACCTCTGCCTCATCTAATCGCGAGAAGTTTCGCAATGACAGCACAATTTCACGAATGCGATTCGTTCCTATTCGCATCGACTTGAGTACATTGGTTAAATCCTTGTCTAAAAAGTCAAAATCAATTGCATCAAGTTCCTTTTGAATTTCTATGGGTGGTTCGCTTAAGTACTTTTGATAGAGTTGCACCAAGCGCAATAAATCCTGAGCGTACTCATCAATATGGGTGAGATTACCATGAATAAAGTTGACCGGATTGTTGATTTCATGGGCCACACCTGCCACCATCTGACCGAGGGCTGACATTTTTTCACTATGCACCATATAAGCTTGAGTGCGGTGCAGTTCCTGAATAGTTGCTTGTAGTTCAGCCGTCCGTGCTTCTACCCGCTGTTCCAGTTCTGCGTTAGTCTCCTCCAATTGTTGGTTAGCTGTTCCTAGGGCTGTAAAAGATTCTTGCAACTGCCTAGCCATGTGGTTAAAAGATTTACTGAGCATCTCTAACTCATCAATCCCTTTCACCTCTACCGAGTAGTCTAATTGTCCAGCGGCAATTGCCTGACTTGCGTGACTCAAACGCAAAATGGGTTGGGTAATCCAACGAGAGGTATAAATACCAACAATAGATGCCACTGCTAAAGTCAGCAGGCATAACACGATTGTATTGCGGGTGTTGGCGTTGATTTGCGCCATAAAATCAGATTCGGGGACAGTTACAACCACAAGCCAGTCCAGACCAAAGCGATCGCGCCAGGGAGTGACTTCGACAAATTGGCGATCGCCCTTAAAATCAAACGTTAACTGTTGTTTGTCTTGAATCTTGTGAAAGTCACCCAGGTGTTGCTGTAAATACTTAGCAGTTGCTTGAATTAGGAGGTTAGAACTGTCAGCCGCAGCTAATCGTTTAGTTTTACCATTAACAATTACATAGGGTTTTTGAGAACTGGAATTGGCTACTAATAGCCCGTTGCGTTCAATAATAAAAATACTGCCATTTGGACTGACGTGAATTTGGCGGAGAAAGTCACTGATATTCGACAGCAGTAAATCAACACCAATAACAGCCAGCAACTTATCACTTTGATCGTAAATAGGATAATTGGCGGAAGCAGCGATATAACCAACCGCACCATCCCAGGCATTCACACCACTCCAAATCGGTTTACCTGCTTTTACCGTATTTATATACCAAGGTTGTTCAAAACTGTTGTAATCAAAGTTATTAAGTAGCTTAGTTCGATTTCCTTGAGCATCCGTAGCGTAGGAATAAACCTTAGATACTCCATTAACTGTTAAAGGATACAAATCTATTGTGGTAGATTGACTGCCTGGATAATTGCCAGAACCAGCCCCTTGACCTGTAACCAAAGTGTAGCCGTTGTAGCTCAAATTTTTATAGAGCTGCATCTGTTTCCAAAGGTATTTTCCTGCATGTTCAAAGTCTTGTAAATCGAGTAATCCCGTTTCTACAGCATCCACGTTCATTTGATTAATCTGATGCGGAATTGCCAAGTAGCTATTTAGATGCTGATTTACCAGGCTGTTGCTTTTGTCGATCACCTGACCGGCCAGATCGTTGACTGCCTTCTGTCCATTTTTAAATGATAAATATCCGACTAACCCAACAGAGGCAGAAATTTGAACTACGAAAGGAACAATTAGAATTAGGCGTAAAGGTATTTTTATAAAATCTTTAGAATCAAAATATTTCATGTTTTAATCAGCGTAGTAATGCACAACTGTTAGCTGAAGTTAGTGTTCCCATATTCGTAAGTCAAAATTGCTCTTTATCCTAATTTGATTTTGTGTTTATCTTTTCTCCATAAATAAGTAGTTCGGTGTTAATAAACAAAGCTTTGTGTTATCACTGTTAGTGATTATTACGAATAGGTTTCTAAACCCAACCGTACAATAGCTAGTGGATAAAAACTATTTATATAGTTAGATTTCTTTACACCAAATTATGATTTGGCAAAACACCAAGTATCAAGCAAATAGCATTATTACAAAGCTTGCTTTAGCTATCATCTATGCATTTGGTACAATAGTACTATTATTGTTTTGGCTGATCTAACACACGAAACTGCTAAATTTGCAATTAGGTAAAAATAAATCAGTAAGCTGTTAGCTTGATTTCCTCAATCCAAAACCTAAAATTGCTATAATTTTGACTCAATCTCAGCAAGTGCCAAAGAACCTGCAAGAAACTCATCTAAATCGCGCTCGTGCTAGTCTCAGACAAGCGCTGTCTTGGTATGGCAATATCCGCAAACCCGGACAAGTATCATCAAACTCACAATTAGCGGGTTTGGTCAAGCCAGAATTGGAGGCTTTGACTGCCACTCTTAACAAACTAGACTATAACGTGATTAAAATTGCCGCCTTTGGTTTGGTTAGTCGTGGTAAGTCGGCGGTGTTGAATGCTTTGCTAGGACAAAAGATTTTGCAAACTGGCCCCCTTCATGGTGTAACTCAGTATCCTCGTTCCGTACGCTGGAATGTTGGCGACAAGGTGCAGGTGGAGTTAATTGATACGCCAGGATTAGATGAAATTGCTGGAGAAGTGCGATCGCAGATGGCGCGAGAAGTAGCGCGTCAAGCAGATTTAATTTTGTTTGTAGTCGCTGGTGATATTACTCGTACTGAATACCAAGCTTTGTGCGAATTACGGCAGGCACAAAAGCCGCTGATTCTCGTGTTTAACAAAATAGATTTGTATCCAGATACAGACCGAGAAAAGATTTATAAAAATTTGCAACAGTTAGGTGCAGGAAATACTCAAGGTAAACCCTTACAGCCTGATGAAATTGTCACGATCGCGGCGGAACCCGCACCTATGGAAGTGCGTGTGGAATGGCCTGATGGAAATGTGACTTACGAATGGGAGACTCCACCGCCACAAGTAGACGAACTCAAACAAACTATTCTCAAAATTCTCAACCGTGAAGGGCGATCGCTTTTGGCTTTAAATGCACTCATTCAAGCAAGAGAAGCAGAAGAGGCGATCGCTTCCAAAACCATCAATGTACGCCAACAAGAAGCCGAAGATTTGATTTGGCAATTTACTAGATATAAAGCTGTGGCTGTGGCACTCAATCCCATCGCCTTTTTAGATATCATCGGCGGAACTGTAGCGGACTTGGCGTTAATTCGTTCTCTGGCGCGGTTGTATGGTTTGCCGATGACTGGTTACGAAGCTACAAAGCTTTTGAAAACGATTTTACTGAGTTCTGGTGGCTTGCTACTGGGAGAAATAGGTAGCAGTTTACTGTTAGGGTTAAGTAAAAGTACGGCTGCTGTTGCTGCGGGTGACAATCCCAGCCATATTACTGCTTATGCAGGCAGTGCGATCGCCCAAGCAGGTATCGCTGGCTATGGAGCCTTTGCTGTCGGCAAAGCTGCCCAAGTATACCTCGAAAAAGGCTGCTCTTGGGGACAATTAGGCGCTAGTACTGTCATTGCAGAAATTCTTGCTGAAGTGGAACCAAATACGATTTTGTATCGTTTACGCCAAGAGTTAGGACGAAACTTGGGTATAGTGGATGAATGACTTATCCCAGTTCTCTTTAACGCTTATACTGTCTAAAAATCGAAGTTAAGCGCTGATGTTGTCTTAACCACTCTTTACAAACTTCTTCAGCAAGTTGTTTCTCTTTGTCGCTTAAAAGCTCATCTGGTTTTTCAGAAGCTAAAATCTTCGCGACTTTAGCCGCTCTTTGGTAATCTACGCCATACTTGACTAGCTCTGTATGAAAAAATTCCTCTTTCTCTTTAGAAAACATTTTTAAATCAGTAACTAGGTGTGTGTTAACTTTTTTATATAATTTCTAAAATTTATGAATCAATCACTTCTTTCTTTGGATAGATTCAGTAATTAATTTAATCTTTCCTTAGTATTTTTTGCTATATTTTCAGAAATTTTGGCATCATATGACAGCAATTATTGCTTAAGCCCAAGCATAGATGTTACTCATTATTACTTCTCTTTAAATATTAAATTTTGCTTATATTTTTCAATTCACAAAAATAACGTCCTATCCCCATCTAGTTAAAGTATTCAAACTTGAATCATGCAAATCTATCGCAGGATATATGCAACTATTTGATTAATTTGAATAAATAATCGAAATTATTTACCTGACTTATGTCATGTAAATTTCTCACAAATTAATTTAGCCCTCTCCTAAGAAACCGTATTTGCTTCGGACTGAGGAATGAGTTCAAAACCTAAAGCTAGAGCCTTTTTTTGTAGGTTATTGATAACTCGCTCTTGGTAACGTTGTTCATAATAATCCATGCGAATATCTTGATAGTTACCTCCAGTTGTCCAAAGTCGGTAAAAAATTCGTGCCAGCTTATGAGCAGTGGCAGTGATAGCTTTGGGCGTGCCAAGTCGAGAACGTAAGCGACGATAGAAAGCACCACTAGCAGAATTGCTCTTGCCAGCTGTTTGTGCTGCCATTCGGAAAGCATTGGTAGCAGGGTTAACTACCAAGCGGGTTTGAGAACTTTTAAGTTTGCCACCAGTGATACGATTACAAGGGCAAGGACCAAGCCAAGAAGTAAAGTGTTTAACAGTTGGGAATCGGCGCTTGATCTAAACCAACCTCAGAAATAATGGTTTGTACTGTTAGGATACCAAGACCATCAATAGCAGTGAAGTCCACACCACTAATTCGGTAAAGATGGGTACGTAAATCAAAAGCTCTTTCTTTGCCTTGGGGTTTATGGCGGATGTGCTTTGGTTGGGGAAGCGGAAATTCATCCAAATTGACTTTGTCGCTAAATTGAGATAAGCACTCCTGTATTTGGCGGTCGCAGGCTGCTATCTGAGTTTGATAAACATCGTAAAGTTGTAGTTCTTGTTGGAGTACAAAGACATGCTCACTGCGATAATCACCATTCAGTGCGGCGGCAATTTCAGCTTCTGAGCGTTTAGCGCGGTGATGCTTTTTAGCTGCCAAAATTTGTGGATCTCTTTCTCCTTCAACAATAGCTCGAATAATTGCCATACCAGTGGTACCAGTGATATCGCTAACAACTTTATGCAGTTGCACGTTCATCTGGGTTAAAGCATGAGTGCATCCGTTGAATGTGAACACAAGCACTTTTGATGAGACTATCTCGGTGGCGGATATAACTCCGTAATACACAAATTTGGTCTTCTGGGCGAAAAGAACCAGACAACAATCCGTAACTATGTAATTGTTGCAACCATTGACAGTCTAAAATATCAGTTTTACGTCCAGGCAATGTTTTAACGTGATGGGCGTTGACAAGCGCGACGTAATAGCCCCTTGTCTCCAAGATTTGAAACAACGCAATCCAATATACTCCCGTTGATTCCATTGCTACAGTTTTAACTCCACAAAGAGGCAACCAATCGGCTAGAGCATACAGGTCAGCAGTGTAACAGCCAAAACGTCTGACACTCTCGGAGGCTCTATCTTTTGGAACACTCACCCAGTGAAATTCTGAACCGATATCAATACCCGCTGCATTTGGGTTGATTGGTCTTAAGTCAGAAGTTTCATTCGCACTTGGTTGATGGGAACGGGATTTGGACTTTGGTGTTTTCATCATCAAAGGCTTCCTCACGAATGCGGAGTCATACTGGCAATTGGAGGTGTGCCCTGACCTGGGTTGACGGATGAATACAGTCTCCGCGCACGGGATAATGGCAACAACCATTTCACCAATGTCATAACCGTCTCAACCCAGCAACCTTGCCTTCTGTACGGGCGACGAAGCACCATTGGGGGATCGGTCTTAACTGTCAGGACACAATAAAAGTGTAATTTTTTTCGGTGCATCTTATTTTGTTTCTTCCATCCATAACGGAAGCGATAGCGTTCGTAAACAGCTTCTGTGAAACTCATCCAGAAGCAAGTGAGTGTCGTATTTACGATGTTTAAATTTCTCTAAAGTCAGCTGCTGCTGATTTCGTCATTTGCTGAATAGCCTCTAAATCTGGCGGTGCTATCTCATTATCCATTCCCAGCCACAAAAGATACTCAATATTCCCGGCTGGGCCAGTAACAGGCGACCAAGTTAAATCTTTGTACTTCCATCCTAACTCTAGAGCAGCTTGCAACACCTGAATAATTGCCTCAGCATGGTCTTTTGGATCGCGTACAACTCCTTTTTTACCCACACGATTTTTCCCCACTTCAAACTGAGGTTTCACCAGCAACACCGCCTCACGAGGAGGTTGAGTTAACCGCCACAAAGCAGGCAAAATTTTAGTTAACGAAATAAACGAAACATCCACCACTGCTAAGTCAGCGTAACCCTCCCCTTGTGAAGACAAGGGGGATGTACCATAGAGTTCATCTGGTGTAAGATACCGTAAATTCGTGCGTTCCTTCAAAATCACCCTTGGGTCGTTACGTAACTTCCAGTCAACTTGTCCGTAACCAACATCTACGCCATAAACTAGCTTTGCCCCAGCTTGCAGGAGACAATCAGTAAAACCGCCTGTAGAAATACCACCATCTAAGCAAATCCGCCCTTCTGGAGCAATAGCAAACTCTTGTAGCGCCTTAGCAAGTTTCTCTCCACCGCGCGAAACAAAACGCGATCGCTCCTTAACTTTAATCTCAGCTGCAACCTCAACCTCCATCCCTGGCTTGTCAATAAGCTTACCATCAACAGTCACTTCACCCGCTTGAATCAGCCGCTGCGCCTGCTGTCTTGAAGAACACAAATTCTTTTCTACCAATAAAACATCCAATCTTTGCTTAGCCAATCTTCTCTTTGTGCCCTTTGCGTCTTTTGCGGTTCATCAAAAAAACTAACCTCCCAGGCTTGAACTTCGCTAACACAACATCCCATCAGAGTGCGCTGACAAAGCTCCAACCTCAGGAGGCTTGATCTATCTTAAACCAACTAGAGCAGGCAGTATGCCTGCCTTTGTTGAATTACTAAATATCCTTCTCGCTCAATTCACTAGTCATATAGTCAAACGGCTCATCCAAAAAGCTAGTATTAGTAACACCAGCCGCTGCTACTTGCTCTTTCACAAGGTCTTTCATAATTTGGATACCGCGAACTGTGGGACCAATAGGAACCCCCAGAGAATTATAGGTTTCCCGCAGACCTTGCAAAACCCGCTCATCTAGCACATCCATGCTACCAGCAACGATGGCATAGGTAGCATAACGCAGGTAGTAGTCCATATCGCGCAAACAAGCCGCATAGCGACGAGTCGTGTAGGCATTGCCACCAGGGCGAATCAACTCTGGCTGTTCTTCAAATAATTTAGAGCCAGCCTGCTTGACGATTGCCGCTGCATTTGCATTAATAGCACCTGCGGCTTGCACCCGTGCCGTTCCACTTTCAAAATAGGACTTGAGGCTGTCGATCGCATTGCGGTCAAAATACCGTCCAGCAACGTCATAATTCTTAATTAAGCTTGTGACTGCATCCCGCATTCCTTTATCTCCCAATCGTTACTATCTATGGTTTGATATTAATTTGACTGCTGCTACTTTTTGTGCCACTGAAATATAAAGAAGCTCCGGCACAAAAGCAATCTATGCGCTACTTAAGGATTCTATGCCAAAGTTGCCCCCAACAGATGAACTTTCAAGTTTTGTACACATGTTTAGGAAAGGTGAACATAACCTGTAATCTTGACATTCTGTAACAAAAACTACAAAATCTGCCTGTTTTATCTCTTTAGGATATTCCAGGTGTCTTTAAGATTTAGGTTCAAACTAGTAGGGTCAGCGTGCATTAACATTGTGGTTTACTGTACTTAAGATGTCGGCAGAGAAGGAGTAACCATGACAACCCCACAAGACGTCCTGAAGATGATTCGGGACAACAATATTCAGATGATCGATCTGAAATTCATCGATATGCCAGGAATTTGGCAGCACCTGACAGTATTTCACGATCAAATCGATGAAAGCAGTTTCACAGACGGCGTACCTTTCGATGGTTCCAGTATTCGGGGTTGGAAAGCCATCAACGAATCAGACATGGCAATGGTACTCGATCCAAACACTGCCTGGATCGACCCTTTCATGCAGGAACCAACTCTTAGCATCATCTGTAGCATCAAAGAACCGCGTACGGGTGAATGGTACAGCCGTTGTCCTCGCGTAATTGCTCAAAAAGCGGTAGACAATCTAGTTTCTTCTGGAATTGGCGATACAGCCTTTTTTGGCCCCGAAGCTGAATTCTTCATCTTTGACGATGTTCGCTTTGATCAAAACTCCTACGAAGGCTACTACCACGTAGACTCTGTAGAAGGTCGTTGGAATTCCGGTAAACAAGAAGGCCCCAACCTAGGTTACAAACCGCGCTACAAAGAGGGTTACTTCCCTGTTTCACCCACAGATACCCTGCAAGACATGCGGACAGAAATGCTGTTGACAATGGCAAAATGCGGAGTTCCAATTGAAAAGCACCACCACGAAGTTGCAACTGGTGGTCAGTGCGAATTGGGCTTCCGTTTTGGTAAGTTAATCGAAGCAGCGGACTGGCTGATGACTTACAAGTACATCATCAAGAACGTCGCTAAGAAATACGGCAAATCTGTCACCTTCATGCCCAAGCCTGTCTTCCAGGATAATGGTTCGGGGATGCACACCCACCAATCTATCTGGAAGGACGGTCAACCCCTGTTTGCAGGCGACAAATACGCTGGGTTGAGTGAAATAGCATTGTACTACATTGGTGGTATCCTCAGGCACGCACCCGCACTTTTGGCAATTACCAACCCTACCACCAACTCTTACAAGCGTCTTGTACCTGGTTATGAAGCACCTGTGAACTTGGCTTACTCCCAAGGTAATCGTTCTGCTTCTATTCGTATTCCTCTGTCTGGTACTAACCCCAAAGCCAAGCGTTTAGAGTTTCGTTGTCCTGATGCTACTTCTAACCCCTACCTAGCATTTGCTGCGATGCTGTGTGCTGGTTTGAATGGCATTAAGAACAAAATTCATCCTGGTGAACCTCTAGATAAAAACATCTATGAACTCTCTCCAGAAGAACTGGCTAAGGTTCCTTCCACTCCCGGTTCTTTGGAATTGGCATTGGAAGCACTAGAAAAGGATCACGCTTTCTTAACTGAACCAGGCGTGTTTACTGAAGACTTCATTGAAACTTGGATTTCTTACAAGCTGGATAACGAAGTCAACCCCATGCGCTTGCGTCCTCATCCCTACGAATTTTCTCTCTACTACGATTGCTAATTTTAAGAAATTGGTTAGTAGTTAGTAGTTAGTAGATAGTAGTTCGTTGTCAACAACTAACAAATAGCTATTTGAGAGCATAAATTTAGCCACCCAAGCTGGGTGGCTTTTTTTGCTGGTTGTTTGTTGGTAGTTGTTTGTAACTACCACCTAGCAACTACCAACTACCAACCACCAACTATTTAGCTCATCGCAGCATTGCTGCGGTCATAAGTCATTCGAGCGTTGGGGTCTATTTTCCCTTGAGTTGGATTCCAGTAGTGAGACATTTCTCCAGGAAGACCTAGTTCTTCTCCCGCACGTTCCAGCATCGATTGCTGACGATTCTTGATTAGCTGATAATGACGCATCATTAAGGCACGAGCTTTGTCTTGGGTAGACATACCAGAGTCCTCCCTCTTGTTTTATTTAATTGATTTGTTTATTCCTCTTTAAACTTATCACACTAAATTCTGTATCAGAAGTTACGGAATGATACATTTTTATAAAACTTAATATTTCCAGTCAGGCATAATTCAGATGAAAAGGAATGGCAGGTATTGTTTTACTGCAATCCTCTATTTGCTTAAGTCTAAATACGGATAGATAAACCATTCTTAAGGCTAATGTATGTATGGTTAAAATTATTAAAATTAGATAAATAAAAGTAAACTACACCCAAGCCATTTCATGTCTGACACTTTAACAAAGCTGACTTATCAAACTTTTCAGCAGGGCAAAAACTACTTTGGTTTGGCTCATAAAATGTTAAGTACGCGCTTGATGAACATCATCTCTCCCGCGCAGCGGCAAGCCAAACCTATTCCGAGCGAAATTTTAGTTAAAGTTCAAGAGAGACTGAATGAACTACTAGAAGTTGATTGGCAAGATGCAGAGCGGGGTTTATATCCCAAGAGCTTGCTGTTTGATAATCCCTGGGAAGACTTTTTCCGCTACTACCCTGTAGTATGGCTAGATTTACCTCTAATCTGGGAACGAGCTAAACAAAAAAGATATCAAGAATTTTCCCCAAATGTGGATACCGCTGGTTATCCCAGTTACTACATCCAGAACTTCCATCATCAGACAGATGGTTACTTAAGCGACCTTTCGGCAAATTTATATGATTTGCAGGTGGAAATTCTGTTTGGCGGCTCAGCAGACGCTATGCGGCGGCGCATTCTTGCTCCACTGAAGCAAGAACTGAATAGTTTTGCTGATGTACCATCTCGGCAAATACGTGTTTTAGATGTAGCTTGTGGTACAGGTCGGACTTTAAAGATGATTCGGGCGACTCTGCCCCAAGCATCGCTGTTTGGTATAGATTTGTCACCTGCTTATTTACGCAAAGCGAATGAATTGTTAAGCCAAATTCCAGGGGAATTACCGCAACTATTACAGGCGAATGCCGAAGAGTTGCCCTACCTGAATAATTATTTCCATGCCGTAACTTCGGTTTTCCTTTTCCATGAGTTACCAGCAGCAGCGCGTCAGCGGGTAATAGAGGAATGCTACCGGATCGTAAAACCAGGGGGAGTATTTATTATCTGTGATTCTATCCAGATGAGTGATTCTCCGGAAATGGAACCGCTAATGGAAAACTTCCATGAAACTTTCCATGAACCCTACTATAAGCATTACGTCACGGATAACTTGGTAGAGCGTTTAGAAAAAGCAGGGTTTGAGAATATTGAAACGCAAGTCCACTTTATGAGCAAGTATTTAATTGCTCACAAACCAATTAGATAATGAGAACAAGGACAAGGGAAGGAGGACAATGAAAACTTTGAGAGATGGGGTGATGGGGGATTTCTTAATACAGTCTCCCCACCTCCCACTCTCCCCCTCTCCCTTGTCTTCCTGGTCTACCGTACTAAGTATCGATGAACGCTGAATCGATGCTCTAAGATGGGCTAGTAGTTGCGTAAAAATTTATTGTCAGAGGCTCTGTAAAAAAAATACGAAATCGAGCATTTGTCAGCAACCCTAATAAAATTCTTGATTTCCCCATGCAGGATACCAGTTGCTCAACACATGAAAAAGCCTATATATGAGAGTAAGGGAGTTGCTTTCAGGCTCTTTCCCCAAAAGAAATCACGCATAAAACCTAAATGGGATGTGCCTGCGCTAACTGGTAGATGAAGTGACACCCTTTATTAATTAAGTTAAAGCTTGCGATGGGAACTTTTTGCTGATTTGAGGAGTAATGGTGCTTGCGATACAGATGCTAGCTGAGTTTGCCTTCTGTTCGCAAGGGTTGACGACCCTTTATCTACACAAAGATGACTGATGAAACACAGAGCTATTGCCTGACTTTGTTGTGTCTCAACTGTTATATACTTACTGGAGAAGGTGTGTAACAGATGTTAAACCAAACATCCTGTTTGACCGTACTCTGATTCTTTTGCTACCTACAAAAACTAGTAACCCAACAAGTTGCATTAAGTATGCAGTTGTTAAACAACACGTGCATCGCTGAGCTGTTGTTTTAGCTCTCTGCGCTCACCACCCCTAGCAGGACGGTTTTTGGGAGTATTGCCTTTTGACGAAGATAGCAAAAGTTCTCTACCCCGTCCACTGCCCCGATAAGGAGACTTGGGAGGTTTAGATTTTGCCGAGATCAATTGTTGGGAACCAGAGGTGGATTGCAACATATCGAACAAGGAATTTGTAACTGTTTGGCTGTTTATAGCCATACAACTCAGTAACAGACCGGTAATCAAAAGTGAAATAACAGCACGCATATCGGATGTCTATTTTAGAACTCTCTACTTCACTGATACTGAGTTGCGTTTAGTGCATCCGGACAGTTTGGTAAAAAAAGTATTGTTTTTAACTGAAAAAAATACTTTGTTCAGATATCGATATTTTCCACTAGTAACCAATTACCTGCATAATTGAGTCGCCCCCAGATTTTGAGCAGTTGCTGATGGGGACAAGTTTGTAGCCGATCATCTACGTGCGATCGCAAAGTCACAAGCTGCCAAGTTTGTCCTTTGTATGGTGCTGGCGAGATGGTAGTGAATCGGTAATCTTGCTGAGTTAGACGATGAAAATTACCCGTAAAAAAGTTAAAATTTTGTGATGGTACGGTCTTGCTATTGCCGTAATAGTACTGAGAATACTGTGAATCAGAACAATCGCCACTACCTGGATAGGCTTCTGGATTATTTAAGTAGTAGAGTTGCCAGTGTAACCAATCAGCATGTGTGGATGGTAAGTTAAATAACGGCACTACTGCCGCACGCGAGAATTGATCTTGTAGTAAAGCTTCTTGCAGCACTCTTATCGGTAAATCCCTTGGTTGGCAATTTAACTGTACGCAAATAGCAGCAGCCATTCCCGCAGCTTGACCAATACCCATGACTACAGGTTGCAATCTGGTTGATCCGTTAGCAATATGAGACACAGAAATATTCTTCTCACACACCAATAAACCGTCTGTGTCCACCGGAATTAAGCAACGGTAGGGAATGGTGAAGGGAGTTCCCGTCCAACGACCTCCCCAGCGAATGGATTTCGGTTGCAACTGAAACTTGATACCAGGATAATGATGGTCGTTGGCGTAGTTACCAATCGCGATCGCATCTATATTTAACGCTGCAACCCTACCCCCTGCCATTGGCAAAATATCTTGCTCTCTAACAGTAGTTAATCCTACTAGGCGACGACTTTCCCGGTAGTAGGGGTGTAAAGCATAAGCACCACCGCCGGGGGAGAGGGGGAGATGGGGGGATGGGGGGATGGGGAGATGGGGAGATGGGGAGTAGGGGAAGACTTGATTTGCCAAACCGTAGCGACGACCGAGTTGAGTTTGGATAAAACGGGCGAAATTTTGGCTATGCCAAAGGCATTCTGTTTTAAACTCACGCTGCGCTGTCTCTGACTCAATTAATCGCGCTACACCTTCACCATAGTCATTGCCGCAAATGGGCCAATTCATCATAAACAGACTACCGGGCAAGCGACCGTAATTTAAAAACGCCTCTGCGCCATAGTCATCCCAAGCACCAACAAACAGCGCTGAGTCGTAATTAGGTGCAGCCGGAATTTCTGGGGCAACGGCTTCACCGTAATCTTGCATCACCACTACCCAAGTGGGAGCTTGCACCGGATATTTTGTTGTGAGTGAATTAAAGTTGGCTGGGGCGCTGGGTTCTCCCCACTCCGACTGCAACTCCCAACCCCAGCGGTAAGGTATTTCAGCCAAAGCCAATAAATCTCCCAACTCCGTAGCATCAAGAATCACCTTGGCTTTGACAGTGAAATCTGCAAACCGGACAGCAGTTACACAATTTCCTTCTTTGAAAACTTCTAACGGCACATATCCGGAAATCCAAAGTAGATTTGGTAATTGCCGCACCCAATCTGCAAAAATCTCTGCCCCAACGCGCGGATCGTAACTAAAAAAGCTTACCCAGCTATTGTCTAATCCTCCTGGTTGTCGCAGCTGCAACTCCCGTAAAAATGCACCCCATAATCCCGTTTGAAAGGCTTCTAGTTCATTGCCATCCGGTGCAGACACGCCAGCGGAACTCAGCATTCCCCCCAGCCAAGAAAATTCGCTGACGAGGATCGTTTTTGCCCCTCTTCGCGCTGCTTGGATAGCAGCAGCGGTTCCCCCTGTGCCACCACCGACTACTAAGACATCAGCTGTGTACGTCTGATTCACCATCTGTTAACCTCGCTGGATTTCCGATATATTCTCACCAGCTGGCTTGGTATCAGACAAGATAATCTTGCTATTTTTCGGATATTTCGTTTATCTGAACTCTATTATGCTTGATATAACGAAGCATAAGATGTGATGAGATGTTAGGCTACTTTGATGCATAAGTACTCAGCAACAGTGGGTGTAAGATACTGCACGTCAGAGATGTTAAACCCAGCTTGCCTCAGCATACCTTCAATGATCCATGAGAAGGTACTGTATTCCTCACGCACGTGTCCTTCATAGTCTTTAGCTGTCCAGCCCTCACCTTCACGTTTTGCTATTTGCTCAATAGTTTCATCGATCGCAGTTTCGTACTCAGCAGGTGGAAATGAGAATATTGCATCACGGAGGTAAAAGACACCATTAGGTTTGAGCATCGAAGCCATTCGTAGAAATGCTACCATTTTCCAGAAATCTGGCAAGATGTGAAGTGAGGCTTTTGTCACTAAAAAATTAGCTAAATCACCTTCGTGTTTGTAGGATAAGAAGCCTGCTTGATGAAATTTAATGTTGATAGCACCAGATTTTTGAGCTTTGTGTTGGGCATAAGTCAACATAGCCTGCGAAATATCAACAGCATTTACTGAAGCACCAGCCAATGAAGCTTGAATTGCAAAAGTACCTGTACCTGCACCCAATTCAATAACACTATGTCCTGAACAAATACCTAATTGAGAGACTAAGTCCTGTTCTTTCTGTGGTGTACTCGATAATTGGTTGCGATCAAATATCTCAACCACAGTCGCATCATTGAAGTCGATGCCAGCCATTCTGGATTCATCAAAATACCATGCAGGTAAGGAAGCCATACGATAACTCTGATGGGTTTTCAATTCACTCTAACTATAGGATTGCCCACGAACAAACCCACTTGAAGATTGCTCACTCCACAGATAATCTTGCAGTAACTTGAACTGAACGCCAGAGGGAAAATTATAATTTTTTCGGATATTTCGTTTATGTAATATGAGATATTATAGAGCAATATACTAGAGTAATTATCAGCCACCATGAAGACCATCATGTCTGGGCAAAACTTGCCTGTAGAGTCAGTGATGGCTCAAGAACAAGAAGCGTCATCTATTAGGCAAATCGAACGTATACTCAAACTCGAAGGTTCCCAGCCGAAACTTGTAGGAGCAAACGGAGAAGAAATTACTATTCCTGATTCGGTTTATCAGGTGTTGCGTCAAGTTGTCCATGCAATGGCATTGGGACAGGCTATATCTATAGTCCCTCAAGAGCGGGAACTGACAACTCAACAAGCGGCTGATTTTCTCAACGTTTCACGCCCCTATCTAATTAAGTTATTAGAACAGGGTGAAATTCCTTACATAAAGGTCGGCGCACATCGGCGTGTTCGTTTTGAGGATTTGAAGAAATACAAAGAACAGCGAGATCAAAAACGTAGCCAAATTTTACAGCAACTAATCGAAATGAGTGAAGAAGCAGGTTTGTACGAGGACGAGTGATGACATAAATTTACTATGCTCAATGTTCTCTTAGATGCCTGCGTGTTGTTTCCTGCGTATTTACGTGATACTTTATTGTCCACTGCTGAAGCTGGTTTGTACATACCCTACTGGTCACAAAAAATCTTAGATGAAGCATTAGGTAATCTTGTTCTAAAAGGGAAAATCTCTGCTGGGAAAGCGATAAACCTTGAAGAGGTCATGAAAGCAGCTTTTCCTGAAGCTATGGTTCAAGTACCAGCAGAAATAGAAGAATTCATGACTAATGAACCCAAAGATCGTCATGTTCTTGCTGCTGCGGTAGTAGCTAGGGCTGATGTGATTGTTACCAACAATATTATAGATTTCGATGCTCAAGCTTTGACTCCTTGGAATATCCAAGCACAGTCAGCAGATGATTTTCTTAGCGATCTATTCAATGACTACCCAGAAGAAATAGTTCAAGTAGTGCAAAAACAGTCTCAAAAGTATAGAAAATACCCCCTGAGTGTTACCGAATTACTTAGTTTGCTAAGTAAGCAAGATGGAGTGAATTTAGTAAATTTCGTCAGTAAAATCAGATCTGTTGGCTTTGATGATGCAGTTTAAATTCTCCGCAGAGCATTAATACAAACAAAAATCTCAAAATTCATAGCCCAAAGAACGCCCCTAGTGTTAAATCTAATATCGTCGAGCGGTGAGAAATCAACGTGAAAGCACAAATATTTAGAGGCGTTAATCAACTTTCTTACGAAGATATACCCGTACCTACGCTGGAACCGGATGAAGTGCTGGTACAGGTGCGAGTAGTGGGTTTGTGTCAGTCGGATATCAAAAAAATTCGCTATCCGCTGTATGAACCGCCACGCATTTTTGGACATGAAACTGCGGGAACCATTGCAGCAGTTGGCGCAGAGGTAAAAAATTGGCAAGTCGGACAACGAGTAGCAGTGATGCACCACATCCCCTGTATGCGTTGTGACTACTGCCTCAATGACAATTTCTCGATGTGCGATACCTATAAAAATATCTGCACGACAGCCGGGTTTGCGCCTAGTGGTGGTGGTTTTGCTGAGTATGTTAAAGTTCCCGGTCATATTGTCCGCAATGGTGGGATAATTCCGATCCCCGATAATATTAGTTTTGAAGAAGCAAGTTTTGTCGAACCAACTAACTGCTGCCTCAAGGCGGTGAAAAAAGCTCAAATTGCTCCTGGGCAAACAGTTTTAATTACTGGTGCAGGGCCAATTGGCTTAATGTTTGTGATGTTGGTGAAGTATTTTGGGGCAAAGGCGATCGCTACCGACTTAATTCCCTCGCGAATAGAAAAAGCTTTACATGTGGGTGCAGAAGCGGCTTTTGATGCCCGTGATGCAGATTTACCAGCTAAAATTAAAGCACTCACCAATGGTTTAGGCGTGGATGTCACCCTGCTTGCTGTCCCCAGTGAAAAAGCTTTCTTCCAAGCCCTCGACTGTACCCGCAAAGGCGGTAAAATTCTATTTTTCGCCGAGTTTCCTGATGAAGTAGAAATTCCCGTCAATCCGAATATTCTCTATCGCCGAGAAATCGATTTGATGGGCAGTTACAGTTCATCCTACCGCCTGCAAAATCTGTCGGCTGATATTGTTTTTAATCGCCGCATCGACGTGCAGGCATTGATTAGCGATCGCTACCCATTACAAGATTTATCAGCAGCTGTAGATCGGGCGATCGCACCCACACCGGAAACTTACAAGATTTTGATTTATCCATAAATAGTTAGTGGTTAGTGGATAGTGGTTAGTGGTAAATAACACCCAACTACTAACTACTAACTACTAACTACTCCCCAAACCATGTTTATCACTATTGTCGTCTTACTAGCCTTCTATCTCGCTTTTAACCTGGGTGCAAATGATGTTGCCAACGCAATGGGAACCTCTGTAGGTTCCAAGGCTGTAACTCTCAAACAGGCATTAATAATTGCAGGTGTATTGGAATTTACGGGTGCGGTACTGTTTGGACATGAAGTATCGGAAACTCTCGCGACGAAAATTGCCAATCCCAGTTTATTTGCCAGTACACCCCAAATGTTAGCGATTGGGATGATGACAGTGCTACTAAGTTGCGGTTTGTGGTTACAAATTGCCACTTCCTGCGGTTTGCCTGTGTCTTCTTCTCATGCGGTTGTTGGTGCGATCGCAGGCTTTAGTTGGGTAGCTTTGGGAATAGGTGCGATTGATTGGTCATCAATTGGACAAATCACCTTGGGCTGGATTGTCACACCAATAATCAGTGGTGCAATTGCTGCTTTATTTTACAGTCAAATTAAGCGCTGGATATTAGAACAACCGCATCAATTAATACACTTAAATGAGTGGATACCCTGGTTAAGTGCGATGTTGCTAGGAGTATTCGGTGTAATTGTTCTACCAGCAGTTACTCAACCGATCGCAAGTTTTTTGATTAAGGAAGTTGGTATAAAAATACCTGCTCACGACATCTCATTACTTGTGGGAGGAATTGCAGCGGTTGGACTTAGCTTCTACAGTTGGCGAGAGTTGGAGATGGGGAGAGAGGGAGATGGGGGGATGGGGGGATGGGGAGATGGGGTGAAATCTTTCTCCGTATCACAAAATTCCCAATTACCTACCGTTGAGCGCCTATTCGCCAAATTCCAGTTACTGAGTGCTTGTTTTGTTGCCTTTGCTCATGGTTCTAATGATGTCGGTAACGCGATCGCTCCTTTAGCGGCGATCATTTACATTCATAACACTGGCACAGTACCGATCGGCGGGATCGCTATTCCGATCTGGATTTTAGTACTTGGTGGCGCTGGCATTGTCACTGGTTTAGCTGTCTGGGGTAAAAAAGTCATCGCTACTATCGGTGAAAGCATCATTCCCTTACAACCCAGCAGTGGATTTTGCGCCGAACTTGCAACTGCCACCACCATCCTACTTGCCTCCCGCCTAGGATTACCTGTTTCCACTTCTCATGCTCTTGTCGGTGGTGTAGTTGGCATTGGACTGGTGCAAAACCCTAAATCAGTTCAATTTAAAACTCTCCAAGGCATTGCCACTGCTTGGCTCGTGACAGTACCCGTGAGCGCAGGACTTAGTGCTGCTATCTTTAGCATTGTCCGGATTTTAAATTTGGGATGAGTCATTTTGGGGTTTCCCTACACTCCTGTCAAAGTGTGAGTCTTGGCAATGGATTTTTCTTGGTGTCTTGGTAGTGAAAAAAGAATGATTGAAACACTAAGACACTAAGACACTAAGACACTAAGAGGTGCTAAGGTTTGGGTTCGTTTTTGACCCACCTTGACAAGACTACCTCTAGCGAACGCTAATTCTCTAAAATGCTCGTCGGGCGATCGCAGGACTGTGTATTTTTCACAAAAATAGTTACAGTTACAAATCAATCCTTGATTGATAGGTAAACTGTCATTATATTTACATTCTTCCATGTTAAATGTATTTTTAGGAAACTCTGATAGGCAAAAAGTGGTTGGTGTGTCAAGGGGTCAGAGGTAATAAACTAATGGGACGATTTGAAAAGCGATCGCAAAACTCACGAGCAGGCGATCCATTAGCAGAAGCAGACACTGCTCTACGGGCTGTAACAGAAGAATTGCAAACTATTCAGCGAACCGTGCTTAAGTCTTTACAGGAAGATATTCAGCGACTACAAGCGGAGAAACTCCGTTTAGCTAATGATGTTCAACGTCTGCAACAAGAAAAAGAAGACTTACTTCAAGGTCGGCAATTCAGCGACTTGCAACCATTGTTGAGTCAGTTAGCACAAGTTTTGGCGAATCACATATCGTCACAACTAAAATCTTCGCTGGAAACTTTAGCTAACCAAGCTGTAGAAAAAGACAATGCTGTTGCAAATCAAGTTCTTGGCTCATTAGATGATACCCTTACCATCACTTTTAACACTTTGCAGCAGGAGGTAAAGAACTATCAAAATAATCTTTCCCAACAGTTGTCTCGGATGTCGATTCAACAACAGCAAGGGGAAGAAATCTTAGCAGAGTTAGTAAATCGTCTGCATGGAGAACTGGTGCGTGAAGAACTCACAACAACCAAAAAAGGAGCATCTCCGCCAACAGTAATCCAATTTGTATCACCTTTTGATGAAGAACCGACTGAGCAACAGCAAGATATTATTGCTTGGGAAGACAAACCAACTGAGCAACAAAACGAGCAACCGCAAGATATTATTGCTTGGGAAGACAAACCAACCGAGCAACAAAACGAGCAACCGCAAGATATTATTGCTTGGGAAGACGAACCGACCGAGCAACAAAACGAGCAACCGCAAGATATTATTGCTTGGGAAGACAAACCAACTGAGCAACAACAGCACGTTTCTCGGGAAGTTGTCACGAAACTCCAACAAACAGATACTATTTCACAGCCAATAGCACCACAATCCAGTTTGCCTAAGGAGGCGATCGCAAATCATCTTCTGCCAACAAGAATAGTCCCCAAACGCGAAACTAGACCTCCTACTGCATTCGTACCAACACCACCACCGCCAGAGGAGTATACACCAGCGCCACCACCTTCTCGGGTGAGAAGGTCATCGATACCAGCAATCGGTCTATTGTTGGTCGTGTTGTCAACGGTGGCGACATCGCTTTACAACGTAGCCATTAAAGTGGTTTTTAACCCAGGTACTCTGATTTTTGGAGTATTTGAAGTCGAGCGTTTGCTACCACCGACTTTGGGTAATTCTCTGTTAATTTTAATGCTCCGGATGCTAATAGTTGTACCGTTGATGTTAGTTCTGGCTCCCATGATGCATCCGCAAGTATGGCAAGACTTGCAAAGCTTAATCCAATCAGCACGAGCAAAATCTTCTACTGCCAATGCTCAAGCCAAGCAGCTGTTGTTATTGTCGATTGTGAGTGGATGCTTTTTATTTTTATCTCAGGTATTAATTTACATTGCCATTGGTCAAATAGCGGTTGGAATGGCGATTACACTGTTGTTTATCTACCCAGCCATTAGTGGACTATTGGCATGGTTTTTATTCCGAGATCAACCTAATTCCTTCCGCTTGAAAGCGCTTGCTTGTATCTGTTTGGGTCAGATGCTAGTTTTGGCAGGTTCTACAACCATCGGCACGGGTAACGTTTTAGGTAGCACCACAGCCATAGCTTCAGGAGTCACTTTTGCTGTGTACGTAATTCTCACACGCATCTGTGCAGCCAAACTACATCCTGTCTCCTTTACCTTAATTAATTTCGCTACCGTGTTGCTGTTGTCCTTCATTGGTCTGATGCTACCTTTACCAATGAATTGGAGTTTGCTACTAAATCCTAACAACTTGTTGGAATTGATTTTAAGTGCTTTTATTTTGGGCGTATTCACTCTGTTTGGTTATTTATTCAATAATGTTGGTATTCGCAAACTAGGAGCCACACGTTCTGCAATTGTGGGTGCTACTATTCCTGCTTTAACAGTGATTCTTGCTGGGTTTATTATTCAAGAAAACTTGCAACCTATACAAGTGTTAGGAGTTTTATTAGTAACTGGTGGTACGGCTGCTGTTAGTTATGAAAAAATGCGAAATCGGAACAAAGTTCCTAGGTCTAAAAATTAATATCAACTCGTACAAGAAGTCAGAGTAAAGAAGCCTGAAGAGGAAAGCCTATAAATTAAACTGTTGTTACCTTTTTCAACTCAATAGTAATTTTCACCACACTGCAATATTAAGAAGTAAAAAGTAAGAAGTAAGAAGTAAAAAGTAAAAAGTAAAAAGTAAAAAGATAATACTCATAAATAAATTGAGGGGATTTAATAAGGACGTATTATTTCTCGTGCTACGCATCTCGATTGGGAATGTTTTCCCGATCGTTCCATAAATAAATAATGGTGAAGCGTGACCATTTTTCTTATTCTTTATGAGTGACTTTTAACTTTTAACTTTTGCCTTGTTTGGTCAAAAGTTAAAGAAAAAGCGAATTTTTTGTAAAAAAAATTTAAGCAAACCGCCTGTATGTATAAGCTAGCCTGAGATTCATGAACTTTTTAGCGTGTGTGTAAATAAAAGTTTTAACAACAATGGTAAATTTGTAAATCTTTTTACATATGCACTTGAGCAAAACTGCTAAAATCAACAAAAATCTTTCTAAGAAATAAAAGGTTTTTTTAGTTTTGAACGATCACCTTAAATTGAGGACTATGAACTTCCCTCAAGCTAAACTACCATGTCACAGGAGCATCACCAAAATTTTGCAAACGCAAGGCAGTTCGCTATACGCTGCGTTGAGTGTGAGACTGCTGAAGATACCACTTAGGTTGAATTTTCTGTTGTAGAACAGACATAGCAGAGGTTGCTGCAAAAGCTTAGTGCCCTTAGCTGACTTGCGATCTAACACCCTTGAGTAAAACTAAGTTATGGGTAACTTCCTCCTCGATAAGCGAGCAGTGCTGGAATTTTAAACAGCCAAGTAGTCATCTAGAAAGCTAGCAACGAGAGTGGACTATTGCTTTTGAGCTTATCCTTCCGCTTGTCAGTTCCAACTTTTGGTAAACAAGCCCCGCATATAGAACAACTGATTAGTTGGTTGTTGCATACAATTGCTCAAATCCCCATATTTGGGCAAAACTACTTGCAAAACTTCCGGCAAGTTAACTCTATCAAAATAGTTAATTCTGCCATTTTGCCAGAAAATACGGACTAAATGACAATTATGACTACCAACAACACTCATGCATAACGCATAATAGATCATCTGAGTAAAGACATCACTTTCAGTCGGGTGTATACTACATACTCTCCGTTGGCTGATAACTGTAAACGTGCTATTCAACTGTCTGTTATATGAGTAACGACGTAGATCTGATCAAACGCCTTGGCCCCAGTGCGATGGATCAGATCATGCTTTATCTGGCTTTTAGTGCTATGCGGACGAGTGGGCACAGGCATGGGGCGTTTTTGGATGCAGCCGCAACCGCAGCTAAGTGTGCAATCTACATGACCTATCTAGAGCAGGGACAAAACCTGCGAATGACAGGGCATTTGCACCACTTGGAACCAAAGCGAGTGAAAGCCATTGTCGAGGAAGTCAGACAGGCGTTAACTGAGGGCAAATTGTTGAAGATGCTTGGTTCTCAAGAACCACGCTATCTGATTCAATTCCCTTACGTCTGGATGGAAAAATATCCTTGGCGACCAGGGCGATCGCGCATTCCCGGCACAAGTTTGACTAGCGAGGAAAAAAGACAAATTGAGCAAAAATTACCGCCTAATTTGCCTGATGCTCACTTAATCACCTCGTTTGAATTTCTAGAGTTAATTGAATTTCTGCACAAGCGATCCCAGGAAGATTTACCCAAAGAACATCAGATGCCTTTGAGTGAAGCTTTGGCGGAGCATATCAAGCGCCGTCTGCTTTACTCGGGTACTGTGACACGTATTGACTCTCCTTGGGGGATGCCCTTCTACGCTCTCACCCGTCCCTTTTATGCGCCAGCAGACGATCAGGAGCGCACATATATCATGGTGGAAGATACCGCTCGGTACTTCCGAATGATGAGAGATTGGGCAGAAAAAAGACCCAACACCATGCGTGTTTTGGAAGAGTTAGATATCCCACGCGAAAAGATGGAGCAGGCTATGGAAGAATTGGATGAAGTTATCCGTGCTTGGGCAGATAAGTATCACCAAGAGGATGGCATTCCAGTGACTTTACAGATGGTCTTTGGTAAAAAAGAAGACTAAAAATCCAAAACATTCAGCATGGTCTTCAGATTTTCCTGGGGAAAACTCTTAGCTAGTGGCGTCGCAAGCCCCACACTACACAACAAGTACTTTTAAGTACAGTGTTGTTAGTGTGGGATAAAAAAAATAGGTAAAAAATATATATCCTTGTAGATTGACACTCCCATATCTAAATGCCATTTTAGATTGGCGTCTGCTCAGGGAGAAGACGCCAATGCTTGTACAACAACATTAGACACTCCCAAATTTTGATCGTAGAGTAGCGAAATATTCATATCATGTCCAGTTGAACACTTATATTATCCGTTGAGGTCGGTAACAGATAGTTGGTAATGGGATGACAACTATGAAGCCGCACTCACAGTGGAATATAAACTGATTAAACGGACACGATATCATTTGTTGAGAGAGTATCAAGACAGTTGTTAAGCCAAAAACAATTAATCTTACTGGTTGTTTGGATTGCTAGGGTTTGGATTACTAGGGTTGAGATTGTTAGGAATAGTATTGCTGGGACTTGGAATACTAGGGTTGAGATTGTTAGGAATAGTATTGCCGGGGCTTGGATTAGTGGGAATTGGCTGAGTTTGAAAAGAGGGTTGAAAAATAGTATTACCTGTATTTGTAGGTATAAAAGAAGGTAAGAAGCCGCTAATGTAATCAGTTGCATCAATACAAGTATTGAGAGCCTGAATAGGAGCTAAATTTTCAATTTGCGATCGCAAACCCACCACACACTGAGCGTAGCGTTTTGGCAATAAACTGACACCGCAGTAATTTAAAACTTCTTTATTAACAGCCTCTTTAGTATTCTGGCTAATACCAACTACACATGTGCCTACATCCTCGGGACGCCATGATTGTCCACAGGTAGAGAGGGCATCTACTGCTGCTATGTCTGTCTCGCCCTCAATTTTAGCTACGCAAGAAGACAAATCCCGGGGACGCAATGCTCCTGCACAAGAACGCGAAGCTGCTTCCGCAGTAACACCCGCCCTCAAAAGTTGGGATGCACAAGCACTGTATTCATTTCCGTAGGAGGCACTGATAGCTGTAGCGGGTAAAAAAGTCATTCCTAACCATCCCACCACAGTCAATGCTGGTGCAGCAATACCAGCACCAGAGCGTAATTTAGCTCTTAGCATCATTTTGTGTGAATATTTGCTGTTTTTCTTTCCTGGCATGTCCGTTCTGCTCCAATCACCCAAGGTTATGCTATCTCATCTTTAAACTTTGTTCTCACCCAATTTGGCAGGAAGCTTTTGGGAAGCTGCTATAATAATTATACAAAATGTAAAATTTGTACAATTTGTTAAAAATGACAAATGCTGTCAGCGCAACAGAAGCTCGTGCCAATTTTCAGGAACTAGTTAATCGTGTTGAGTATGGAGGCGAACGCATTGTAATTGAGCGGCACGGTAAGGCGGCCGTTGCCATTATTGGGCTAGAAGACCTCAAGCGTTTAGAAGCTCTTGAAGATGCCATTGATTCTGAACAGTTGCGCCGTGCTGTGGCAGAAAACGATGGATTTACAACGCTAGAGGCGATCGTTGCCCATCGTGAGAATGAGTGAACGCTATACTCTGAGGATTGCTAAAACCGCAGAAAAAGATCTATTAGACTTACCAGCTAAACAGTTTAAGCAAGTTGTGTCAAAAATTTTTTCGCTACAAGCCAATCCTAGACCGCAAGACTACAAAGCCTTGAAAGGTTATGAAGGAGGCTATCGTGTTGATCAAGGAGAGTACAGAATTCTGTACACCATTGACGATGAGAACCAATTGGTCGATGTGTTCCGTGTAGGCAAGCGGAATGACGATGAAGTATACAAGAATTTGTAAATTTAACAGAATACGCAATCGCTCTCGATTCCTGATACAATTATTTTTAGATGTAGCGAAAAATCCGCAAATGGGCTGGCTGCTGGCATTTGACGGTGTCGTGGAGGCTTGGAAACTCAAGCGATGACGACGGCACGCTGAGCGTTTGCAACCAAGAGCTTAAAACAACAAGTACAGTACGGCGAGACACGTCGAAACTGACTCTGATTGCTTCAGAGTAAAAGCTTGGATAAAAAAGCATCTTTGTCATAATGCGGGCAACTGCATTATTTTTGGATGTGCGTTTCTTGAACCAAGAATCCCTACCACTTTTGGTCAGGGAATGTCAAAATGATATGTCTGGGTAAAGTTGAAACAGGATTAGATTAGGAAGCTCATGTCCCGATACAGAGGACCACGATTAAGAATTACACGTCGCCTGGGGGAATTACCAGGATTAACTCGTAAAAGTGCCAGACGCTCTTATCCTCCCGGCCAGCATGGTCAGAACCGCAAGAAGCGCTCTGAGTACGCTATCCGTCTTGAGGAAAAGCAAAAACTCCGCTTCAATTACGGTTTGACAGAAAAGCAACTGCTGCGCTACGTACGGAAAGCTAGACGCGTTACTGGTTCTACCGGACAAGTGCTACTGCAATTGCTAGAAATGCGCTTGGATAATACGGTTTTCCGTTTGGGTATGGCTCCCACTATCCCAGCAGCACGGCAATTGGTGAATCACGGCCATGTTACAGTTAACGGTCGTGTAGTCAATATTGCCAGTTACCAATGCCGTCCTGGAGAGGTTATTGGTGTTAGAGACAGGGAAGCATCCAAGAAATTGGTGGAAGCTAACTTGCAATATCCCGGTTTGGCAAACCTCCCCAGCCATCTGGAGTTTGATAAAAACACCTTGGTTGGCAAAGTCAACGGCGTCATTGAGCGCGAATGGATAGCACTCAGCATTAACGAACTGCTCGTGGTTGAGTACTATTCACGACAGGCATAATCGTCATTGGTCATTTGTCATTTGCAAAGGACAAATGACAAATGACCAATGACTACCCCCCAATTTGCGACATGGTGCGCGTGTAAACACCCGCTGTTGTACCCGAGTCACGTTGCTTAAAATTAACTTCGGGTTTAATTGCCAGTAATTGTCTCACCTGCTCCCGTAATTCGGCGGTACTGACACCTGCACGGAGAGCAGTTTTTAAGTCTATTTGCCCATTTTCATTCAATAAACACGGACGCAACCAACCATCAGCAGAAAGACGCATCCGGTTACAGCGATCGCAAAAACACTCCGACATCTGACTGATAAATCCTAGCGTTCCCTTCGCCCCGGGAATTTGAAAGACATCGGCTGGCCCACTACCACGAACTTGTGCTTCTGTCAATCCCCACCGTTCGCGGATGCTTTGTCGGAGTTCTTCTGAGGGTGTCCAACCGCGATCGCCAAATAATTCGGCGTTACCAATCGGCATAAACTCAATAAATCGGACATGCCATTGTTTTTCAATGGTCAACGCCGCGAGATCCAGAACTTCGTGGTCGTTAACATTGGGGATCACCACTACATTCAGTTTTAGGGGATCAAATCCCACACGGTAAGCAGCTTGAATACCATTCCAAACATCTTGCCAACGAGAACGACCGCGATTACCGATGATTTGGTCAAAGATGTCGGGATCGAGGGAATCTAGGCTGATATTAATTCGTCTTAATCCAGCATCATATAGGCTTTGCGCCATTGGAGCGAGTAAAAAGCCGTTGGTAGTCATGGAGAGGTCTTGCGTTTGGGGAAGAGAAGCGATCGCCCTCACCAACTCCACTACACGTGGACGTAATAGGGGTTCCCCTCCAGTCAAGCGAAACCGGGTAAATCCTACAGGGATAAAAACCTCTTGAATGAGAGTCAGCAGTTCTTGATCGGTCAATAGCTGTTGCTTGAGGATGTAATCTAATTCTGCTCCCTCTGGCATACAGTATTGACAGCGGAAATTACAGCGATCGATTAAACTAATCCGGAGGTAGTCTACCTGGTTCATGATTTAATAGAGTTATCTTATAGACTTGATAGATAAAGACATAAATTTGTCAAGCTAGATCGGCTGCTTGTTTTGTAAACTTTACTAACATTCTTTTAAGTTAGCTTGGATTGAGTTGAATTGCTAATTAGGCGTTGCTGAATAAAAATGTAAATTATTCATCGATGCGTTGCTCCTGAGTGAAAAAATATTTTGTGTAGGTACAGGTTTTAAATCGTAACTCGCGTAACTCGTTCCCAGGTTCAACCTGGGAAGATAGCTTACAGAGGCTCTGCCTCTGGTTATTTTACCGAGGCGGAGTCTCCATGCTGGCGTTCCTACGCACAGCGTAAGAACGAGAGAGAGATTGCGCCAATTCTCTTGCTGCCACATCGTTTTTTGTGCTTCGTGTAGGGCAGTAGTAGGAGATTTCCCTTGTTGGAAAATTGCTTTGTAGAATTGGGGTATTAACTGTGATGTGCCTGTGTCGTTAGTTTTCCTACAGCATTCCCGCGATCGCCTTTAAGCTAAGGTGTATTTACTGGCATGATTATTGTGTCTCTAATTTTTTCTTAAATATGTAGAAACCCGGTTTCTAATAGAAGCCGGGTTTGTTATCCCAATTCATGATTTTGCAACTCACCTATGTCAGAAAATCTTACTCCCCCAATCACCAAGCCTCGCGTTACGCATTTTTCCTCTGGTCCTTGTGCAAAACGTCCTGGTTGGTCTGTTTCTGTTTTGCAAAATGCTTGTGTAGGTCGCTCTCACCGATCCGAGAGTGGCAGAGCAAAGTTAAAAGAAGTAATTGAGCGATCCAAGAAAATTTTGGGTGTACCCGCAGATTATCGCCTGGGTATAGTGCCTGCTTCCGATACAGGTGCAGTGGAAATGGCGCTGTGGTCAATGCTGGGAAAACTCCCCCTGGATATATTGGCATGGGAAAGCTTTGGTCAGGAATGGGTAAAAGATGTAGTCGATGAACTCCAATTACCAGATACTCGCATCTTCAAAGCTCCCTACGGGAGTTTACCGGATTTAGCGCAAGTGGATTTTAGCCATGATGTAGTATTCTTGTGGAATGGAACCACTTCCGGCGTTCGGGTGCCGAATGGTGATTGGATTGCAAGCGATCGCACTGGGTTAACAATATGCGATGCTACATCGGCAGTTTTCGCGATGGACATACCTTGGGATAAGTTAGATGTAGTTACCTATTCTTGGCAAAAAGTCTTGGGTGGAGAAGCCCAGCATGGCGTCATCGTTCTTTCACCCCGTGCTGTAGAACGCTTAGAAACCTACAAATCACCACGTCCCTTGCCAAAGCTGTTTCGCCTCACGCAAAAAGGCAAGTTGATTGAAGGTATTTTTCAGGGAGATACCATCAACACGCCATCAATGCTGTGCGTAGAAGATGCATTAGATGGGCTGATGTGGGCAGAAAGTATTGGTGGACTTGCTGGTTTAATTAGCCGTAGTCAAGCCAATCTAGCGGCCATTGTTAAATGGGTAGAGCAAAGTAGCTGGGCGGACTTTTTAGCTGAAAAGCCGGAAATTCGCTCTTGTACGTCAATTTGTCTGAAGATTGTGGATGCGTGGTTTACTGCCCTAAGTCCAGAAGAACAGGGAAAATGTGCGAAAACACTGGCGAAAATCTTAGAAAAACAGGATGTAGCTTACGATATAGCAGCCTATCGGGCTGCACCTCCTGGAATCAGAATTTGGGGTGGTGCAACAGTTGAAACCGCAGATATTGAAGCCCTGCTACCGTGGTTGGATTGGGCATATGCGACTGTGAAAGCGGAAATGAAACAAGCAGGGTAGTTGACACTCCCCGAACTTCTAGTTCGGGGATTCTTGGCTCACCGAGCCGACTTGTCTAAATGCGGCGTGAAGGGGAGCGATAACAACCAATATCTAGTGTTCGCAGATTGTGTAATAATAAACCGATCGCATACACTATTACCATCTCAACCGTGCAATCAACCGATAACTTCGATGACCTAGCTGCTGCCCTACAACAGCCAGCAGATTTAGATTTTGAGCTACCCGATCCGGAAGATGAGGAAATTCCAGAGCAGGAATTTCAGCAGCAAGTCGAGATAGCTTGGCAAGTGTGCGATCGCTTTGATTTGCAAACGGAAATTTGGCGGGGGCGAATTTTACGAGCAGTTCGAGATCGAGAGAAAAAGGGCGGAGACGGACGCGGTACGGGATTTCTGAAATGGCTGAAAGAACGGGAACTCAGCAAAAGTCAGGCTTATGCCTGGATTCAATTAGCTAATAGTGCTGATACTCTCTTAGAAGAGGGAAAGTTAGAGCCAAGCGCCATCAAAAACTTCAGCAAACGGGCATTTGTAGAGACTGCCAAATCAGCACCAGAAGTGCAAGTGATGGTGAGCGAAGCAGCACAAAAAGGCGATCGCATCACCAGAAGGGAAGTACGTCAACTCACCGATGAATGGACAGCGATGTCTTCGGAGTTGTTACCCGAACCAGTCAAACAAAAAGCGGCAGAAAACGCCCTTCCTCCCCGTTACATCGCGCCTCTAGTCAAAGAAATGGAAAAACTGCCAGAGTCGCACCAAAAATCCTTACAGAAGGAAATTGCCCAAAGTCCCGATGTCGATACCCTCAAACAGGTAACTTCAGAAGCACGTAGTCTCGCAAAATACCTCAAAGCAGCTGCTCAAGTCCAAGCGTTGAACGAAGAAGAAGTGGACATCGAAACCGCACTCATAGAAGCGCAAAGAGTAGGTTGTTTGAGCATTGCTGCTGACTTGGTAAATCAGGCATCCCAGCTAGAACAAACAATCGCCAAAATGTACATGACTTGGAAACGCATTAGCAATTTAGCAGATAGGCTATACGTAGATACCGGTGCCAGTACACCACAATTGCGATCGCTCCTGAATTGCTTAGAACCCCTTGGCAGCGAAGTGATGGAATTGCAACTTGGTAGCGCAGGAGAACGCACCATTCGTCTGCAAATTCAGGAAACAAGTTGAATGGTTAGTGGTTAGTGGTTAGTAGTTAGTAGTTAGTGGTTAGTGGTTAGTGGTTTAGTATTTATTCCACTCTCCCCCTCTCCCTATCTCCCCCACCTTCCCATCTTCCCACCTTCCCTCTAGGCAAGATCAAGGGCGTGTTGCTTCAATTCATCCAAAGAAGCGTATTCTAAAGCTGATGCATGGGTTGCTGACAAAACAACGGGTGGTGCAACTCCAGCATCTAGTGCTTCCTTCCAGCGAGAAGCGCACAAACACCAGCGATCGCCAGGCTTTAAGCCCGGAAAATCAAACATGGGAACGGGAGTACTCAAATCGTTTCCCCTTGACTTGGTGAATGTCAAGAACTCTTCAGTCAATTCTGCACAGACAAGGTGTGCGCCAAAATCACCTGCACCCGTATTACATGTTCCATCCCGATAAAAGCCTGTCATTGGTGAGGTGCAACAAATCTCTAGCGTTTCTCCGAGGACGTTCTTAGCCTGTGTCATGGCAAAAATTCGTGAATCAATTCCTTTCAAATAGTAGCTTCTTAACTGGGAAGTCGACTCTTAACTTTTGACCCTACCTCTATCAAGGCGTGAGTCTTGGAAATGAATTTTTCTTGGTGTCTTAGTGTCTTGGTGGTGAAAAAAGAATTATTGAAACACCAAGACACCAAGACACAAAGAGTCCTTACAGCAGTCAATTTAAGCAATTGATTTCGCGCAGCAAATCTCCTAGTAATCCTCTATCTCGAATCATGCTTAGATCGGGGTCATTCTTGAGCAGTTCTTGGAAGTTGCGATTGATGAGCAGGGCTGACTCAAGGCTTTCCATTGCGAGTGAGATATCCCCTATCCTAACTGCACAACAAGCGCAGTTATACCAAGCGTACTCATCGTCAGGTTTGAGATCAATGGCTTTTTGATAGCTTTTCAGTGCTTCTTCATAGCGTTCTAGATATCTGAAAGTATCCCCTAGCTTATAATGAACCCAAAAATCGTCTGGATTGATAGCTTGGGCTTGGTTATAACTTTTAATGGCATCTTCGTAGCGTTTCAAATGTCTCTGGGCATCTCCACGACGCAACCATGCCCAGTAATCGTCTGGACGGATGGATAAAGATTGATCGTAGTCGGAAATCGCATCTTCGTAGCGTTTTAAATGTCTATTGGCATCTGCGCGGCGAAAGTAAGACCAATAGTCATGCGGACGAATTGCCAAAGCTTGATTAAAACTGGCGATCGCTTCTTCAAACCGATCTAAATCTTCTAGCAAGATACAGCCTCGATTGTACCAGGCCCAGTAATCATGGGGGCGTACTGCTAAGGCACGATCAAAACTAGCAACTGCTGTCTCGTAGTCACCCAATTCTCTTAAGGCGCTACCTCGGTCATACCATATCCAGTATTCATCAGGGCAACTAGCTAAAGCTTTGTCGTAACATGAAATTGCTTCCGAGTAGCACTCTTGCCGTTCGAGTCGTTTACCCTGTCGATACCAGTATCCACTGTCATCTGTGACAAACCGTGGAGTATCTGCCTCAGCCCTTGCTGCTTGACTCATGATTTTTGCCCCAACCAAACAGTTACTACCGCTACAGACAAGTGCACTATATTATATTACTGCGTTGGGGCTTTGTTTTTAAGATTTTGTCAAATCACATCTTGTAGAACTCGGCGGGTATTTTGCCAAGCCCAAATACCTACGACAGAAACTACTACACTCATCCCCACCAGCACGCTTCGCAAACCTAAAGCATCTGTGATTGGGCCAGTAATTGCCAATGGTAGAGAAAGGGCAATATTGATGGCATGATTTTGAAACCCAAATACTTTACCAAGCATCGAAGGTGGTGTTTGGTGTTGAATTAAAGTTTGCATTGGCACACCAATGAGGGCGGCACCTATTCCTAGCACAGCACAAAGTCCTAGTGCTAATAGCAGTTGGTGAGTAAAAGTGAACACTCCTAAAACCACTGCCATCATCAAAAATCCAATCAAGGGTAAGGGTTTGTGATGTAATTTCTCAGCCCAGTTACCCAAGATCCCTGCTCCCGTTACCATTCCTACCCCTGCTGCTGCTAAGAAAAAGCCAAATTGTTTCTCTTTTAAACCAAACTCCCCTGCTAATCGAATTGCCAAAACCATTAAGGCTGCAAACACGCAATATAAAGTCGTTAATTGCAGCATGGCATTCAACACCAAACGATTTTTCCTAAGATAGCGCAAACCTTGTTTGAATTCAGTCCACGGATTGATTGTTACCTCACTATCACTGATAGTTGTGTTGTCTTTTAATTTAATCGGCTGCATTATGCCCGCAGAAGTCAGGTATAAAATTGTCACTACAAGCTCTTGACCGTAGTCTGGGCCAAGCAAGTGTTTTGCCCAACTCAACATTGGCTCACCGATCGCAAACCCAACAATTAAAGCACCCATCATCGTGCTACTAAACAGGGCATTCGCTGCCATCAAATTCTCTCGCCGTACTAACAGTGGGATGGCTGCCTGTTCAGCTGGTGCAAAAAACTGCGTCACACTGGAGATAGCAAAAGTCATTATCAACAGGATCAGAAATTCCCGTGGTAAAAACGGTATCAACAGTGTCATTAGACCGCGTACCACATCCGAGCCAACCATGATCAGCTTTTTTGGAAAACGGTCTACAAAAACCCCTCCAGCAGAACCAAACAGAATGGCTGGTACTGTAAACGCCACCATCAAAGTTGAGTACATGGAGTTTTCTGCCAAACCAGGAGGGGGTGGGTAGTTTTCCAGTAGGGCTACCATCAAAACAAAGAAAACCTTATCCGCAAGCTGTGACAACAACTGCCCAATCCACAGCAGCATAAAGCCACGGTTTCTAAGCAGAACACCAAATCCGTTATTTACAGCAGCAGGTTCAGTTGGAAACATCAGAATATTTGGGGAATAGGGGATAGGGATGGGGGAATAGTAGGGGGAGAACCGGAGGTGGGGAGATGAGGAGATGGGGGGAGTGGGGGAGTGGGGTAGTAGCATTGGCCATTAGAAATAACCAACCACCAACCACCAACAACCAACTACTACCTCATACCCTATCACCCCATCACAGCCTAGCTCTTTAATTCTCACTCCTGCTTAGCATTTCTATCTTCCGGATTAATTTTCTTTATAGCGTACTAAAAGCTGATACAAGAATTCAGACGCACTGAGGCGCTGTTGGGAGGGCGATTCCCCACCAGATAAGTCTACCCGCCAGCCTTGTACGGTTTGAGGCGATCGCCACATTTCTAAATGGTCGACTGCTGGGTCTGCATAAAAGTTATTTTCACCGCTACCAAGTATTTTGGAACTCCAGTGAGTGAAATAATCATGGCTCATCCGATGGATAGGAAAATTACCCCATAATGGTACTCCCCATCCATCTATGGCAATAAAAGCCTTGACACAACCTCCCAACATTTGCCACGAACATGCAGCAGCGATCGCCCCAACTACACCAGCACTAAAGCAAATGAATATAACTGGCGATTCTAGCCGATCTCCTAAATGCTGGTGTAAAAAATGCAAAATGTGAAACGCTGATAAAGCCGAAAAACTTTCCGCTGGAAAAATAAGTATATTTACTGAATTTGAAAAAGATAAATTATCAACAACTACTTTTCTCCAAGCTGAGATGAAGTTTTCGGTTAACTCTGGTTCATGGATTCCAGGGCAAATAATAATGCTCATAAGTCGTTTGGTATCAGCAGCTGTCACACCCATATTAGTAGTAGACTTAAATGTCGTAAATATAACATTAGTTATTTATTAATTTCAGAATAATTGCCGTTGTTAGCTAGTAGAATAGGTATTTATATACACCGCCGCATGCTATGCATAACTCAATGCTACTACTTAGGTTTATCAACTCTGGCACAAATTGGGTAGTGGTTAGTAGTTAGTAGTTAGTCATTATTCTCCCCCTCTCCCACTCTCCCCATCTCCCACTCTTCTATTCCCCATTTCCTTATTCATGCATTGTGATGTACGCAGTTAATAACTATTACTTAATATTTAGTCAATTCCAATTTTTAACTACCATTAAGAAAGCTGATTATTTGATATTTATTTGTCATCACTCTAAAGAAATAAAAAAATATAATTTTACATAAGATTTAAGTGAACTGAAAGAATTTCTCCTCTTTGGAAGGTAATACCTCCGCACTTAGGTAGACAACAATTACCTTTTTCAAAATATAAAGTTTGTATTAATCCCTGGCTCGACTAGTGTTTCCATAAAGCCCTCAGATAAAATGAGTCGCTTCAAAACACTTTTTAGAAAAAGTAGCCGTTTTTAATTCTACTCTTACTTTAAAACTAGGAGTCTTTTATGCGAATTGCTCAAGTTGCCCCATTATGGGAGAGAGTACCACCTCCAGGTTATGGTGGCACGGAGTTAGTCGTGGGTTTGCTAACTGATGAATTAGTCCGACGCGGACACGAAGTAACCCTATTTGCATCTGGAGATTCCCTGACTCTGGCAAAGCTAGAATCAGTTCATCCCCGCGCCTTACGACTCGATTCAACTATCAAAGAATACAGTGTCTATGAGATGTTGCAAATGAGTCGAGTGTATGAGGCAGCAAACGAGTTTGATATTATTCACTCTCATATGGGCTATACTGCATTGCCCTATGTCAATTTAGTAAATACACCCACTGTTCACACATTACACGGCATCTTTACCCCTGATAACGAAAAGTTGTTTGTACACGCTAAAAATCAACCCTACGTGAGTATTTCTCATTCACAGCGCGAACCAAGGCTAGGGTTAAATTATGTAGCAACTGTCTACAACGGTATTGATGTCAATACTCATGAGTTTCATCCCCAACCAGAAGAACCGCCTTACTTAGCATTTTTGGGTCGGATTTCGCCAGAGAAAGGAACGCATATAGCCATAGAGATTGCTAAGCAAGCTGGTTGGCGTTTAAAGATGGCAGGTAAGGTTGATGTTGTTGATAAAGACTATTTTGAACGGGAAATTAAACCTCTAATTGATGGTAAGCAAATAGAGTATTTAGGTGAAGCTAATCATATTCAGAAAAATGCTCTGATGGGGGGTGCAGTAGCAACTTTATTCACCATCACTTGGCGAGAACCGTTTGGATTGGTAATGGTAGAGTCAATGGCAGCAGGAACACCAGTAATTGCCATGAATATGGGGTCAGTTCCAGAAGTAATTGCCAACGGAAGAACAGGCTTTATTTGTAGCAGCATTGAAGAATGTGTTGATGCTGTTAATAAAGTAGCGGAACTAAACCGTTATGCATGTCGGGAGCACGTCGAAAAATATTTCAGCGTGCAAAAAATGGTAGATGGGTATGAAGCAGTTTATGAGAAACTTGTAGCAGAGCGACTGACTCAAAGTGGAAAAGTTATGCACTTTGATGATTTTAAACAGAAGTCCCAACTCACTGGATATACCCTTGCTCCAAGGCTGCGTTCAAATATGTAACTTAACAAGCTGTAATTGAGAATTCGTAATTCGTAATTACTGTATTTTAATTACGAATTACGAATCACTTTTATATTTGGATTTACGCTTCAGTTGGCTCGGCATAACCTTGCAAGTTCTCTGGCTCAAATTGCCGTAAAATCCGAGTTGCCTGACGGGTTAATTCTTCAGTACCTTTGACCACAATTAGGTATTTGCCTTCATTCAAACGATTGCGATAAGGTAGAGCATCCCCACTACCAACAGTTAAACCTACTCCACCGCCAACTAAATATGCACCGAAAGCACCAGCGGCGGCTCCTAAAAGTCCACCAATCAGATGATTGCCAAGGCTACCAATCGGAAATATTTCAATGCCTGTCAATAAATTGAAGGCATAGCCAGCCACAAAACCAAATGGAATTAACCAAGTTGACAGGCGAGACGCTCCTTTTTTCGCTTGCAATTTGGGGTCTATTAACCCATACTCATCAGCACTTTTGTATCCTTGACCTAAGATGTCAATTTGATTGGTTGGTAAGCCTTCTTTTTCGAGGGCAGAGTAAGCTTCTTCTGCCTGTAATCTATCTGGTAGAACTGCAACAAGATAATTCATAATTCATGATACGAACGCGACTGTAATTTTTGAGCCAATCTATTCATTTGTTGACTTTGGCAACAGGTGAATAAAGAAGATATTTATTCAAAATAAGCACTATAATTATCAAAAACCTCAATCTTGAGAGGGAATATTAGTAATCGATACAAATTCAATATCAAAAAAATATGAGAGGGTATGATAATGACTGGGATACTTGAAATTCATTGAATGAACAAGATGAAAATACTATTCTTTGAGCATAGCTGTCTCCTGCCTTCTTCTTTTCCCAATAGGTTTCCCCTACGATAATTAATGACTACAATAAAATGAGACACTTTCTGGAGTTTTGGCAGTGGGCTTATTTGATGATTTGAGTAGGTTTCTGGAAAACCGTTTAGAAGAATTTTTGCGAAATAATCCACACTTGGAGTTAGAAGCGTTGCTGGAACAGCTGCGCGAGCAAGAGGAAGACACATTAAAGCTGATTGCAGATTTACAATTACAAGAGAAGCGATCGCAAGAGGAAATTCTGTCCACTGCTCAAGAAATCCAAAAGTGGCATATTCGCGTCCAAAAGGCCAAAGATTCTGGTAGGCAAGATTTAGCGGCTGCGGCACAAGAACGAGAAGCCGCACTGTTGCGCCAAGGAAACCAGCTTTGGGGACACATGCAAGGGTTAAAAGAACGCATTTCCCAAGCACAAGATTTACTGCGGAAAGTTCAACAACGGCGACAGGAAGTACAAGCAAAAGCAGCTGAAGCACAAACAGCACGCGCTAAAGCACAAGCACAGCAGCGCATAGAAACTAGTGGTTGGTGGAATCAACCTAGTAGTTATTCCAGTGGGTACGATCCCTTAGAGGAAAAATTCCGCCGTTGGGAAACTGAGGCAGAGTTGGAAGAAATGAAGCGAAAAATGGGAAAGTAGGGGACTAGGGACTAGGGACTGGGGACTAGGGATTGGTTAGTAGTTAGTGGTTAGTAGTTTAACTAATAACTGACGATCAACAAACAACAATCAACAATCAACAACTAACAAATGACATTCCCAGTTTACTTTTACTTGGGTTCGTTGCGGATTCACCCGCATATTTTATTTGAATCTTTGGCTTATACTGTGGCGTTTCGTTTAGTATTGCGTAACGTCCGTAAAGATTCTATTACACCAGCACAGCGCACTTCTATTCTTGTTGGTGGAATGTTGGGTGCGCTTTGTGGTGCAAAGGTACTAGTTTTACTGCAACATATTGATTTGCTTTGGCAAAATTCACAGCTATTTCTATTACTATTACTCCAAGGAAAAACAGTAGTAGGAGCACTGGTAGGTGCAGTGATTGGGGTAGAAATTACGAAAAAATTTATTGGTGTCAGCCACTCTACTGGTGATGTATTTGTTTATCCATTAATTTTAGGAACAGTAATTGGTAGGATTGGTTGCTTTCTGACAGGATTGAGCGATCGCACTTACGGAATTGCTACAAAATTACCTTGGGGTGTAGATTTTGGCGATGGCATTCCTCGTCATCCCACCCAATTGTATGAAATTGTATTTTTAATTATACTAATGATATTTATACGGCTTCGCAGTCGCTATGAATACCAAGAAGGTGATTTATTTAAATTTTATTTAGTTTGTTATTTAAGCTTTCGATTTTTGATAGATTTTATAAAGCCGGATTTTCGTATTTTTTTGGGGATCAGTGCGATTCAAATTGCTTGTCTATGTGCTATTGTGTATTATCGCCGCACCATTGCTCAGATGTTCCAATTCAAATCATGAGGCATGGATCATAGTATCTTTTTAGACTTTTTATCCAGCCTAAAATTATTGTTTGTTGGCTACATTCCTGCTGTGATTTTGGGGATTATACTTGGAAGTTTTATTGGTATGAACCCCTTAGTTTATCAGATATGCAAACGGACACTGCAAATTCCGTATAGTATTCCTCCGATAGCCCTTCTACCACTAGCTTTAATACTGTTTCGAGAATTAGAAGTAGCAACAAGTCTTGTTGTTTTTTTTAGTGCTATTTGGCCGCTAATTCTGAATACAGCTAAAGGTATGCGAAAATCCCGCACCCAAGGCAATAACATTCGTGTGGCAATTAATCATATATTTAGTGCTTTAAGGACTGGCATCTGGACAGCTTGGTTTACTGTCATTGCCACAGAAATGTTAACAGTAGGTAAAGGGTTGGGCTTTTTGATTTGGAATAGTTACAAATCTGGTAACTACAATGTCATCATTGAGAGTCTAATTTATATCGGCATAATCGGCTTTCTACTAGATCAACTACTAGATATTACAGGAAATATTCTTTCACAGCTTATTTCAGAGGAACGGAAAGAAATCTGACGTCTAAACTTAACTAATAATGTAGAGTGTGTGACGCGATCGCTAACACATATTTTCTGTTAATGGTGCTTTACTTGCCGTAACGCACCCTACTGGCGTGTCAAGGCTCGCTGAAGCGCTTACTACGAACATTTTCTATTACACCATTTTAGGCTTGCCAGTCCACTACAATCTAATAGATTGGTTGATTTGCACCAGAATTCAAAACATCTTAGAAATGGAATTGATTTGCTGTGGGATTTGGTAAAGAGTGAGTGATATTTTTTGTAATCTCGCAAATAATTGTTTAGCGACGATTTGAGGATACTGAAAAGATTTATTGAGGAATAATTCACACTTTGGTGTAAGATGAAAAACAAAATTCTTCATCATGCCCACTCACAATTATCTATTTTATGCTTTGACGAATAGTGTTTGTTCAAAGTGTCTCGTCAAGGTAGAAGCAAAAATTATTTTTCAGGACGATCGCGTTTATTTAGTTAAACACTGTCCTACTCACGGACGAGAAGAAGTTTTGATTGCCGATGATATTGAATATTACAAAAAATCCCTGGAATTCATCAAGCCAGGAGATATGCCACTTCAGTTTCATACACCGATAAAATATGGTTGTCCTTATGATTGTGGATTGTGTCCCGACCATGAACAACATAGCTGTTTAACTTTAATAGAAGTAACAGATAGGTGCAATCTTTCTTGTCCAATTTGTTATGCTGATTCCGGTGCAGAAGAATTTTCACAAGTTTCTCATCAACCCAGACACCATCGCAGCTTAGCAGAAATTGAAAGGATGATTGATGCGGTGGTGGCTAATGAAGGAGAACCGCAAATAGTACAGTTGAGTGGTGGCGAACCGACAATCCACCCAGAGTTTTTTCAAATTATGGATATTGCTAAAAGCAAGCCGATTAAGCATTTAATGATTAATACGAATGGGGTGCGGATTGCGAAAGATAAAACTTTTTGCGATCGCCTCAGTCAATACATGCCTGGTATAGAAGTATATCTGCAATTTGATAGCTTTGAGGCAGAAGCGCTAAAAGAATTGCGGGGTGCAGATTTGCGTAGTGTTCGCGAACAAGCGATCGCACACCTGAACGAATACAATATCTCTACAACTCTAGTCGTCACCCTCAAAAAAGGGCTAAATGACCACGAAATCGGCAAAATAATTGAGTATGCTTTGCAACAGCGTTGTGTGCGAGGCGTAACATTTCAACCCATCCAAGCTGCTGGACGTTTGCAGGGATTTGATCCCAAGCGTGATAGGTACACTCTTACAGAAGTACGCAGGTCAATTTTACAACAGAGTCCCTACTTTCAACCTCAAGATATTCTACCTGTTCCTTGCCATCCCGATTGTTTGGCAATGGCCTATGTGCTGAAACTGAATGGTAAAGTCATACCACTGACTGGACTAATCAATCCCGAAGTGTTTGTAGAAATCATGCCGAATAGCGTACTTTACGAACAAAACGCAGAACTCAAACACCACATTTTTCAGTTATTTTCTACCAGTCATTCACCCAGTTCAGCTGCAACATCATTAAAGCAACTTTTGTGTTGTTTGCCAATGTTAAGCGTACCTGAAGGTATTACCTATGCGAATATTTTTCGGATTATGATAGTCCAGTTTCTCGATCCCTTTAACTTTGATGTGCGTTCTGTGAAGCGATCGTGTATTCATATCGTACATCCAGATGGAAGGATTATTCCCTTTGATACCTTCAATATTTTTTATCGCGAGGGTAGTGCTGGGTATGAATTGGTTAATAAAAAAAATTGAATTTTGCCATTTAAGAAAAATCCATGTCTCGAAGAAATGAATTTACTAATGTTATTGCGGGTGCTTTTTTAGTATTGGGAATGCATATACTAGCAATTGTTATTTTTCTTTTTCTGATATTGTTGGAGTCAGTGATTGGCTATGCATTAGCAATAAATTTTTTCCTACGAGTTTTGATTATATATCTTAGTGGTATTGGGATCACTCAACTTGTATATATCATTCCCGTTATTTTTATACTAAAAAGACGAGAAAAATTCCCATTGATGAAAGGAGTAATTGTTGGTGCAGTCATCACGGCTTTACTCAATGGTGGTTGTTGGATATTTTTCTTAAATCAGACATCGTAAGAAATTATTAATTATGAATTATGAAATTTTTAGGATTCAGCATTTATCATTCATAATTCTCACCTATCTCTTGAAAACATTAATCTTCTAAATCCACCTTATAAATAAATATAATTTTTCTTCACAACAAACAATCTACCCCCAACTAGCAAGGGGATAATTCACGTGTTAACGCACCCTGCCAAATTGAGTACTATCCATCAATTTGACCGACGCGGCGAATATTGAGAATATCACTCATTTTCTTAATTTGGACAAATATGTGTTCTAATTGAGAGCGATCGCGGATCTCGATCCCCAAATCAATCAACGCCGGTTGACCAAAAGAAGTTTTGACGTTAGCATGACGCACGTTAATGCCTTGGTCACTCAGCCGCGACAAAATATCCTTTAACACTCCCACCCGATCCAAAGCTTCAATTTGCACATTCACTGGATAACTCTGAGGACGACCAATGTTTTCTGCTGCTTGGTTCCAACTTACCGGCACAAGGCGATCGCACTCTACTTTCTCTAGGTTGTGACATCCTTGGCGATGGATAGATATTCCCTTACCGCGCGTGACAACACCGATAATTGCCTCACCAGGAATGGGAGTACAACACCCAGCCAGATGATACACTAACCCTTCTACCCCAACGATTGGCGAGTCAGATAAGCGCGAAGTCGTTGCCGGCCCTCCATCTCGCAACGCCGCTGCTGCTTTAGCTGTAGTTGGCAGATTTGGTGTAAATTCTGGTTCATTAGTAACAGGCTGTTGCCCCTTAACTATTTCTCGCCAACGGTTTAGTACTAAGTTCAGCGTTATTTCCCCGTAACCCAAAGCTGCGAGTAAATCTTCAGTTGAGTGGTAATTACACTTTTCTGCTACCGCCTGCATTGGTTCTGACTTCAGCAGACCTTCAAAACCTGTTTTACCGAGTTCTTTTTCCAATAATTCCCGACCGCGAGCAATATTTTCTTCTCGGCGCGATCGCTTGTACCATTGCTTAATGCGGTTTTTCGCCGCACTAGTCCTGACAAAGTTCAACCAATCCAAGCTGGGATGGCTATTTTTTTGGGTAATAATCTCGACAATATCGCCATTTTGCAGCCGCGTAGATAGCGGTACCATTCTTCCATTCACCCGCGCACCCGCACAGTGATTTCCTACTTCTGTATGAATGCGGTAGGCAAAATCTACTGTCGTAGAACCTGGACTTAAAGCCACTAAATCTCCCTTGGGAGTGAAAACATAAACATCATCTTCAAAGAGATTATCTTTGATGCTTTCTAAATATTCCTGAGCATCTTTAAGATCATTTTGCCATTCCAATAACTGCCGCAACCAAGTGAATTTTTCATCAGACGCAGTTAAATGGCCAATGTGAGAACCTCCGGTTTCTTTGTACTTCCAGTGGGCTGCAATCCCATACTCGGCGACATGGTGCATTTCGATGGTGCGAATTTGCACTTCTAAAGGACGACCCCAAGGCCCGATCACCCCTGTATGCAGAGACTGGTAACGATTGGGCTTGGGTAAGCCAATATAATCTTTAAATCTACCGGGGATCGGGCGAAATAAATCATGAACTACCGCCAAAGCACGATAACATTCCTCATTGGTCTGGACAATCACCCGCAGTGCTGCCAAATCGTAAATTTCGTGAAATTCTTTGTTTTGGCGCTGCATCTTTTGATAAATGCTATAAAGATGCTTGGGACGACCGCTGATATCAAGACAGCGAATACCTGCTTCTGCCATTCGCGATCGCAAAGTTTCAGCTACTTTCGTTAATCTTTCTTCCCGCGCCGTTCTTTTTTCCGAAACAAGCTGCTGAATTTGGCGAAAAGCTTCTGGTTCCAAATACTTAAACGCTAAATCTTCCAATTCCCACTTAAAACGCCAAATCCCCAAGCGATTAGCTAGGGGAGCGAAAATTTCCCTTGTTTCTAAAGCGGTGCGACGGCGTTTTTCTTCTGGCATGAATTCTAAAGTCCGCATATTATGCAAACGGTCTGCCAGTTTCACCACAATCACGCGGATATCTTGTGCCATTGCCAGAAACATACGCCGAAAGTTTTCCGCTTGACTTTCAGTTTTGCTTTTGAAGTTGATTTTTGAAAGCTTAGTTACACCTTCAACTAAACGTCTGACTTCTGAGCCAAAACGCTGTTCTATTTCTTCAATTGTAACATCTGTATCTTCGACTACATCATGTAAAAATCCAGCTGCTATCATAGCAGCACTGCCTCCTAAATCACGCAGCATCCCAGCTACAGCAACAGGATGGCAAATATAAGGTTCTCCTGATTTGCGGTACTGACCTTGATGCAGGTGATAGGCAAATTCAAATGCTCGGCAAATCAAATCTGTATCATAATACCTTCGGTCATCTTCACTTGCGGCACGATCTGGAGGCGGTGCGGACAAGCAATTTTGTAGCCATTCTGGAATGGTTATATCTACGGGGTGATTGACAATTGCGCTACTCATCATACAATATATCGGGGCTGTAGGTAATGGGTGGTTAAATGGGGGGTTAGATACAATCGACGACATTATCGTCATCAAAAGGACTATCTGCTGACATCTGGGAAGGGAAAGCGATGGCAGGATAATTGCTCAAACCAAAAGTCTGTGCAATTCAGCCAATATAGATATCGAGCATAATGATCCTGGAAATCGATTTATGATAAATTTAGCCCCAAATTATAATTTCCGGGGCAGCAACCTGAACAAAAGGTTAAAGAAGTATATTGTATATGAAAAATTTCTTGACATTAATAGTATCTCAATTAAGTACTGAATGTCTCTCAATCATCAGAAATATCACACCTTCGCAATACTCCTAGAGCAGTTCCGCTCTAATGTTGCGACTAAGCAAATGGATGCACACCAACTGCGGCAACATCTTTCATCATTACAGCAATTTTTTCAGCAACAGATTATACCTTTATCTGAAGAAAAATCGCGGGAATTGTCCTATAGGACAGAGATGAACAAGCAATTGCGACTTTTGGAAATAGATGTGATGTTTTTCCAAGGGGCGCGACAAAGTACGAGTGCTGTTGACAGACTCAAGACAATAAGCGATCGCCTGACGACTCTTATTCACTACTGTAACGCTATCCTAAAACCACCTGCACCAGAGACAGATGCAAAAGAGGAGTAGGAAGTGTTTTGCCAAAACTTGGGGATTGTCTGGATTGCGAATGTTGGTACACAATGAGATCTTGAAGATTTTTACTTGTGAGATTAGAGACTGTATTTAGAATCATAAAGGAAATTGACACTCTCACAGCTGCGACCAACTGCGACAGTCTTCGCTCATCTGTCTTCAAAAGCCGTAAGCTTTTAGTTTGTAGGCGTAGACGCCTGCACCCGTTCCTCCCACTTCTGGTAGAGTATAGCATCCCTGTAGGGTACTCGCCCTTTCAGGTAGCCCTTGCTCAGGGTTAAGGCTACAATTCTCTCATGGATAACATGCTGGTGCGTTTATCCATTTGGGATATGTTTGTGTATACCCTGTTACAAAGTTACAAATGAAGCAATCTGTAGATTGCTTCAAAAAGCTTTTATTTGGTTTTTTATGACTTGTAGAGACGCACCATCATGCACCTCTACAGTTAAAAATGCATGAGCTTAGTTTCAGGAGGTTTTCGCTACCCTCACAAAACTATTTTTAGCTTCTTTAGGCTGCACTATTTCCAAAGAATTTTTACTTTACCACCGTGGTATTTCAACCAAGATTTTCCTATCATGGCACTTAAAAGCGCCTTGATAAAATCATCCCACAGCTACAAGAGTGTGGACTTTTTGCTTCATTAGTTTTAACACTTTCTAAGTGTTGTTGGTTGTATGTTGTTGGTTGTACCCTACGGGAAGCAACTTGCAAAAAGCTTTGAAGAGGACACGGGGACGCGGAGAATGAAGAGGATGCGGGGAGGTGGAGACACGGGGACACGGGGAATATTTTTGATAATTTCTCCGCGTCACCGCGTCTCATTGTCTCCGCGTCAAGGGAAGTGTCACCGTGTCTCACGATCTCCGCGTCTTCCTAGTCGCTACCTTTAGCTTGCCGTTCTAGATACTGACGCACTCCTTCGCTCATTTGTAACAGATTGGGTTCAATCTTTTTACCGAGAAAATCCTCGACTATGTGCGCGATTTGCTTGGCAATGAATTGAGGCACCCCCTTAATTTGCTTGGGATCAATCGTGAGTTCGCCACGACTCTTAATTACAGTGGAATTACCATCGGCAATGAAGTGATTTTTTCCTGTACAGTTGACTGCTTCGCTAAAGGCATGAGTTTCGATTTGCCATTCCAGCAAAAACTCAGCCTCGTTCCAGGTATTGTATTCTGTCCACGAGAGCATATCTTCGCTAATTATAGTCCTTGCTGCCAGTGGAATTTCTCCACCTCCATGCCACTCGTTGATACTGTAAACTCGTCCATTCTCCTCGCGGCGAGATTTAACTTTGACGTAACGCACGTTTGGCATGTACGGAACAAGTTCAACTAGCTTGTCTCGGTAGGTGGCATAGACTAGAGAACACGGGAAAGAAATGCGCGTATCAGCAGAAATGAGCATTTGTCAATCTATTTTTAATTTTTGATTTTCAACTTTGGGTTTAACGCAGTTTCCAGAATGCAAATATTGCATATTTCAAACAAAACAATATTACTAGGAGTGCAGTATCCGCTGCTGAGGAGCCTTTATTCAACGGCAACAAAAACTTGCTGTTTGATGCGCGATCGCCATTAATTTAAAGACTTCCTCACTCTCCTGAATCACCAAATATATAATACTAGCTGGGCATACAAGTATTGATTAAATTTAAAAGCATTTAATAATTTTATAATATTTGATCGGCATTTTTATAAGTTTACGATCATCAAGTAATTTACATAAATTTTTGTAAGTCAGGATTGGGCTATAGTTATAAACAAATCACTAATTGAAAGTACTAATTAATAGGAAACAACCACAGTTAAGTTTGGCAGTGTTGCTTACACTTCTTGCCGCAGACGTTCTAGGCGTTGGGAGTAATTTCCGATCACTTCAAGTGCAAACATAGGAGTTTCCTGAACGGCAAATAGAAACCGCTTTTTATCCAGGTAAGCTAGTTTGCATTCTGTTTTGGCGATCGCTGTATAAGTTCTTGTTTTGATGCCAATCAACACTCCTGTACCAAAGACATTTCCTGCTGTAATGGTCTCCACAACCTTGCCATTGACCAATAAATTAACTTCTCCTTCCATAACACCATACATACAATCTCCCGTTCTTCCTTCCTCAAAGATAACTTGACCAGTTGAAAATACCTTGGGATCGGGTTGTTTTTGGAAGATGGTGATAGTTTTTAAGGGTTCTAACATAGCTTTGTAACTTTAGGGTTAAGAAAAGTTTAAGCTATTTTAGCAAGTTAAGGATTTTTGGGGCGTGTTGTCAACCGGACGCAATCTTACACTCCAAAAAATTGAACAATCAGGAAATAAATTAGTAAACTCATTACGTCCTGAACGATTGTAGCGACAGGGCCAGAACCAAAAGCTGGATCTTTGCCGATACTGTGGAGTAGCCAAGGAAAAAACAAACCTACACTGGTTGCAACACCCCCAGCAGTTACTATCGTTAGTGCCACAGCAAAAGCTAATTGCAAATTCGCAAATGCTACAAGCACGAGTGGGAAACTTAAACCACCGAGAGCAAGTCCAATCAGCAGTCCAGTCCAAAGCTCTCCAGTTAGTAAACTCCGCAAAGAGGTATTGTGGTTAAAAGATAAACCTCTGACAACTATTGCTTCCGTTTGCGTCCCAATCGCATCTGCCAGGTAGACGATCCCAGGCACAAAAAAGGAGACAAAAACACGAGCTTCGAGAGTACTTTCAAACCGAGAGACAACGAATGTAGCCAAAATACTGCCAAGTAGCCCGACAAGCAGCCACGGTAAGCGATCGCGTGCTCGTCGCGTTGGTGGTGCTTCCAAGGCGTGACGTGCCTGGGAATCTTCACCTCGAATACCAGTCAGTCGATGCAGATCCTCAATATGCTCTCGTCTTAAGATGGCAATTAAAGATTGGGCAGGAACGACTCCTAAAAAGTAACCCTGTCGATCAACTACAGGAACATCTACCAATCCGTATGTAACTGCCAACCCCGCAACCTTTTCTTGGTCATCGTGAGGATGGGCTGTTGGTGGTTGCAAAGTCATGATTTCGCCTAGTTTTCGGTGTTGTGGCGCGGTTAATAAATTTACTAGGCGAACTAGACCTTGCAGATGTCCATTTTCATCAACAATATAGATAGCTTCGACAGAATCGAATACATTGCCAGCAAGGTGAGCAAGTACAGAACCGACAGTTTCAGAAGCTTGGGCAAGGGGAACACTTTGGACTAGGTGTTGGGCAGCAGTTTCCAAAAACGGAAGCACAGAAGCTGACATCTGCTTATTCCTTGCAGTTCAATCATTTTTTGGCGGTTGTTGTCTATTAAGTTTTGCAATTCTTTCCTTCAAAAAAGGATGGGCAAAATTCCCATCCCTCACAAAAAGTTACATTGTTATGCAAATGTGCAATGCTGAATTCGGCTATTAGCATGATTCTCCCTTCAGTCAATCAGCACTAGCTTCCACAGGTTCTGCCGATTTCATTCGTGCCTCACCAATTTCAGCCCTTGCTTCTGCCACAATATCTTCCCAAGATTCACCAACTTCTGCGATCGCTCCCTTACTCTTTTCATAGAAAAGGATTCCGCCTTTCACAGCTGTCTTGACTATTGGCTTAGCAACACCAGCAATCACTGGTAAGAAAACAGGCAGAAGAACAACTCCTAAAATACCTGTTACACCAAGGTTTTCAGCTACATCTCCAACATCAGGTAAAATTTTTACACCCATAATATCTGTACCTCTCTTGTCTTAGCTTAATTTCATTTTATCGCGATTAAGTAGATGAAATGAGAAAAAAGTTAACTTATCTAGTTGAATATACCACCTGTTTTTCCTAATATATATTGAAAATTTTCATCAATAGGTTATAAATATTATTTGTTCAGATTTTATTAAAATTTGTTGCTGTTACTGGTGTACCAGCAGCCCATAGTTTGTCAAAAGCATCATAGACCTGTTCTTTGTGTCATTCTTTGACTCAGAGATAAAGTGTAATGTCATACAGAAACATAAAACCTCCTGTCAAAAGGAGTTTGTTGATTTTTTATATTAAAATTTTTGAAAAATATTGAATAACTTATTGAATAAATTTTAACGACAAAGCTATATCTCTACTTATCTTGTTTAGCTTCATCCAGTGCTTTCTGAATAGCTTTTCTCATGAATTCAGAAGAGTCAGGCTGACTTTTAACTTGGTTATACATTGACTCGGTAACTTTAACAGCAAGCAATTTATTAAATGGTTCTTCTCTATCGGTTTTAAAGCCGTGCTCTTTGATATCTGGATTACCGCGCTTATCTTTACTCACTTTACATTGCTTAATCTTGCTTGAAATAATTGGTTAACCTATTGAATAATAGTTAATTGGTAGCTATGGCATCCGTCAAGAGTTCATAGCTACCAGTCCCAATTAACAATGAGACAACTATATGATGACACGCAAAGAACTAGAAGCGCTATCACTTGAAGATTTACGCGCGATGGCATCTCACTATGGAGTGCAACCATTAGGTAGCCACGGTAAATCTGAAGCTTGGATTAACGTACTCACTGCTTTTCCTTATCGCGCTATTGACCAGATGAGAGAGGGTATCGGCTTGCACTCACCTGGAATTGAAATTTACAAATACATCACAGTAGCACTTGATATGATTGGGAAACCTACAGAAAGTCAAATGGGACTGTTGCGACTAACCAAAGAGGAAGAATACTTTGAGGATGAGCAGATGAGGTTTTATCAGGACAAGCTTTATAAGCTGTACAGAGTAAAAACGCTGCTGCATGAAGCGGTAAGGATTCTAGCTAGCTAAGCTTGCGCGATCGCATTATTTCACCCTCCATCATTGGAGGGTTTTTTATTTATGACTTTATAAAACCTGTAGCGTGCGTTAGAGTAGCGCGTAACGTACCAAAATTCATGTTTTAGGTGCGTTAGGACGAATTGTCCTAACGCACCCTACATTATTATGTTTTTTAAGGTTGAGCTACATATCTGATTTAGTAGAAATTGAGAGATAGTAGGCTAAAAGGATTGATATTACGTGAGTATCTTATTTTCTATCGAACATTTGCGGGTTGCCTATCCTCATCGTAGTGGTGAAGAAGCCCAATGGGCAGTTGATGACGTATCTTTCAGCCTGCAACCAGGCGAAAGAATGGGATTAGTGGGAGAGTCGGGGTGTGGTAAGTCAACCTTGGGAAGGGCAGCGATGCACTTGCTACCAGCGTCTACTCGCATTGAAGGACGGGTGACATTTCAAGGACAATCAGTGTTTGATTTAACACCAATCCAAATGCGGAAATTTCGAGGGGAGGCAGTAGCGCTGATCTTCCAAGATCCCATGACGCGCCTCGATCCGTTAATGACTATTGGCAACCACTGTATTGAAACACTCAAGGCGCACTCACCCGAGTTGTCAGCACGAGAAGCCAAAGAAAAGGCGATCGCCATATTAGAAAAAGTTAAGATACCTGCTAATCGCTGGAATCAGTACCCACACGAGTTTAGCGGTGGGATGCGGCAAAGAGTAGCCATTGCTTTGGCTTTATTGCTGCAACCCAAGATGATAGTTGCCGATGAACCCACCACCAGCTTAGATGTCACAGTCTCAGCGCAGATTTTGCAGGAACTAACGCGACTGTGTGCAGAAGAAAACATGGCACTGCTGTTGATTTCCCACGATTTGGCAATGGTGGCAGAATATTGCGATCGCATTGGCGTGATGTATGACGGCAAGATGGTGGAAATGGGTGCGACAGAATCTGTATTTAGGCATCCCCAGCACGAATACACGCGATCGCTCTTACAAGCAGCTTTGCATATTCAAAATGTAGAAGGGACTGGGGAAATTTCTTCCCAATCCCCAATCGCCGATCCCCGATCCCCAATTCTGCGCGTCCTCGAACTAAAACAGCACTACACCATCGAGCCTAATTTTGTTGAGCGATTGTTTAAAGGTCAAGGTCAGACAATAAAGGCAGTCGATGGCATCAATTTGGAACTTTATTCAGGAGAAATTTTAGGATTAGTCGGGGAATCTGGTTGCGGTAAGAGTACTTTATCGCGAACAATCTTGCAACTGATTCGTCCTAGCGCTGGCAAAGTCGAGTTTTTAGGAAGAGATATAACTAACCTATCTCGGCAAGAAATCCGCCAGCAACGGCGGCAAATGCAAATGGTATTTCAAGATCCCCATGCTTGCCTCAATCCAGCGATGACGGTAGGACAGAGTATCGCCGATCCGCTATTAATTCATCAGATCGCAACTCCTGAAGCAGCGAAACAACAGGTATTGTCGATGCTGGAGAAAGTGGGGTTAAAACCGCCAGAAGTTTATTATCAGCGCTATCCCTCAGATTTGTCAGGAGGACAGCAGCAACGAGTAGCCATTGCTCGTGCTTTAATTACTCATCCCAAACTTTTAATCTGCGATGAACCCGTGAGTATGTTAGACGCTAGCGTGCAGTCACAAGTCCTGGATTTGATGTTGGAGTTAAAAGAAGAGTTTGATTTAACGTATTTGTTTATCACCCACGATTTGTGGTTAGCGAGATTTTTGTGCGATCGCATTGCCGTGATGAACGGTGGCAAAATTGTCGAAATAGGCCCCACAAAAGAAATTTTTGCTAATCCTCAGCATCCTTACACTCAAACCCTGCTTGCTGCTGCACCTCTGCTGGCACGTGCTTGAGGAGTGGGGAGAGTATGGATTTGTTCTTAGCATGTCATCCGTGTTATCATGCTAATATGATAGTGTCATTCAAAGATAAAGCGACTGAAGACATTTTCGATGGGAACGACTCAAAAGACGCTCGAAAGAAGTGTCCCGTCAATCTTTGGGAAGTTGCACAAAGGAAATTAGACCAACTGAATGCAGCTTTTTCTTTGGATGACATGAAAGTGCCACCAGGCAATAGATTAGAGGCACTCAAGGGAGATAGAAAAGGTTACTACAGTATTCGGATTAACGACCAGTATCGGATTTGCTTTGCATGGACACCAGAAGGACCTTGTGAGGTTGAAATAGTCGATTATCATTAGGGGGTAATAATTTATGAGAACTCCAAAACATCGTCCTCCGACACATCCTGGAGAAATCCTGCTTAAAGACTTCTTAGAAGCAATGGGAATATCACAAACTGAACTTGCACAAGCAATTCATGTTCCCTATCAGCGAGTGAATGAGTTAGTCAATGGGAAACGTGGTGTAACACCAAGTACTGCATTACGTTTGTCCAAGTTCTTTGGAAACAGTTCTGAGTTCTGGCTCAACCTTCAACAGAATTGGGATCTATACCATGTACTCAAGCAAGAAGAGGATGATATTAAAGCCATATTGAGATTTAGTCATAAGGAACAGAATCAAAGGGTGTCGATGTAGAATTGAAGTCTACATCTGATGCGTCTAAGCGTTTTTTCAGACGCACAATTTTTATTTCACGCATCTTGGCTCAATACGGAAAAAGTGGGTGTCAAGGCTCTCTTTTAATGACAGTCTTAAATTTTTTAGGATCTAAATTGAGTACTACGTTTTCTTTATATTTTTCAGGATCAATCTCCTGCAAAAATTCTGGGGGGACAGGACAAATGAACTTGACAACACCTTCCTTTTCATCAAGAGGGGTATACAAAAAAATTGCCTTGAAAATCGTTTGCTGTTGATTGCAAAAATATCTCAACAAGTCGATAGTTGTTTCGCTCAATACAAATGTCCAATGCGTTACATATATGAGAAGAAAAAGTTCATCGTGCTTTCGAGATTTTGAGTACTTCTGAGATTTATCTAAAATCTTTTTGAAGATATTTTGTGCAAAGTCATAAGGCTTATAACTTTGAGGAGCATGAGCATACCCCCCTTTTATACGTTCGAGTGGAGCAGCTTCCATCAACTCCAAATAAGCAGTTCCTTTAGGTGTGGAAACCTCAAAATCGAAATCATCTAACGGCTTTTTTACAGGATTAGACAAGAAAAACGTTTCCCCTGATTGATTAATTTCTTTATTTGCTGAATTTATAAAACATGAAACGATATGTTGCTCAACTGCATCTTTCTCTTTTGAAAAATGTATTTTTTCAAAACTTGATTTTAGTTCACAATTCTCATCTATACTGGCACGAAGATATCCAAGTTCTCCTGTGGGTTTAGCCATTTGTTTTTTCCATAAAAACCTAATATTTTTATTATGGTACAATTCAACAAAATCTTGGTAAAAGTAAAATATGCAGGCAAAAAGACACAGCTTTTATCAGAATTTACAGCACAGTTGGCTCTACTGCACCTAATCCTTGTTCCTCTTTTACCTCTAAGTATTTACTCTTGACTCTTGACTAACCGCGCACACTCAAACAGGTGTAAACCCAAATGTTGCGAAAGTTCCTCGCACACCTTCACTCCCCGGACGCTGTTACCGCGTGCGTCCAAGCGAGGTGAAAATACTGCGATTCCCATCTTGTCGGGTACTACGGCAATAATCCCACCAGAGATACCACTTTTGGCGGGAATACCAACTTTGTATGCCCACTCACCCGCAAAGTTATACATTCCGCAGGTATACATGACGCTGAGAATGTCTTTGACGTAACGGCTATTAACCGCTTGTTCTTTGGTCATAGGGTTGACACCCTTATTTGCCAGCGTCGCCGCCATCACAGCTAAATCATGGCAATTGACCATCACCGCACACTGTTGAAAGTAAAGATCTAGTGCTGTGTCGATGGGTTCGTCAATCATACCAAAGTTGAGCATCAGGTGTGCCATCGCTCGGTTGCGATGTCCGGTGGTGCGTTCTGATGTAAATACCGAAATATCAACGAATACATCGCGTCCTATATATCTGCGGAACATATCCAGCATCCGGTTCAAACGTTCGGTTGCACCCGACCCCTTGATTAAACTGGTGGTGGCGATCGCTCCTGCATTCACCATTGGGTTGTAAGGTCGCTTAGATTGCTCGTCAAGAATGATAGCGTTGAATGCGTCTCCTGTGGGTTCTACACCCACCCTAGTTAATATGTAATCTCTTCCGTGGTCTTCAAGAGCGAGTCCGTATACAAACACTTTGGAGATAGATTGAATTGTGAATAGCTGCTGGCTATCTCCAACTTCGTAAACTTCACCATCAACGGTGACGATGCAGATGCTGAACGAATCTGGGTCTACCTTTGCCAGTTCTGGAATGTAATTCGCTACTGCACCATTCTGCAATGGCTTGTACTTGCAATGCAAGTCTTCAAGAAAAGATTGAAGTGATGATGGGGGTTTTGCTAAATCTTCTTGGTTTGCCATGAAACTGACAATTCAGTGTGAAAAGTTACGCTTTCTCAACTACCTTGGGTAAGATATTGTGCTTCTTAGCCGTGGTTACAAAGTACTCGCACAGTGCCAGCAAATTTGGTTAAACCGCGACATAATTGGTTCTTATTTTATTGTAAAAAATGCTTCCTTCAACAAAAGCTCGTCTCAAGCTTCTTTGTTGCCAATATATGTAACTTATTTCACTTAATTTTTCAACATCACGTTCAGGTAAGTGTATCGGAGTACTTGTTGCAAATACAACATTATGAAAAAGATTGTTAATATCTAAATAGTTGAAATATTTATCTTGTATGCTAGCTTGAGCTAAGCAATACCCTATTACTCTTGGAAATTGGCAATTGGCAGCTGACACTGAAAAAGTGTTATAAATATAACTTAAAATAAAGTTTAATCTTCAAATTAATACTTTAAGTATATTTACTTGTTTTAAGTATTTTTATGGTTAAATCAACTTTGTTGGAAACTAAATAACATCAATGAGCTTTTTAGGCAAGCACATATGCCATTTGATCGATTTAAATACCAAATATTGTTAGGTTTTCATAATAAAATTTCTAAACAATCAAAAAAAGTGTTACTAAGCCAAAATCCGCTTTTTAGAACGGTTTTGGACTTGAAATTCTAATTTGATTTAGATAATGCTACCAATACTTACGCTAAAACCCTGATCCCCAAATTCAGAGGTTCATGTTAGTCTGTTGCAGTTATTAGCAAAAAGTGAAAGCGGAACGAGTTCGATTGTTGCGGGAAGCCACTCTCAGCAGTGCAACACCTACAAAATCACCAAATCTCTGTTCTACAGTTGCTTTAATAATCGGACGCATGAATCAAAAACATTTGTGGACTGTTGTCGCTGTGTGTAGCACAGTTTTGGGGATGCCCTTAGTTGGACGTGCCGAAACAACTAAGAAAACTGCTCCAACTTCTCTATCTGCATTTTCAGCTGATGTAGTCAAAGTAGGAGAATACCAATCCCCAACAGCGAACCCTGCCTCTAATGCTGCTGCGATCGCAAAGATTCAAACACATGAAGTGACAGGACGTCCAGCGGCAACGCTCTATCTGCGCGATATCCCTGTTCTCAGCTTTTTGGGTCAGAAGTCAGTTACCAGCGAAGAAACTAAAGTTGGTGAAATTGACAGTGCGGGCAAGACAAGCGCTAATCAGGCCAATCAGGGTAGCTTTGCTAAAGACGATCCAGTTCAAAGGGCTAGCAAAGTAGCAGCAAAGATCAACCAGCTAGCCTTGGATAAAGTAGACGCCAGCAAGATTATTGTGAGTTGGAAAGCAGGAGGCGCATCTACAACCTCCAATCAAGACCAGAACAAAAGCATAGCTGGTCAGCAAAAGTCTGGCGATCGCTTCATCATCAAAGTCAATAGCGAAGAACTTGTCGAAATCAATGATGACACGCGGCTAGCGGATACAACTAACGATCCGGCACAAGACGCGTTACAGGCAACCAACCGCCTACGCAGACTTATAGGCAACGCATCTCCCCTAAACGAAATAGCTAACTTACCAGTACGTTCGTCAGCCTCACTACCAAAGTTGCCGCAGCAGATTGCTGGGCGAGTGCGAGACACCATCAAGGGAGTAGCTTCTTACTACGGCTATGATTTTTCCGGCAATCGTACCGCGGCTGGTGAGAGGTTTAATCCAGAAGGAATGACAGCGGCCCATCGCAGCTTGCCCTTTGGTACACGAGTACGTGTCACCAACACCCGCAATGGCCGTTCCGTTGTTGTACGAATTAATGACAGAGGCCCATTCATTCGCGGTCGAGTTATTGACCTTTCCGCAGGTGCAGCACGAATTCTGGGAATGATGGGTAGCGGCATAGCACCAGTGAAAATAGAAGTTCTGGGAAGGTAAAGACATTGGTTGGTGGTTGGTTGTTGGTTGTTGGTTGGTAATTGATGCTCCAAACAACAACCAACAAACAACAAACAACAATCCTCATTACCCCAGTCACTACTCTCTTGCTTCCTTTTCAGATATAAACTAACGGGGAGAGCAAAGGAAAGACTAGGGGTATTTTTGTGCGCCTGTTGACAACAATTGCAGCTCTAAGCTGCTACTTAGCTAAACGCCGCTCGTCAGAAAACATGCTTTTGGAGCAAGAGCGGCCATCAGAATTTGAAGTAACTGGCATATCCTTGACAGCAGTCGGTCTTGTTCCCACAATGGGAGCCTTACATCAGGGTCATTTAAGCTTGATTCAACGGGCGCGACAAGAAAATGCTACGGTAATTGTCAGTATTTTCGTCAATCCTCTGCAATTTGGCCCGAACGAGGATTATCATCGTTATCCCCGCACCTTAGATCAAGACCGACAACTGTGCGAACAAGCTGGAGTAGATGCGATTTTTGTACCAACTCCGGAAGAGATGGGAGTTGACCTGAAGAATATACAAGACTCAAAAGTTACACAAGTCATCCCACCATCTGCTATGATCTCAGGCTTGTGTGGTCGTTCTCGACCAGGTCACTTTCAAGGAGTGGCTACGATCGTGACCAAGCTTTTCAACTTGGTACAGCCTGACCGAGCCTATTTTGGTCAAAAAGATGGTCAGCAACTGGCAATTATCAGACGGCTAGTAGCTGATTTGAATTTCTCGATTGAGATTGTTGCTTGCCCAACTGTGCGGGAACCATCTGGTTTAGCCATGAGTTCTCGCAACAAATATTTGACTGCTACAGAAAAGCAGCAAGCAGCAGTGTTGTATCGCGGTTTGCGGCAAGCTCAAGCAGCTTTTCGCGCCGGAGAACGCAATACGAGCAAGCTAATAGCAATAGTGCAGCAAGAAATAGCAATGGTCAGTTCTGTATCTGTGGAATATATTGAATTGGTTGAACCGACTACGTTAATACCTTTAAAAACAGTTCAGGAGGAAGGAATGCTCGCGATCGCTGCTCGTCTTGGTTCTACACGTTTAATTGACAACACGATTCTGCGCGATCGCCAACCAATCATCGCCATTGATGGACCCGCCGGAGCTGGAAAATCTACAGTTGCCCGCCAAGTAGCGGCAAAATTGGGTCTAGTATATTTGGATACAGGAGCAATGTACCGTGCTGTTACCTGGTTGGTGCTGCACGAGGGAATTGCTATTGATGATGAGTGTGCGATCGCTGAATTAGTTAGCAGGTGTGTAATCGAACTGGCTCCCGGGCAGGATTTACAATCTCCGGTGCAGGTTTGGATTAACGGTCATAATGTTACCCAGGTAATTCGCTCAACAGAAGTAACATCTAAAGTCTCGGCCATAGCTGCACAAAGCGCTGTGCGTCAAGCACTGGTAAAACAACAGCAAAGCTGGGGCAAAAAAGGTGGTTTAGTCGCGGAAGGACGGGATATTGGTTCCCACGTTTTCCCCGATGCAGAAGTGAAAATCTTTTTAACCGCCTCTGTGAAAGAACGCGCGCGTCGTCGCCAGCAAGACTTTCAAAAACAAGGTCAAAGCGAAGTATCTTTGGAACAGTTAGAGAAAGATATTGCTGAACGCGACTGGAAAGATAGCACTCGCAAAGTTTCGCCTTTAAAGAAAGCACCCGATGCGATTGAAATTAGTACTGATGGTCTATCGGTAACTGAAGTGACAGAAAAAATAGCGGACTATTATCAGCAACGGTTATCTCAATTTTAATCAGCAAGCTGCGGGTTAGAAGTAATGCGATCGACTCAGTTATCAAGAAGATTGGCGATCGCACACCAATTCAAGCTAATATCCTGAATTTTTAGTTATATAGTGTGTTCCTTATTGAAATAGCCTTTTTATTGGTTTCTACGCTCTTTGTTGAGTAACCCTTAACTTGTCGAAATTTTAAGAATTGACCAAATCTTAGAGTCAAATGGTTAATTTATTTGTAGCGAGAGCAGCAGGGCAGAAATAACCAGAATGTGAGAGTATGGACAAAAATGTAGATTTTATAAGCATTATAATCTTCTGTTTCTTGCCTTGTTGTACTAGAGACTCTTGTACAAACTCGCTATCCTAGAGGAAGAGCAAGACGATACTTAACAAATGAGCTTTAGAACCTTTCAGTTAAGTCTGTATCATCTCCGCCCTTGGCTGACCCTCATAGTAATTGTGTGGTTGCTAGGCTCATTGGGCTTAGGCTGGTTAGTAAATTCATTGCTGATTATTTTTGGGCTACTTTTACTCGCACCGATTGTGGCATTTTTTGGTTTCCGTTGGTGGCTACAACGTAACTTAGTTAGCGATCGCTGTCCCGTCTGTGAATACGAATTTACAGGTTTAAATCAAACCCAGTTGCAGTGTCCTAACTGTGGAGAGGCTTTGTTAGTGCAACATGGTCGTTTTCAGCGCTTTACACCTGAAGGCACAATTGATGTAACAGCAGTTGAAGTACCAGCTAAATCACTGGAAGATTAGTCAAGAGTCAAGGGTCAAGAGTCCAGAGTCCAGAGTTGTTAGACTTTTGACTTTTGACTCTGGTTGTATGTGCTTACGTACTACACCCATGACTTTGTCGGCTGATAGGGGTGCAGCGATAGAATCTGTTGAACCTACAACTTTGGCTCGAACTCGATCTAAAGAGCGATCGCTGTCCGTTAAAATAATTATTGGCGTATTAGCAAACAAAGAAATACGTCTTAACTGAGCGCAAATTTCGTACCCACTGGCGACTGGTAAAACCAAATCTAAAAAAATCAGGTCTGGCTTATGCTCAATTAAAATTGGTAAGGGATGAACAGCATCTTGGATATTAATTAGTCTCAACCCATTATGTATAATAATTTCCTCTAGCATTTCGCTGACCTGAGGGCGATCGTTCACACAGGCGATCAGCGGAATAGTTGGTGTTTTTGATTTGGTGATGCTGTAGTTATCTTTAACTTCAATTACTCGTAAAGGTAAATCAGGAACTTCCACCAGTTCAATAATTCCTTTAAAGATATAAGGAAGCAAAGAACGGGAAACTGACAAGACACTCTGCTTCATTTTCACGGCTAAGTCCAGTAGAGTATACTTGCCGTTGATTAAAGTTACAAAATTTTTGTAGACACCTGAACTTACTTGTTGCTGGAGTTGTTCTGCTCTGTGCACTGTTGGTGCTAAGTTAGGAGAAAGATTTGCTAAACCAGCTTCCGACCAATTTTTCCATGATTCCTCCATGAGTTTGAAAAATTTATCGGCGCTTACCAAGTTCGTTGATGCTGGCAAAATGATTTCTTGGTTGCGATCGCTATTTACCGAAGAAAAATTTGCCTGTTGAACGAGATCAAATAATAATTCTGCGATCGTGTTTTCCACAACAGCATTCATTTGTTCGCGCTTAATTTTCTGTTGAGCGTACAAAGATTCTAGAAGGCGATAATCCCAGTAATCTATGGATACGTCTTGAGAGCACAACTGCATATTATCAAGGTCAATTTCAGGGCAATATTGAGCCATTTGTCTACGCCAGCGCCGGAAGGGATGAGTTCCTCCTGTTGCCCAAACTATTTGTCCTGATTGATAATAAAAATTCCACTTAGATCCCTTGGTACTTTTAATAAGTAACTTGCCACTATATTTTAATTCAGTATAATGTTTAAATTCGTTCATTAATTTATTTGCTACCATCGGTTGCAGATGGCTCATACTTTTTTCCTTTTATTAATAAGTCATCTTATTGCCGACTAGAATAGATATAAATTAGTCAGCAAATATATTTTCAGAGTATAAATAAATTCCGCCAGCAAACTATCCAAATAGCTGCTATTTCTTTTTTATATATTGGTATATAGCTTTCCCAAGCCAAGATTGAGAAGAGTAAAAGCAGCAGAATAAATAAAGGAGTACTCTGAATATAGATGCTCTCCTCTTCAGAATCTATATTCCTAGCTAGGGTTTAAATCACCAAGTAGGATTGCTATATTCTAAAATGGAGATGCACCCAGAATTCATATATCATGTTATACTTTTACGACCAGGAAAGAATCAGTGTAACTCCTGATTTTTTTATTGCAATAAATCTGGATTTGTTAGGTTTTATTAATCAGAGTATTCTGCAAAATTAATTATCCAAATCTAGTGAGTTAGGAAAGCTAGCATAGACTTCCTGAACTACACTTGAAATGTTATTGCTAATATCTTGTACTATATCTAGTAGGAGAGCCAGAGGTTCTCATTCTCGTTACCAGGTTGAACCTGGTAACGAGGGTTGAAGGCTCCGCCTCTCGAATGTTGCAATCGGTATTAAACATAAAATATCAATCATCAAAAAATAGTCTGGGAAAAGCTTTTAGCTTCTTACTTCTAGCTACCTATGTAAATTGTTAGTAATTAGTAGTTAGCGGGTAGTGGTGATGAATAACTAACAACTAACAACTAACAACACACTTCTATGATTAGCTGCGGCTTTTATGACTGGCAACTGCTACTCTTAGATTACCTTGGTATTCTGAGAGCAGTTTTAAGCCTTGTTCCTTGTCTAAACCAGTCCAATGCATTAACAGCGCCAACTTTACCCAGTTGCCGCTACGTTCTAGCAATAATCCCGATGCTTCGCGACTTAAACTTGTGAGGTCTTGCAAAATTCGCAAAGCCCGATCGCGTAATTTGTTATTAGTCACCGCTACATCTACCATGCGATTTCCATAGACTTTGCCCAAGCGTACCATCACACCGGTAGAAAGGATATTTAAAGCTAGCTTAGTTGCTGTGCCTGCTTTCAGGCGAGTGGAACCAGCTAGTACCTCTGGCCCTGTCAGCAAGCGAATATCAATATCCGCTTCCACACTCACTTGTTCGGCAGGTACACAGGCAATAAAAATAGTGGTAGCCCCCCGTTGACGGGCAGCATTAATGGCTCCATGAACAAAAGGTGTTGTACCGCCAGCGGTAATCCCGACTACCACATCTAATTGTGTTATTTGTCGTTGTGCGATCGCCGCTTCTCCATCTTGGAAACGATCTTCTAAATCTTCAGAACTGCGTACTAATGCGCCAGCACCGCCAGCAATGATTCCCTGTACTAGTTCCGGAGGCGTACAAAAAGTCGGCGGACACTCAGCAGCGTCTAACACCCCTAACCTCCCACTCGTTCCCGCACCGACATAAAACAGACGTCCTCCGTGGCGCAAAGACTCTGCTGTGCGTTCAATTGCTTGAGCCAATTGCATTTTAGCAGCAGCAACAGCAGCCACTGCTTTTTCATCTTCGCGATTAAAAATTTCCACCAATTCTAAAGAACTGAGTTGGTCTAAATTCTGGCTATTTGGGTTAACCTGCTCTGTAAGAAGATGCCCACGCTCCTGCAAATTTGTCATTTTTCTTTGTCCTTTGTCATTTGTCCACGCCTAGGTGGAGTCCACAGTTATAAGTCCAAAGTCCAGAGTAATTAATTTTGACTATTGACTCTTGACTAATGACTCATCACAACAATCCTTCTAATCTGCGGCGAATGCTGTCCAGTTCGGAATCAGACAATTCCGGTTCCTCTTGTTGTGATTCTTGATTATCAGGTAGAGCATCCTCTTCAGTCTCCTGTATTTCTGCATCTGGTTTCCAATCGGTTTCTTCCACATTGATTTCTGGGGGAACCGCTAAACCACTGTCTTCGGAGATGATTTCCCAATCATAGTCAGCACTCAGGCAAAATTCTTTGATTTCCTCAGAATCTATCGCCTCGACTGTGGGTATGGGAAAATCTTGAGCTTCTAACATCAAAGCAAAGCGGGTAGCATCGTCTTCTGACTCGAACATCAGAATTTTATTGCGATCGCCAACTCGGACTGTGTGAATTCCCTCATTGTCTGTGCCGGCATTAAAAAGTAATACAAAAACACGCATGGGTGTAATCATCTTTTCTATCTTTGGGATCTATTTTTAATTAAAGTTCTAGCTTGTGTCCAAAGGAAAAAAGAAAGAAGGGTTTAGATAGCCAATTAAAATTCCCCTAACCGCCAAACTATGTAGGTTAGGGGATATAAAAAATGGGGCGTTGCTGAATCAAAGTATGAATCCAAATGTAGAGACGCGCCATGGCGCGTCTCTACAGGGGTTTTAGCAGAACGCAAAATCATTTTCATACATGAAATCAGCAACGCCAAAAATGGCTACTTAGCATTAGCTCTGAAGCTATGAGCACAAAAAATTTAAAATTTCTGTCCTGCAATAATCGATCGCACTTCGCCGTTACGGCGGATGATTGCTTCTCCGTTGGCGACATCTACTAGTGTCCAACCACTAGAACCAATGCTTTCACCAATATCAACGCGGCGACTCACGCCATTAATTTGAAATAAAGCAGCGGATTTGTTTCCTAACTCTAACAATCCTTCTAGGGTATGAGAGGGAGCAGGAGCAGATGAAACAGATGCCACTTGTTGTTTAGCTATTGCTGGTTCTGGTTGTGGTGCTGTAGCTGTGGGTAGTTTGGGAGGCGCTAACAGAGCAGGAAGAGACGGTATGGCTGGCTTGGGTGCTTGCTGCACAGCGATTGGCGCTGTTTTCACTTCTACAGGCTTTAGGTTTGATCGCACGGCTGCAAACAAATCCGCAGGTTTACTTGGTTTAGACACTGTATTGTGCGAAGATTTTACATTAGATTCGGGTTTATTTGCATTTGCTGCTGTTTTGCTAACAGTGGATGGCAGTGGTGGTAAATTTGTAGCAATGCCACCAACAGCTGGAGGCACGTAGCGCATTGGCAAAGGTGCTTGATAAACAGGAATGTAAATTCGCTCTACCATGCTGGTGGAGTGCTTAGGGGCGGGAGTTGTATTGTTAGCTGCTAAAACAGGTGGTAGATTAGCATTACCAGTAGGTTGGTCGTTCTTCACATAGGCAAGGGCTGTACGGTTAGTTGTTAACCCTGGTGTAAGTGCAACATTGCTACCTTTGAGATTGTGTTTTGCGGCTTGAGCGTCTATAACGGCGAGCGCTCCCAGCATATAATTAGCTAAATCTGCCTCTACTTCTGCTTTTGTCGGCAACTGCGGCTGCAACTGCGGCTGTGGTACTTCCAAAGCTTGCTGGAGAGATTGCGATACCAGACGGTTGAGCAAACCAGAGTTGAGCATCCACGCCATGCCAGCGATCGCCAATCCCAAGGTTGTTCCCATACTCAGCATTTGGCTAAACCAGTGCCGCGATTTTGGACGCACTTTCTTGACTATTTTGCTGACACGAGGAGCATTCACTACAACCGCGTTGGGGTTGTTCCGATAATGCGACACTGTTTGTATGTTTCCCAAGGGTGTGTCTGGCAAAACAATATGCGGCATTCTCACTGTTTGCAGATGAGTATATGCTTGTTGCACCGTTTGCGAAGGTAGATTTCCACCACCATCCAGAATTGAGTCTATCTCGGCAAACAGGTCATCCATAAAGCCATCAGCATAGGTTTCTATCGTCCAAGGTTCGCTGGCGATTAATTCCTCCGATGGATCTGGAATAATGAGATTGGTGCTGGCTTCTTGAGACATAGCGATTTTCAGTTTTGGCTTTGTCGGGGGCAACCGATGAATTGTTACCCCTGTTTATGCGGATTTTGGATTAAAAACCTATAGTCCCGTCTGAGGTAGACGGGTTGATGATTTATTCGGTATTAAATTCGACTGCGATCGGAAACGGTTAATGATGCTCAGTATGTACTGATGTCATCAATCATACTAACCTATTCCCGATATACCCTACTACTATACTCCCGCTTCATAAAGTTTGGTTGGACATTAAGGCTGAAAAATCAGTTTCTGTCCGGCTTTTACGCAATTCTAAATAGATCAGTAAAGCATTTACATCGGCTGGGTTAACACCACCAATGCGTGCTGCTTGACCGATAGTAAGCGGTTTTACCTTAGCGAGTTTCTCTCGTGCTTCTTTAGAAAGAGTATCAATCGATGCGTAATCCAAATCCGCAGGTAACTGACGGTTGGCCTGACGAGCAATTTGCTCAATTTGATTTTGCTGTCTGGCAAGATAACCAGAGTACTTAATGTCAATTTCTGCGCCTTCTGTTTCAGCACGGTTAAGCTGAGAATTTCCCAGTCCGTATCTATTGAGGTCTACATAATGAAATCCCGGACGCCGCAATAAGTCAGCAAGGGTAATCGAACCCTTGATGGCTTGTCCTGTAGCTTGGGCGATCGCTTTGCCAATATCATCATGTTCTTTCACCCGCGTGGCGTGCAGCCGTTCTTTTTCTGCTGCGATATTTGCCTGCTTGCGGGTAAACAATTCCCAACGGCGATCGTCAATCAAACCAATTTCCCGTCCCAAGGGCGTCAAACGCTGATCGGCATTATCAGAACGCAAGATTAAGCGATACTCCGACCTGCTAGTCAGCATTCTATAAGGTTCGCGCAAGTCTTTCGTACACAGATCGTCAACCAGCGTACCGATATAACTTTCCTCACGCGGGAAAACGATCGCAGATTGACCGCGTACAAACCGCGCCGCGTTAATTCCCGCTACAATGCCTTGGGCTGCGGCTTCTTCGTAACCAGTTGTACCGTTAATTTGTCCTGCACAGAACAGCCCTTCTATTTTCTTTGTCATCAGTGTGGGATAACACTGGTTCGCAGGTAAATAATCGTACTCTACTGCATAGGCCGGACGCAGCATAATACACTTTTCCAAACCGGGGAGACTCCGCAACATTTGTAGCTGCAAGTTTTCTGGCAACCCCGTCGAAAAACCTTGAATGTAAAGTTCCGGTATATCCCTACCTTCCGGTTCGATAAAGATTTGGTGGCTTTCTTTATCAGCAAAGCGGACAATCTTATCTTCAATACTGGGACAGTAACGCGGCCCTTTGGCTTCTACCCAGCCGCCATACACCGGTGAAAGGTGCAAATTTTCTCGAATCAGGCGATGAGTTTCGGCTGTGGTTCGGGTCATATAGCAGGGCATTTGTTCCCTTTCTACCCACACTTCGGGGTCGAAGCTAAACCAGCGGACGTCTGCATCTCCTGGCTGGAGTTCCATTTTGCTGTAGTCTGCGGATCTCTTATCTACCCGTGCGGGAGTACCCGTCTTCAGGCGGCTTGTTTCAAAGCCCATACGTTGCAGTGTTTCTGTTAAGCCCTCAGCAGCAAATTCACCAGCACGTCCTGCTGGCATCGACTTGTTACCAACCCAGATTCGTCCTCCCAAAAATGTGCCAGTGGTGAGGATGACCGCTTTGCACTCGAATGCTACACCAAAGTAAGTCTGCACGCCAACAATTTCATCGTTAGCGCCCAGCACCAAATCCGTAACCATTCCTTCGCGAACAATCAAATTGTCTTGGTTCTCAACAATAGTTTTCATCACCGCCGCGTATTCCCGCTTGTCAGTCTGGGCGCGTAATGCCCAAACCGCAGGTCCCCGCGAAGAGTTGAGAATCCGCTTTTGCAGATAGGTACGGTCTGCCATCTTACCAATTTCTCCGCCCAGTGCATCCACCTCATGGGTCAACTGAGATTTGGCAGGGCCACCCACCGCTGGGTTGCAGGGTTGCCAAGCAATTTTATCCAAGTTCAGCGTCAACAAAAGAGTACGACAACCGAGGCGTGCGGTAGCAAGGGCTGCTTCACAACCGGAGTGACCTGCACCGACGACGATGACATCAAAAGTGTCTTGGAATTCTACGGAATTGTGCATGGTCATGATTAAGGAACACTAAGCTCAGAGATACTATCAATTTTAACCGATACATATGTTTTCATGGTCGTAGATTATATGATAAAGATGTGCATCAACTTTCAACTTTTATTTATTCATCAAAATAATTTGTAGCTGTTGTTTGGCATTGAGCAAAAAATGTCTACTTCAGCTTATTTGAGCTATTTCATTGTTTTCTCGGTTGAATATTTTTCAATTGAAATGACAATAAAAATATAGCTACTGTTTTCAGGGTGCTGCTTTATGAAAGTAATTTTTAAAAGGACGATTTTTTTAACAATTATCGCCTTGATTGTTTTTACCTTAGTGGCTAGTAGCGGAACTAGACACCACATATTGAGTCAATATAACCAAAACTCAGATAATTGCGTTATTGTTGATTCATTAGGCGATCGCAAACAATCATCTCAAAGATGTACAAATATACCTAAAAATATCACGAGTTCTACTACATATTTTAATTCTGAACGAAAATTGACGGGCAAGCTACGTTTTTTGGCAGCGATTACAGATAAGTTACTAACTATCCCTCAATCTGGTACTTATGAATATACTTTATTGCGTGCCTATGGTGCTGCTTTTGTAAATCAAGACCCAGAAATAAAACTGCCAACAAAAGTGATTTTTAATAACGAACAAGAAACACAAGATTTTCAAGCTACCTTGACGATGGCTAAAGTAAATGATAGCTACGACTGTTATTTACAAAAAGCCGCAGCCGATGCTTTAAATAGAGCAAAAGCACAAGTGATAATCCCTTTAAAATCTGGTTATGGTGATAGTGACTGTACTCGTAGTTTTACCACAACTGTCAGGTTTTGGAGAAAATACGCTAACGATATAACTTTGGCGAGAGTACGACAGGGTGAAGAAACAAAAATTCTTGGTACAGTCGCACCTCCTGGTAGTTCACAACATCTTTGGGGAATAGCAATTGATTTAAGAGTATCAAATGAAGTGCAAAAACAGGCTTTAAATCGAAATGGTTGGTTTCGGACGGTAGAAAATGATATACCCCATTGGACTTATGTCGGTTATCCACCAGAGAAATTGAGTGAATTTGGGTTTAAAAATAAAGTGGTTAGTGGGGTTAGCTATTGGCTGACTCCTTTGTAAACAGACTTCAGCAGTATAGAAAAATTCCAATCTACAGGTAGAGGACTGTTAAGTATGTGAATTATTTATAATAAAAGTAAAATAAAGTGTACTATAGCAATTCTATGTGAGTTGTGAACATGGTTTTTTTTAAACGAACCACAAAGTACACAAAGTACACAAAGTTAAATATAACAAACAGATGGAAGAGTAAATTAAAAATTAGCTAAAAACAGGCTTAAATTAGCGTTGACAATTGAGATATAAGATTTTGGGTCATCATGATTGCTCGTTTTCCTAATAAATTTCGTAAAACCCTTTCTTTAGTTCTTGGTTTGGGAACTGCTGCTAGTGTGGGATTATCTGCTCCCGCGCCAGCAAGTGCGATTCCATTTCAGGATTTAATTGTTCCTGGAATTCAGTATTTCCAACTTTCTAATCTTTCAACGAAGCAAAAAGCTGCATTGGGTGGCGACATTCACCAACAAGTAAGAAGAAATTACAGGCTCGGTACTAATGCGTATGTTAACAAGGTAGGTCAACGAATAGCTCGAGCTAGTGACTGTTCCCAAACTCCTTTTAAATTTTATGTAGTTCAAAACTCAAGCATTAATGCCTTTGCCACCACGGGTGGCTATGTCTATGTCCACACTGGGTTGTTACAAGCAGTGGATAACGAAGACCAGTTGGCATCGGTTTTGGCGCATGAAATTGCTCACATTTGTAATGACGACTTAATCAACAAACTGAAACAAGCACAACTAGCTCAAGGGGCGGCTTCGCTTGCTGGCTTAGATAGAAGCAATTTGGCGGCTTTAGCTTATAAGGTAGCTATAGACTTACCAAATAGCCGTGACGCTGAATTTGATGCCGATGCTAAAGGATTGCAGTATATGCAACGGGCGGGTTACGATGCGAATGCTATGCCAGCATTTCTAAGGAAATTAGTGAATCGTTCTTCTAGACCGACGTTTTTGAGTACTCACCCAAATGCAAAAGAGCGAATCGCTGTTTTAGAAAAGAAAATCGCTGCTGGTCAGTAGACTTGTTGTAGAAGTAGGATTAACTCAAAAGTTGCATCTGGGAGAGCCAGAGGCTCTCATTCTTGTTACCAGGTTGAACCTAGTAACAAGGGTGGCTTGTCTGGGGACTGTTGCTACCCCTGTCAAGGTGTGAGTCTTGAAAATGGATTTTTCTTGGTGTCTATGTGTCTTGGTGGTGAAAAAAGAATGATTGAAACACTAAGACACTAAGCTTGCCCTCGAGCGCAGCGAAGGGACACAAAGAGGAAAATCCCCAATCCCTACTTTCAAGCTAGATGCGATCGCCTCCGCAATAATCATGAATCGCCAGTTTATCATTACACATCCAGTCGATTTTGTTCGCTAATTTTGAACTTCGCCACAGTTGCTTGCAATTCCTGAGAAATTCTGACTGTTTGTTGCAATGACTGAGAAATTTGACGTGATGAGCTACTGGTACTTTCTGACACTTGAGATATTTCTGCGATTAACTTGGTTACTGCTTGCGATGTTTCTACTTGAGATACAGTCGCCTGAGAAATTGACTGCACTAACTCATCAATTTGGCGAGAAACACTCAGAATCTGGTTGAGAGAGATTTTCGCATTTTCTACAATGCGAGAGCCTTCCACTACCTGGATAGTTCCCTGTTCCATTGCTTTGGCAACTTCAGCCGTTTCTCGTTGAATATTCTCCACAAGCAGCTTAATTTCTTGAGTGGCGTCAGAGCAACGGGCTGCAAGTTCACCGACTTCTGTAGCAACCACTGCAAAACCTTGACTTTGTTCGCCAACCCTTGAGGCTTCCAGTCCAGCGTTGACTGCTAGCAAGTTGGTTTGCACGGCAATCTCGTTAATCAAGGAAACTATCCGGGAAATTTGTTGCGACGATTCTCCCAGGCGCTTGACTTTTTTGGCTGTATCATCAATTGTTGAGCGCAAGTTGAAGATTTTTTCTACCGTCAGATCAATTGCTTTTTCACCTTCAGTGGCGGTATCGGAGGCTGTATGGGCAATTGCGGCGGCTTTTTTAGCATTGTCTGCCACATCTGCGATCGAATGTGTCATGCGCTCAACACTATCGAGGGTATGGTTGATATCAATTGCTTGTTTGATGGCTTCGTCGGCAAGTTGGCGAATCGCACCTTCGTTTTCACCAAGGGCTGCATTCACAGCAGTTGCAGACGCTTTCACTTTGGTGACAATCTCTCTGAGATTCTCAACGATGGTGTTGAAAAAGTCAGCAACGGTGCCTATTTCCCCTTGTGTAATAGTCGCACGCACTGTCAAATCGCCTTTGGATGCTCCTTCGATATCTCGCAGCAGTTTGATAATTTGTTGTTGCAGCGCTTCTTTCTGTTGACTTTGCTCAATGGCGATTAGTTCTGCACGAGAACGTGCTCTATGTACCTGTTCAAGAATATGTGCCTGCTCTAGAGCATAACCAATGGGAATAGCTACCTGCTTAAATAAATTGATTTCTGATTCTTTCCATTTACGGGGGCGATCGCACTGATGAGCGATCAGTAAGCCGTAGAGGTTGTTGTTGAGCAAAATAGGCGCGACTAAATTTGCTTTGACTTCAAATGCCTCCAGTTGAGCAATGTGACACGCGGTTAAACCTGCTTCGTAGATGTTTTCCAGTGCTTGGACACGGCCTCTTTGATATTTGTCAACGTAATCTCTGGCAAAACAAGGGTCGGGAATTTCTGTACCCAACGCGGACGGCCACTCGTCACCAACGCATTCAGCTACAATCTTGCCCATCCAGTTTTCATCGAAGCTATAGACAACGACTCGATCTGCTTGGATCGCTTCTCGCATTGTTGTTACCGCTGCATTTAGTATTTGTGCAGTATCAAGAGAACCACGGATGCGAAAAGTAATTTTATTGACTAGCTGTGCTAGCTTGGCTTCATTTTCTTGCTGGATGGCTTTTTCAGAAATTGTTTCTACCATTTGGTTAAAGGCGACAGCCAATTGCCCTAATTCATCAGTGCTGTCAATTTCCATGCGAACAGAGCGATCGCCACCAGCAAATTTCCGGATTTTTCCTTCTATTTCTCCTATTGGTTTCAGAATTCTTCGCTTGAGAGTATATGTCCAAACCCCAATCAGAATTAAACCAAAAACACTGGCCAGTGCATATTGCAGTCTATTTTGCTGAAGCAAATTCTGGAGATTATCTTGGCTGCTTCCCTGTACTAAAATGGCTACTGATTCACCTGCAAAAATGGGGACATCCCGACTGGGTTCTGCAATGATTTTATTAGGAACAGCCTTGGCGGCGATCGCGTAGTTTTGGTTTCCAATAGCCACCTGTCCAGTCACTACTTTACCTTGATCCAATACTGCTCGTACAAGTATTGATTTATCGGGTAAGTCTAGATTAGATGTAGCTTCATTTAAGTCGTTTCCTTCAGTTTTATTTAAAGCTGTAGCTAAGGCAAAGTCTCCTGCTCCTTTGTTCATGTAAATAGCGGTGTAGCCTTCGCCGGTGGCTTTGAGGGTTCTCCGTGTAATCGACTGTTTTCCATTGACAACATCCCCAGCAAGCAAAACACCAATAACTTGATTACCCTTGTGAGATTTAACAGGTGTAACTGTGTAACGAACAAGAGCATCTTGATTATTCAAGTTTCGCGCCAAGGAAGGTATTTCTTTTTCTAAATCCGATCTCTTAACAATGACGTTCGCTTGAATTTGTCTGGGGTTTTTTAATACCTCACTCACCAAGCCATGCGGATCAAAAAATTCGCCTCTGCGATTAGAATTGGCATTAACAATAATCCGCCTGTCTGTGCCGACTAGAGTTGCAGAGTCAATACGGAGAGTCTGAATTTCATTTTGGAGAATTTGCTTGACTTCAGAGTACGATGGCTGGCTTAAATTCTGACCAAGTAAATACAGTTGGGCAGCCTTAATAATGGCATTATTTTTTGACTGGCCATTAAAGGCAAAATCCATTTGAGTAAATTTCAGGTTGTAATTAACATCTGCAATGCTAATTTCTGACTTTGCTTGTTTGAGATATTGAGCCTTTAAACTGCAATTAATAATTAAAGTCGAACTAATACCTAAACCGAAAATAATTGCCAATTCAGACACAAGCATAGCAGTTAAATGTTTGCTGTTAATTGGCAAGTTAACAAACCACTGCCCTAGAGGAAGTTTTGCTTTTGGGACAGCATTAGGATTTGTTTTTGCTCGTGTAAAAATCTCTTTGTAATTATTTCGATAACTTTTAAGCATAGATGATTTTTAAAGACAATTTTCTAGGTTCGGTATGCTGAGCATGAAGTTCATTTGTCATTAGTCCGAAGTCAAAGTTTTGTCAATATCAATGAGTTTGGAAAAACTAAACAACTTTAATGCTAGGACTAATGACTAACCAAAAATAGACAAATGCACCCGAAATTAACTTCTTTAATCTTTTAGGTAGTGCAAACAAACACTTAAGACTTGGCTGTGATTAGTTAAGAACATCTAACCCAACTCTGAAGAATGCTTTCATTTGTATCTGAACTCTTACTAACTATCAAAATAAATGTATATTTATGCTACTACTTGCCGAGCAGTTATCATGGAAATTTTAACTTTAGGGAGCACTTTAAAAGTAATTAAGTAGCGCACAGCCGATGCACCTGAATTTTAAATACCTGTAAATTTTTGACCTTGCTTAAAAAGCCAATATAATAAAATTGCTATGATATATTCTTCAATTCTATGTTATTTATGTGTTTTGTGCAACATTTACTTGTAAATTGCTTGTTTCAGTGATTTTAATTGAAAGTTTATATTAATCAATTATTATTGAAATAGCTAATTTTTATTTATTTGCAAGCATGAGTAATACTAAGCATTGTCTTGTCATAAAGTTACTAGCAAGCTGCTAGATGCCTGATTGCTGGATAAAAATTTTTAAACTAATATACACTGCGTCTAGCTCGGACTTTTGATTGTTAAGACTATCAGTAGTCACTAGCCATCATTCATTTTGCAAGATAAATGATTAATACTAACAACATGCACTAATCCTCACCAATTAAGTATGCAAGGCTAACTGCATATAGGTATTGGGGTTGATTTTTAAGATTATGGCAAAGCAATTTATGTACAAATAATAAAGTTAAAATTATGTCGGCTTGCAGTCAAGGAAAAAATGTAGCCTGATTTCTCTACAGTGAATCTTGACAGTCACAAAAATGGCTACATTTGGACTAGTGTTCTCACTACAAAGATATTTATATTAAGTGCAAGTACAGTATAAAAAATACCAAGTATTAGCCATCGAGTAATACCTACTATAATTACTCTAGATTCTATAAAGCTATATACATGAACATCGAATCAGACTGAAGGTCAAAGGAGAAAGGTTATGGATTTTAAACAGTCATGTATCAAACTATGCATAACTAGTCAAGAATAATTTGTAGCTTTTTTGGCTAAAAATAGCTATTACTGAAAAAAGAATAATTTTCCTGCCACGATCTATAGCACTGTCTCCTGCATGGCAATTGATGAGTCTCCCTTTCACTTTTAACCTTTTCCGCAACAAGAGCGCAAAAGAAACTTTTGCAAAAGCTCTTCTGCTTGCTACCCAAGGAAATTACTGCTATACATCTAGTTAATCTCATGCAGTTCGTTGAAAATGAATATAATTCCCAACTTAAAATTAAGATTGCTACCTAACCTTTATTAGCTGCATGATAAAAAGGTTAACAACTAGTTATGCAAGTGCTTAATAATCATTTATAAGCAGAGACTGATATATCTGACAAAACTTCCGTTTAAGATAAGTTACATACTTGTTTATTGCACTATTTATGATAGCTTCATGTCTATGAGCTTTCCTATCAAACCGTTAGGTCAAGTTTTACAACAGGCTGACTTAATTTCAACTACACAGATAGAGATAGCTCTACAAGAGCAAACCCAAGCTGAAAACATCCGGATAGGGCAGATTTTAGCTTTGCGAGGATGGCTCAAACAAGAAACAGCTGATTTTTTCGCTGAGCAGTGGCCGACTCTATTAAGTCAAGAATCGAAACAGCCTTTAGGTCATTATCTTAAAGAAGCTGGGCTGTTGAATGAGCATCAAATCAAAACCATTCTCTACGAACAAAGAGAAATGGGACTTAGATTTGGAGAATTAGCTGTTCTCAAGGGTTGGATCAAGCCAACTACAATCAGCTTTTTTTTACAGTATCTGACTTCTGAAGGTCAGCCATACCAGTCAAGTTTGGAACAGGAAGAAGTTATAGATAGTAATAGCAGTCAAATACTAGCAGAGTCACCAAATTCAGAATTAGCAGTACAACAAGAGAGCAACATCAGAGAATCTAATCCTAACCATAAATTTGTTTCGAGTTTGAGTTGGATTCACCAGGAAATAACACATCTACGACCTTTGATCCGTAGCACGATCAAATTGTTCAAATTAGATCGAAAAGCTAGTTGTCCGGAAATTGTGCTGCAAAAAGTGCTATCCTGGACAGGCGCTCAGCCTTTTCTCACCCAAAAGCTGTGTCAATTGATATGTGATAGTGAAACTTTTATTCCTGCTGGAGAAGAAGCGGCGAGAGTAGAGCAGTTAGTGCAAACCCGCTTGATTGAAAATTGGGAGACTCAAGTTGCAGCTGAGCATTTGCTGGCAATTCGCAAGGGTATAGTTGAAAATCAGCATTGTGACCCGATGTTGCTGCTGAGGCTTTATCAGCAAGTCTTGTTAGAAACAGAAGTGCCTACTCATCACAATCCAGTCCAAACAGAGTTGCTGGATTTAGGATTAGTTGTCAAACAAGAGAATAAATTAAGAGTAGCTAACCGCATCTACCAATCTGTTTTTAATTTGGGTTGGGTTGAGCAAGAATTAGAACGGTTACGACCTTTTCTTAACAACATCATCAAATTATTTAAATTAGATCAAAAAGCCAGTCGCCCAGATATTTTGTTAGAACAGGTGCTATCCTGGACAGGCGGTCAACCTTTTCTCACCCAAAAGCTGTGTCAATTGGTCTGTGATAGTGAAACTTTTATTCCTGCTGGTGAAGAAACAGCGAAAGTGGAACAGTTAGTGCGAACTCGCTTGATTGGAAATTGGGAACATCAAGCAGCGGCTGAACATTTGCGTGCTATTCGACAGGGTTTGCTCAAAAATCAATACTGTGATTCTATATGGCTGCTAAGGTTGTATCAGCAAATCTTGCAACAGGGAGAAGTGTCAATTCATGATAACAGTCCAGTCCAAACAGAGTTGTTGAATTTGGGATTAGTTGTCCAACAAGAGAATAAATTAAGAGTAGCTAACCGCATCTATCAATCTGTTTTTAATCCGGGTTGGGTTGAGCAAGAATTAGTGCGATTACAACCTTTTATCCAAAACACGATTAAGTTATTCAAATTAGATGAAAAAGCTTGTTTTCCAGAAACTTTGCTACAAGAGGTGCTATCCTGGACAGGCGGTCAACCTTTTCTCACCCAAAAGCTGTGTCAATTGATATGTGATAGTGAAACTTTTATTCCTGCTGGTGAAGAAGCAGTAAGAGTGGAACAGTTAGTGCGAACTCGCTTAATTGAAAATTGGGAAAATCAGGCAGCAGCTGAACATTTGCAAGCTATTCGACAGGCTTTAGTTGAGAATCGGCACTGCAAGCCGATGTGGTTGCTGAGTTTGTATCAACAAATCTTGCAACAGGGAGAAGTTTCTATTCAAGACAGTCCAACCCAAACAGAGTTGTTGAATTTAGGATTAGTTGTCAAACAAGAGAATAAATTAAGAATATCTAACCGCATTTACCAATCTGTTTTTAATCTGGATTGGGTTGAGCAAGAATTAGCAAAATGGCTTCAAGTCTCGTCTTCAACCATTACTATACCTAAAAGTGTTTCTATTAAAGCAACTCCAACAATCACTCTGTTTGAAGTCAACAATTTGATTGCCAATCATAGAGGTGTAATATTTAAAAGCATTTGGATTTTACTGGCAATAGCTGGTTTGAGCATCGTTAGCTTAAATATCTTTCGGAACCAACAGGTAAAAAATCTTTTTCAACAAGGCAATGAACTATTCCACCAAGGAGAATACAAAAAAGCGATCGCCAAATTCGATCGACTTTTAAATTTCGATAGTAATTACTATCAAGCTTGGACAAACCGAGGTTATGCACTGGCTGGTTTGCAGGAATATAACAAGATGCTGGAATCCTGCTCAACAGCAACTATCATCGAGCCAAAGGCAGTGTATGCTTGGAATTGTCAAGGAGAGGCGTTACATAACCTCAAGCAAAACTATGAGGCTATCTCTGCCTTTGACAAGGCTATTGCCCTCGACTCGCAAGACCCTATATTTTGGATTAACAAAACCGAATCACTGATAGAACTTAAGCAAAGCGACACGGCACTTATCACTATTGATGAAGCAATTAATCTGCTGCTGCAAAAAATTCACAAAGCTGGGAAAGTAGATGAGCAACAGCAAACCATCAGAGAGTTATCAGTTGCTTTTAGTCATAAAGGTAAGGTGCTAGCACAAAAGCAACAATACAAAGAAGCTCTTGCTGCTTACGATCAGGCACTAATATACGATCCCCGATACTTTACTGCTCAGCGGGGTCGGGGTCTAGCACTCCAAAGTTTGCAGCAATACAAAGAAGCGATCGCTCAATTTCAGCAGATGCTCAAAGATTCTCGCCTGACAGATGCTCAACAAGCAGAAACTTTGTATTACATGGGATTAACGTTTTGTAAGTCGTCTCAAATTCAAGATGGATTTGCTGCTTTGGAAGCAGCTCTCAAACTCAAGCCAGATTACCAGGCTGCAGAGGAAGCAAAAACCAATTGCAGCCGATAATTTTAGAATAGCCTCTGCCACCAAGGCTTGGACTTGATATCAACGTAAATCCGACTCACAGTCCTGGAATCAGGAGGTTGTGATTGCTTAAAATCGCTACCAAGCATTTCGTATAAAGCTTGAGAGGAGTTAACCTTGGCGTCGAGAGCAAATAAAACCTGAGCGCTGTAATGGTTGCAACCGACGCCCCTACGTTCTACAGCGCAAACTACAGGTTGAGCTTTAAGCTTGTCATTGGTTAAGTAGTGAGCACGCCCTTTCTTGTATAGTCCCTGCAAGATTTTAGCCGTATTTTGGCAGTTTTGCACGGCATCTTGAGTTGAGAAATATTGAGGCAAGAAGCTGATCATTGTAATATTTCTTGCACTCCCTTGAGCAGAGGAAGTAGCGATCGCCGTGGGTGTACTACTGGTGTCAGTATTACAGGTGATGTTGATGGTAGAAGAAACTGGACTAGGCTGAGCAACTGTTGCTACAGCAGAGAATGCGAATATCGGAGCCATGCCCAAAATGGTGACCCAAGATAGCCTTTTGTTCACAGAGTCACATCCTTTCTTGACCGAAATTTAAATTTTAATATACTATTTTTTAGTTAAATTTACTTAAGTTTGACAAAAAAAGAGAACTTAAGTAGTGTTCAATGAGTTTTATTAATCTGTTAATTTTTAAATTCAAGATGAAACAGGTTGCTCAGCAAATTTTCTTTGTTAGCAGTACGCTTATTTGCTGTATATTTGCTATTTGCCCCGCGCAAGCACAAATCTCCGCAGATGGCACGATTCCAACTAATGTCAATCAAATAGATAAAGTCTTTGAAATCACTGGAGGAGCACAAGCTGGCAGCAACCTATTCCACAGTTTTAAAGAATTTTCTGTACCTAATGGTAGCGAAGCTTTTTTTAAAAACAGTGCGAATGTTAATAATATTGTCAACATTATCAATCGAGTCACAGGCGGCTCAATTTCTAATATTGATGGATTAATAAAAGAAAACTACGGCGCTAATTTGATTTTAATTAATCCGAGTGGTATTAATTTTGGTGCCAATGCTCAACTAAACATAGGTGGCTCTTTTTTAGGAAGTACAGCCAGTAGCCTCAAGTTTGCTGATGGTACAGAGTTTAGCGCCACCAATATTCAGAACTCTCCTGTACTAACAATCAGCGTTCCAGTCGGCTTGCAATTTGGACAAAATTCAGCAGCAATTAACGTTCAAGGTCAGGGCCATAATTTATCCCTTGAAAGTCAAATATTTTCACCCTTTACTAGGGGTAGTACTGCTGGTTTGAAAGTGCAGCCTGGGCAAACCCTAGCCTTGGTGGGAGGGGATATCAATTTAGACGGGGGTACTCTCACCGCAGAGGGAGGACGGATTGAGTTAGGTAGTGTGGGTGAAGGTTTGGTTAGTCTCAATCCTACTGCTGGTGGCTGGACATTGGGCTATCAGGGCGTACCTGCTTTGAAAGATATCGAGATGCGATCGCGCTCAATCGCTGATGCTAGTGGTGTTGGTAGCGGTTCGATCCAGTTACAGGGCAGAAATATCAACCTTAGTGATGGATCGGCCGTATTAATTCAAACTCAAGGGATAGAATCAGCTGGAAATATTGACGTTAATGCATCTGAATCTTTGAAATTAATTGGAACCACACCAGACGGGCAGATTGCCAGCAATATAGTTACTGAAACCATTGGAGGTGGCAAGAATGGGGATATTAACATTACCACTCCAAGCCTAGTTGTTCAGGATGCAGGTGTCATATCTGCTGCTAATTTCACTGCTGCACAAGGTGGCAATGTCACAGTAAATGCTTCTGAATCGATAGAAGTAAATGGGTATTCATCTGTAAACCCGAATCGTTTTAGTACCATCTCTGCTACTACTTTCGGCCCAGGAAATGCCGGAAAACTCACACTATCAACCAAGCGGTTAACAGCAACAGATGGAGGAAACATTGCATCTGTAACAGCTGGAACTGGCTCAGGGGGAAATGTATTTGTGAACGCATCTGAATTGGTGGAACTCATCGGAGTAGCACCAATAGTCTTTGCACCCAGTCAAATCACCTCTGGTACAGGAGGCCCAGGCCAAGCCGGTAGCGTCACAATTAACACTCAGCGTTTAGCGATCCGAAATGGAGGCAGAGTAGATGCTTCCACTTTAGCGAGTGGCCCTGCTGGCAGCATTACAATTAATGCCAAAGATTCAGTAGATGTGAGTGGCAGAGTACCAGGATCTGTCAATCCCAGTCTGATCCTCTCCTCTGGCAATATTGTCGATCCTCCCTTGCAACAGTTATTAAGACTACCTCCCGTTCCTTCTGGCTCCTCTGGAGACGTGACAATTAACACGGGTAAATTGAGCGTTACAGATGGTGCTCTGGTGACAGCAAGCAATCAAGGTTCAGGAAATTCTGGAAATGTGAGAGTAAACGCTCGTTCTGTTTTTTTAGATAGTGGAGGTGGTATCACTTCCGAATTAGGAGGAACCCTTGTACAAGGGAGACCTGTGTTCTTTTCTCCCATAACCTTGGGAGCTAGTAAGGGAGGAGATATTGGTATTTCAACCCAGGATTTAGTTGTCCGGGGTGGGGGCAATATATCAACTTCCTCCTTTACAAATGCAGCAAGTGGCGACATCAGTGTGGATGCCTCTGACTCGATACAAGTGATTGGATTCGCACCTTTTAATCCCAACGCGCTCAGCTTTATTAGTAGTTCAACCTTCGGTTCTGGAAATGCGGGAAATGTGAATCTATCAACCGGTCGGCTGACGGTTCTTGATGGCGCGCGTGTGGGTGCTGCAATTTTTGGAACTGGTTCTGGAGGAGATGTTACTATCAACGCAACTGAATCTGTAGAAGTCATCGGTATAGAGCCAAGCCAATTGGTTGTAAGTACTGTGGGTGTCTCAACCCTTAGTCGTGGAAATGCAGGCAACTTGACTGTTAACACACCCAGACTAGTAGTTCGTAATGGAGGACGGGTTGATTCTTCCACTTCTGCAACTGGTGCCGCAGGAAGTGTTACCGTAAATGCCCCTGACTCCGTGGAAGTGAGCGGCACAATACCTGGAACTTCCATTCCCAGTTTGATTAGTTCCGGTGCTAATATTGCATCTAAAGTTGCCCAACAGCTTTTTGGACTACCTCCCGTACCGAGTGGAGCATCTGGAGACGTAACAATTAATACTGTTAAGTTGATTGTCACGAATAGAGGTCAAGTAACTGCCAGGAATGATGGGTCAGGCAATGCCGGCAGCGTGAAGATCAATGCTCGTTCTACTTTCCTGGATAGGGAAGGTGGGATCACAGCAGCAACCGCATCCGGTGAAGGGGGCAACATTTTCCTACAGACAGATTCCTTACGAATGCGCCGTGGCAGTCAGATATCAGCAGAAGCTGGTGGTACTGGTAACGGTGGTAACATCACCATTACTGGCTTCAGTCCCACTGATTTTGTTGCGCTGCTCGAAGGTAGCAAAATTACTGCTAACGCATTTCAGGGTAGAGGAGGAAACATCAGTATCAATACCCAAGGACTCTTTGTTTGCCCGGAATGTCAGATTAGTGCCAGTTCAGATTTAGGAGTAGATGGTGAAGTAGAAATATTTACACCGGATACTACTACCAACCAAGAAGTTATCGATTTGCCACAAGAGATCGCTAAACCGGAAGAAGTGGTAGCACAAGTCTGTCCAGCCAACAGAAAACCTGGTCAGAGTGAGTTTACCATCACCGGACGCGGAGGATTGCCACCCCGACCTAGTGAACCGCTTAGCAGTGAAGCCTTGATTAGTTTTGAGTCTGCTCCTACCCAAGCAGAAAATTCTTCAACAGGAGCGATCGCCACAGGCAAAGCCCACACCCAACAACTACCACCCCCAGCCCGAGGTTGGTATGTTAACCCCAAAGGTGCGATCGTCCTGACAGCAGCTGCTCCTACAGCTATCCCCTACGGTTCTGGCTTAACTTCATCATCGTGTTATGCTAATTAAACCCAAGTCACACAGACAAAGGAACAAGGGGATAAACAAACAGAAACAAGACGCAAAAACACAGGGACGCAAAAACACAAAGATATTTTTCTTCTCCTCATCTACCCATCTTTTCTTCTCTTCATCTACCCGTCTACCAATCTTCAAAGGCGCGATCAATCTGCCCCTACTTCCCTTCTTTTTGCTGCCCATGCTCTCCCACACATCCTCTGCATGGGCACAATCTGTCAATCCTATTACCCCAACTCCAGAAGAACAACCCCGTCCTGCTCCTACTCCTCTACCTCCTTTAGAAAAACCCCTCCAGTTCCCGCCTACAGCACCTCCAACTCCCGATCAAATCCAGAATCTACCCGGGACGATTGTCGTGGAAAAGTTTGAGTTTGTTGGTAGTACTGTATTTAGCCAACAAGAGTTAGAGCAGGCGACGGCTAACTTTACCAAGAAACCCATCACTTTTGCTCAGCTTCTGCAAGCTGCCAATCAAGTCACTCAACTTTATCTCAAACAGGGTTACATTACTTCTGGAGCTTACATACCCAGTCAAGAGATCCAATCGGGGATTGTCAAAATTCAGGTGCTGGAAGGCAGTTTGCAAGATATTAATGTCAATATCGTCAAAGGACGGCTAAATTCTGATTACGTACGCAGCCGCATTGCTGTTGCTGCTTCCACACCCCTGAATATCAATCGTCTACAGGAGTCGCTGCAATTACTGCAACTCAATCCTCGGATTGAAAGTTTAAATGCTGAACTTACTGCTGGCACTAAACCCGGTACTAATTCCTTAGAGGTAACAGTTACAGGAGCCAAAACCTTTCAAACTCAACTCAACCTTAATAATAATCGCAACCCCAGCGTTGGCAGTTTTGAGCGTGGGATTGAGATATCAGAAGCAAGTTTGTTAGGACTGGGAGATGAGTTTATTGTTGGCTATCGCAACACTGATGGCAGCAATAGATTTGAGGGCAGTTATACTTTACCAGTCAATCCTCGCAATGGCTCTTTGAGCTTTAACTACCGAATTACCAACAACCAGATCGTTAAACCACCTTTCAACGATTTGGATATAGAGGTCAAGTCTCGCGAGTATGAACTCTACTTTCGTCAACCAGTTATTCAAACTGCTAGTCCTAAAATCAGTCAAGAACTTGCCCTCAGTCTGGGGGTAGCTAGGCGGGAAAGTGATTCTTCTATTCTTGGAGTTGAATTTCCTCTGTTTCCAGGAGCAGATGCAAATGGAAAAACCCGTGTCTCGGAGTTGAATTTTGCTCAAGAATGGTTGCAAAGGAGCCGTCAACAAGTCTTAGCTGCTCGTTCTGAGTTTAGTCTGGGCATTGGTGCATTTAGTGCCACTGTTAACAACAACGAACCGGATAGCCAGTTTTTTCTTTGGCGGGGACAATTGCTGTATTTGCGTCGTTTTGGAGAGGCAAAAAACACGCCCGCCGTCAATCCTACCCTGTTTGTTCGTTCCAGCGTGCAACTAGCAAGCGATTCTCTTCTTTCTATAGAACAGTTGAGTTTAGGGGGACAAGCAACAGTACGGGGTTATCCTCAAGATGCCGTGATTACCGACAATGGCATTTTTACTTCTGTTGAGGCACGGCTGCCCATTTTCCAATCTTCACAGAACAACAGAGTTTTACAAATCACACCATTTATTGATTTTGGTACTGGCTGGAATACAGGTAGAAACAATCCAAACCCCAATACCTTAGTGGGTATAGGAGTTGGCTTACTCTGGCAGATGGGAGAAACTTTTACAGCCCGGTTGGACTGGGGTATTCCTTTAGTGGATATTGATTCGAGGCGAGAAACATGGCAAGAAAACGGAGTCTATTTTCAACTGGAGTACAATTTGTTTTGAAAGGAAGGCTGAAGGCAGTCTCAAAGAAAAACTTCACCCCATTCTATCAGACACCCCTCTCCTTGCTAAGGAGAGGGGCAGGGGGTGAGGTTACTTTCAAGATAGGAGGCAGAAATTACCGTCGTCTAGTTGTCTTGACGCTTTCAGTTTTATTTGGACTGATTTCTACTCTGAGTATTCCAGCTTGGTCGAATTCCAAATCCCCGATTCCGAATTCTGCTACTCGTGCGCTACAACTGGCACAAGAAGGACAACAACTATATAATGCAGGCAAATTCGACGAAGCAGCAAAGCTTTGGCAAGCAGCGGCTAAAGCTTATCAGCAACAGGGCGATCGCGAGGGAATGAATAAGAGTCTGATTAACCAATCCCAGGCTCTCCAAGATTTAGGATTATATCCCAAAGCTTGCAAAACTTTACTCCAAGCTTTTGCTGTTGATAAACCAACCTGCACCCAATCGCAACTAAACAGTTTCCTCACGAATATTTCCCAAAAGCGAGACTCTCTTTCACTCACCCAAGCGACTGGCTTGCGTAGCCTTGGTGAAGTTCTCCGCAAACAGGGATTGCTCAAGGAATCTCAAAAAGTCTTGCAGTTGAGTTTAGCAGTACTGAATAAATCACCAGAATCGAGTGCTGTTTTGCTGAGTTTAGGCAACACCGAACGAGCTTTAGGCAACCAAATCCGCGATCGCTGGGATTACGAACAGATCACAGCCATCATCGACCAAAAATCCCAAGACTCTGCTCTCGCCCCTTACCAGCAAGCTTTCAAGTACTATACGCAAGCAGCAACTGTGGCATCATCTCCACCAGTGGTGAAAATTTCAGCACAACTCAATCACTATAAACTATTACTAGAAAACCAAAAATGGTGGAGAGAACAGACGAGTCGGCGCATCGTTTCTTGGACTAGATTTGGCGAATCCCAGTTGATTGAACGCGCCAAAGATTTTTTGTCTCAGTTGGAATCCCAACTCAGCCAAAATGCCCAAACTTTGCAAACTCAAATTGAATCTACCCTTGCCACTGTTCCTCCAAATCGTGCAGTCATCTATGCCCAGATTAGCTTTGCTGACTGTCTCATTAAAACCGAACAACTAGACAAAGCCAAACCTGTTTTGGATGCAGCACTGCAACAGGCACGTACTTTACAAGACCGACGGGCAGAAACTTACGTTTTGGGATATCTTGGTCAATTTTACTACCAACAAAAGCAGTTAAATCAGGCGATCGCCCTAACTCAGCAAGCCCTAGCGTTAGCTCAAGAACAAAATGTTACTGGAGATGCGCGAGAAATTACTTATTTATGGCAATCGCAGTTAGGTAGTTTGCTTAGAGAACAACGAGATACAAAAGGAGCGATCGCAGCTTACACAGCAGCCTATAACACTCTCCAGTCCCTCCGTAGCGATTTAAACGCCAACAATCGAGACGTTCAGTTTGACTTTCTCAAAGAAGTCAAACCCGTTTATATAGAACTAGCAGATTTGCTTTTGCAATCAAAACTGGGTGCAGATGAGCTAAATTCCCTAGTAGTGTCGAATCCCAATATTACCCAAGCAAAGTTTGAGCAGAACCAACCAAAAAACCGCTTAGAATTTGCCCGTAGAGTCATAGAATCTTGGCAATTAGCAGAATTAGATAACTTTTTTCAAGATCCATGTTCTGAGGAAACAAATATCGCCATTCAGATTGATGATATCGATACCCAAGCAGCTGTTATCTATCCTTTTATTTTTAAAGACCGCTTAGAAATTATCCTTTCCTTACCAGGAAAACCTCTACAGCAATTCGCAATTCCCGTCAGTGAAGATAAAGTAAATGACACGCTTGATCGGCTTTACGATTACTTAGACAATGTTACTGTTAATAACTCTGCTCGCAATATCCTAGCAACTGCCAACCCAGATCCAGAGGAATTAAAAGAAAATATCCAGACACTTTTACCAATTTTTGCACAGCTATACAACTGGTTAATTCAACCTGTCGAGACACAGTTAAATACCAATCAAATCAAAAATTTAGTTTTTGTGCTGAATGGTCGATTGCAAAAAGTGCCGATGGCAGCCCTATACAATGGTCAACAATATTTAATCGAAAAATATGGCGTTGCTTTGGTGCCAAGCCTGCAACTTATAGATCCGAAACTACTCAAGCGGGAAAAAATCAAAGTTTTAGCTGCTGGAGTCAGTAAGCAAGTTCAGATTCAAGGAGAAACTTTTCCCGCATTGGTGAATGTACCAAAGGAATTAGAAGAAATTAAAGAAGCTTTTCCTAGTTCTTTAAAGCTTCTCAATCAAGAGTTCACCACTCAAACTATCCAAAACCAGCTGAAAGAGAATTTCCCTGTTGTTCATCTAGCAACTCACGGCCTATTCAGTTCTAACCCCCAAAAGAATTTTATTATTACAGGGGATGGCAAAAGTATCAGTATTAATGAGTTGAGCAATTTATTGAGAGAACAAGAGAGTAATTTGGAATTACTGGTGCTAAGTGCTTGTGAAACTGCCACTGGTGATGAACGAGCGATGTTAGGTTTGGCAGGAACGGCTGTACGTTCTGGTGCACGCAGCACTCTTGCTACTCTCTGGCCTGTGAGTGATGCTTCTACCGCTCAACTTATGGGTGAATTCTATCAAGAACTCACAAAACCAGGAGTGAAAAAACTTAACGCTCTTAGGATAGCTCAATTGTCACAGATTAAGTCTCTTCGGAGTAAGCCGTTATTTGATGAATTGAAGTCTTTGCCTCCCCATCCTTATTTTTGGGCTTCTTATGTTTTGGTGGGTAATTGGCAATAAAGTCTAATACCATTTCACAAAAACTCTGATACAAATACAGACAGTGTAGAGACGCGAAATTTCGCGTCTCTACAGACCAATTTTTTGTACCAAGAATCCTTAACTGAACCGTATTGGCTATTTGGAGTGTTCGTACCGTACCGAGGAACACAAGGGGGTCGTAGCCCTGCCCAAACGTTGGCTGCTGGAAAGGAAATGATTGTTGCTTCAATTGGTGCCGCCGACTCAGCAAAGATTACGAAATATTGCCTGAAACCACCGAAGCGTTTATTTATATCACTTACCCACAACTTTTCAGACATCCTCTTAACTTCAAATCATTGAGGAGGGATCAGGCTGGCAGTTTTTGTAACACTATCCCAAACTATCCAACCAAACTTATGATCTAAATTATCACCAGTATTTGAGACGTTAAAATAAAGCTTTTCGCCATTCCTCGTTTCAATAGCAAAGTCAGCATTTTGAGCGTATACCACTTTAAAACCTCTGTCTCGCAAGCAATACATCGCCCAAGCTTTTAATGACTGTTTTGCGGGTTCGTGTGGAATTGGAGGTTTTTTGATTGCGTCTTCGATAACTTGGAAAATTTGCATATTTGTTGGTTGTTGGTTGTTGATTGTTGGTTGTTGGTGGTTGGTTCAAACAACAAACACCAAACACCAAACAACATTTACTCAAACAGGATCGCAGCGAATCTCTATCATAAAGCCATCGGGGTCATAGAAGTAAACGCCGCGTCCGGTAGGACGGGTGACTGGGCCGTGGGCGATCGCGATTTGATTTTGTCTGAGTACTTCAACAGCACGGTCAAAACTGAGCGGATCTATGTCAAAAGCTAGATGATAAGCTCTGGTAAAAGTACGTTCTGGATTTGGATCTGGAGGTGATAATTCTGGTTCCCAGAACAAATCTAGGATAGTGCCATCAGGGGTAACAAAATTAGCTACTTTGCCCTGCGCTACTAAATCCTTCAAGGTAGCGGGAACTTCATCGCCTGTTAATTCGTGCAAACCCAGGATAATGCCGTAAAACTGCCGTGAAGCTTGCATATCTTTAACATTCAAGGCAATGTGATGCACGCGACGTAAGTCACCCTGAGTAAGGATACTTGTAAGTGATTGGGGGCTAGATAGCATAGCGTCACTGAAATTTACTTTCTAGGATAGATGGCAAATATTTTTTTCTAGTTTATTATTGCTAATAAAAATTTATCATGGCGTTTGATTATTCTTTAGATTTTCAGAACATCGATTTCCGACAACATCCAGAACTCTACCGTGTTGGCAAAGGTGAGCAGGGTGTACTTTTAGTAGAACCATATAAATCAGAAATTCTTCCACACTGGCGCTTCAAAACACCAGAAGTGGCCAGAGAGTCTAGCCAAAAAATCTATGAAATGTTTCTTGCTTATCTTGAGCAAGATGATTTTGTTGGCGCAGACATGGCGCGAAAATTTTTACAAATGGGTTATACCAGAGCGCGTCGCTATGCGAATCACAAAAGCGGCAGAAAATATAAAAACAATCCGCAAAAAGCAAGCTCAACAGAAGAACAAATACAATTAAGAAAAGATGTTTTACCTTATGAAGTAGATCCAATCAAAGCTGAATCAGCCGCAATATTTAAAGAAAAATGGATGCAAGCTAAGACTAACGAGAAATATCTCCAGCTTTTAGCAAAGCATAAAGAAAACATTCTAACTGGCAGTAAATAGGCAATGTAATTAGTGTATTCATTTATAGAACACTAGTTGATTGTTTAGCTTGCTCGTGCTAGTCGCCATTAGCCTAGCTCTTGTGGGGTGCGCATCCCCGCCCGCGCTCAGAATGCAAATTAGATGTGGAACAGCTTAGCGACTGGCGTTGAACTGCCATGCGATTCAAAGTCGCCAGACACCTATGCAAGAAGTCTATGAATGACGAATAAAAAACCAGAACATCTCATCAAGAGAATCTAATTGCTATATTTTTTCACTTATCTAAATAGCAATGGATTATAACAATTTAATGTAGTCATCACCACAAATTTAACTTATAACCACAGACACATTATCTATTTAACAAACTGTTTCTCCAGAGCGGTTCAATCATAATTTTCAATCGTTAGATTAGATGAGCATTGGAAGATGATTGCATTAAGCATTTTGGCTCAAGGAGAAGAGTGATATGGTTGAAAGCAGACAGACTCTGAATAATCAGGATGAAAATCCTAACCGCATGACAACAGGTCAACCTTATGCGAGTTCAGCAAGCACAAACATTGATGCTAGTGTACCTAGAACCGAAGATATTAATCGCGGAACAACAAGTCAACCTTATGCAGGTTCCGCAGGCACAAATATCGGTGCTGGCGTATCTACAGATACATCGTATGCGCCTACAAGTATGCGTCAACCCGATACTCGTCCAGCAGACCAAGGCAAGAATGATGCATTAAGTAGAGCGCTGATCGGAGGACTCATTGGTGCTACATTAGGGTCATTAGCTGGTGCTTTGGCTGGTAGAAGAATAGGTCAGGGTTTTAACCATGCTATCAAAGGTCTAGGAGACGCTGCCAAGACTGTGGGTGATGGTCTTATCCAGACAGGAAAAGGTGTAGGGGAAGCTGTTAAGAGTGTCGCTGAGGGTACTAGTTACGCTGTTGTGGGTGGTACATTGGATGCGGCAAAGGGCGTAGCTGAAGGAGCCACGCAAGCGGCTGTGGGAACCTTAGACGCAGTACAGAATACAGCAGAGGGTGTTACCCAAGCTGTAAAAGTAGGAGCGGAGGCAGTCACAGACACGGTCAAAGGTACAGCAGATACTCTTAACCAAACTGTAAAAGCAGGAGCAGATACCATAGCTGACACAGCTAAAGGTACATCTGAGGGTATTAACCAAGCTGTACAAACTGGAGCAGATGCTGTACGGGATACAGCTGAAGATGTCGATCGCTCGCAGATGAACTACGTGGCACCCCCAGAACAGACAGACACTGGCATGTCAGTAGCTTCTAGTGAAGGTAACTCGCTGGAAGAAGAAATTAATCGGCTTGAAGGTTACACTGAAGGTTACAGATAGATGAGCTGCTGGCAGAAGAATTCACAGTTCGTCAACAAGTTGTAGATGATAGTGTAAAGCGAAAACAAATCCGTACGTAGCAAGGTCATCAATCAAACTAAAACAATAATGGCATATTCTTTGCCAGAATACCAAGTTGCACGAATGCAACTTGGTATAAAAAACTAATTTTTAGTCGTTGAAACAGATGGAAATTAATCTGTTTTGGTATAAGGGAGACAATTCTCATGAATGTGAATGAGAACCAACAGCTTTTGAATAAGCCTGATGACAATATTGATTTTGTGACAAATCAACCTGATACTGATGCTGGAGGTACAGGTACAAATAATGGGCTATCTAAAGTATTAATTGGAGGACTTGTTGGTGCTACTTTAGGCGCAGTAGCTACGGCTTTAACTCTTAAGGGTACAGCCCAAAGAATTAACCAGAGTGTAAAAACTGTAGGCAATAATGTAAAAGGAGCAGCTGAGGGTTTTAACCAAACTGTAAAAAGTGTAGGAGATGCAATTAAGACTATAGCTGAAGGTTTTAACGATACAGTAAAAGATGTAGGAAATACTGTTAAAACTACAGCTGTAGACGTTAATGATACTGTTAAAAATACTGTAGATGTCGTCAAGAGTACAACTGTGAGTGTTAACGACACCGCCATAAATACTGCGGATATCGTTAAGGGTGCAGCTGAAGGTATTCAGGATACTGTCAAAAATACAGTGGATGTTGGAGAGAATAAAGTTGAGGATGCCACATCATCTAAGCATCAAACGACCTACATTTTAGTCCCAGTGGACGAGAACAAGTGATATCGTTTCACGTTAATCACGATACATATAAATTTTGTAGAGACGCGAAATTTCGCGTCTCTACTCTCTGTATTTGTATCAGAGTTTTTGTGAAATGATATGAGTTGTTGATTTCTCTATTTTTCAGCGTCACAGCCAACAAAAAGCATGAAGCTTACTATGCTGATATTTAGAGGATGGGCAGTGAGTGCCCATCCTACTTTTACTATTGGAACCATTACCTATTAAGCTATTACACATCTAATTTGCATAACTTGGGCGGGTAGGATGCCCACCCCACAAGAGATTGAGAAAATCTAAAAAGTTTTTATGCTTAGCGTCGCCTGTCTTGACGATCGCCATAACTGGTTACAGTTTTTTAACGTCAAGAATATTAACCCTGTTAGCCAGTTATGCGATCGCTGCTAGCGGGTGTCCCCACCATCGCACAACGTCGGTTTTAAAGCAAAGCTTATGAATTCTCCAAGGGAGAGTGCAATACTTACCAGCAATTTCTCCCTTTGTAACTTCAACTGTCAAGTCCTAGTAATTTACACCGCGATACTTACGTGTAAATTCATTCTCCATTTTTTGAACCTCAGAACTACTTGCTTGTCGGCTGTGATTATAATTTGGTTGCTCTTGTTGTTTTTTTTGCTGTCTGAGTTTGTACTCATTTTGTTGTAATAGTTTTTGAGTACCAACCAAGACAACTACTAGCAACAAAAGCTGCACTTGCCAAGGTGCTAATATCAAGCCTAAAGCTAGGCTAATAACTGCGACTACACCGATAAGCTGCCCGATTTCATCGGTGCTTTTTTTGAAGATATAGGCAGTTACTAAACCAGTAAAAAGTGGTATCAGAAACAACAAAGGCATTTTTCCTTCACCTCTGAACTAAAACCAGAAGCGCTATATGCGTGGTATGTGGATATTAAGGCTGCTGTTATAAATACGTGTAGTAAAATTTACTACGCGCTATTCTTGGCCATAATACGCTATTAATAACAACAGCATAATTAGTTAAGTTTCCTAAAAAGTCTAATATATTAGCTTAACATTCTACACTTGCCTTCTCACATCAATCTACCGTATTACCTTGATTGAGTAACTTTTTCCATTGACACCCGATGCTGAACATTCCTCAATTACTGGCAACTGAACTCAACCTCAAAGCCTATCAGGTGCAAAACGCGCTGGAACTCCTGGCGGAGGGTGCAACAATTCCCTTTATTGCACGTTACCGTAAAGAACGCACTGGGGAAATGAATGAAGTCCAGCTGCGCGAATTGGCAGATAGATATACTTACTTAACGGAACTAGAAGAACGAAAAACGGTAATTTTAAATGCGATCGCCGAACAAGGTAAACTTACCGACGAACTCAAAGCAAAAATTGCAGCCTGTTTGCAAAAAACAGAGCTAGAAGATTTATATTTACCCTACCGTCCCAAGCGTCGCACCCGCACCACCGTTGCGAGAGAAAAAGGACTGGAACCTTTGGCAGAATTTATCAAGTCGCTGAATACCAAAAATGCTGCACCTATTCCTTTAGAAGCAGAAGCACAGAAGTATATTTCCCTAGAAAAGGGAGTCAAAACAGCAGAGGAAGCGCTAAAGGGTGCTGCTGACATCCTTGCAGAGGAAGTCGCGGAAAAAGCAGAGTTACGCGCATATCTGCGTGAATATTTGTTAGAAGAAGGGATATTTGTCTCTCGGATCAAAGATGAGCATCCTGAAGGAACGACGAAGTTCGAGATGTACCGTAACTATCAGGCAAAGGTAAAAAATATTGCACCTCACAATTTGCTAGCATTGTGTCGCGGTGAAAATGAAGGTGTGTTGAGTTTTGATATCTCCTTTAATGAAGATATGGTGCTTTCCTATTTAGAATCACAGGAAATTCGCTCCAAACATCGCCCTATCCGCAATTTTTACCAGGAAATGGTTAAAGATGCATTTAACCGTCTGATGAAAACTTCTTTGATCGGTGAGGTAATTTCAGAGAAGAAACTGTACGCTGACATTGAGTCGATCAAGACATTTGAAGCAAATTTGCGAGAATTGCTGCTGTCTGCACCTGCGGGGATGAAACCGACGATGGCGATAGATCCGGGGTTTAGAACTGGGTGTAAAGTTGCAATACTTGATGAAACGGGAAAATTTTTGGAATACCAGGCGGTATTTCCCCACCAAGCACTAGAACAACGTGCTAAGTCTGCACAAACTCTCAAAAATCTGATTGAAAAGTACAAGGTAGAGTTAATAGCTATTGGTAATGGTACAGCTTCCCGCGAAACAGACGAGTTTGTGGCGGAAGTGCTGCGAACTATGGAACGCAAACCAATTAAAGTTATTGTCAATGAGTCGGGTGCATCTATATATAGTGCTAGTAAAGTTGCAGCACAAGAATTTCCCGACTTAGATGTTACCGTGCGCGGAGCAATTAGTATCGGTCGCCGCTTGCAAGATCCCTTGGCGGAACTGGTGAAAATCGACCCCAAATCTATTGGTGTGGGACAATACCAACACGACGTGGATCAGAAGTTACTGAAAAAGAAATTGGATGAAACGGTAGAAAGCTGCGTTAACTACGTTGGTGTAGATTTGAATACAGCTTCTAAGGAACTTTTGACTTTCGTCTCTGGCATTACGCCCACGGTTGCTAACAACATTGTCACATACCGCAACCAGCACGGAGCCTTTAAAAATCGCCGGGAACTACTGAAGGTACCGAAGTTGGGGCCAAAGGCGTTTGAACAAGCAGCAGGTTTTCTCCGCATTCGCGGTGGTGAGAATCCTTTGGACAATACCGCCGTACATCCAGAGAGTTATTCGGTGGTGCAGGCGATCGCTAAAGATTTAGCTGTACCCTTACAACAGGTGACGCAAATTGCTGAAAAACTCAACAAGACAAACCTGAAAAAATACGTCACCGACACCGTAGGCGAACCAACACTACGCGACATCCTTAAAGAATTAGAAAAACCAGGTAGAGATCCCCGCGCTGAGTTTAAGTATGCCACCTTCCAAGAGGGAATTAAAGAGATTTCCGATTTGAAAGTAGGGATGGAATTAGAGGGGATAGTTACCAATGTCGCCAATTTTGGTGCATTTGTGGATATTGGTGTGCATCAGGATGGTTTGGTGCATATCTCCCAACTTGCTGACAGGTTTGTGGACGATCCAAAGAAAATCGTGAAGGTGGGACAGGTTGTGAAAGTAAGAGTGTTGGAAGTGAATGAGAAATTGAAGCGGATTGGTTTATCGATGAAGGGGGTGAAGCAGTAGAATCTCTGTTCTCACATTATGTATAAAACTTGTTTGTAGTAAGGACTTTAGTCCTTGCTTTCAAGGAAGAGGACTGAAGTCCTCACTACAAGCTTATAACTAGCTTGCGTAGCATTTGTTGCACCAAAGCTACTACCATGAGTTGGCAAGTTAAGCTGTACGTATGACATGAATCCAACAAATGAACAAACTCAGGGACTTTATCGATTGTGTTACCGACTCACTAACGTCATATATCCGGGATGGCAATATAAAAGTATTGAGCTTGTTCGCATAGACGAGAGGACTGGCAGGTTATACGTGCTAGCTGGAGAGAATTTGGATTTCGAGATCAAGCCTACGGGAGGATACGAGCCATGACAACCACTAATTATGAAGCAATGAGCCTTGATGAGTTAAGGCAATATGTGCTGAGTCATCGAGAAGATATCGTCGCTTTTCAGGCTTATATTGACCGTTCATCAGCTGCTGGACGGATGATCAGCATAGACTTAAATGACAATAATTGGGAAGAGAACCTAACTGAGCAGATTCAGCAAAGTACATCAGTTGAGGGTGAATCAGAGTAGCCGTCGCAGCAATGCGCGATCGCTCATAAAGAAGTCCAGATACTAGCAAACTGTCTTTTAGCGATCGCCTCTGACTTAAATGTACCCTTACAACAGATGAGGCAAATTACCGAAAAGTTGAAAAAGGCGAATTTGAAAAAATACGTCACTGAAACTGTTGGGGAACCGACACTGCGCGACATCCTCTAGAACATCAATTCAGTAATCCCAAAAACCCAGTTTTTGTTCCTGAAAAGACCGATTTTTCGTTGGCTGTAGAGACGCGAAATTTCGCGTCTCTACGAACAAACGTGGTTTTTTAGCCCTTAGGTTGAATACTGAATCGGTGTTCTAGACACTAACAACTCTTGTCTGAGCTTGAGAGTTTGATTGAGGTTTGGGAATAACACGAATTTCCACATCACTCCCCAGTGCGTTTAAAAATCGAAAGAGGCGTTCGGTTGAAAATCCGGAAAGCTTTCCACGCAGTAAAGCAGAGATTTTGGGTTGATCGATTCCGAGCAGTTTTGCCGCTTCGGTTTGAGTCAGGTTTCTCGCAGCGATCAGGTCACTGATTTGTCGAACGAGTTCCGCTTTAATCAACAACTCGTCGGAAGTCGCGAGTCCTATATCTGCAAAAATATTACCACTGCTTGATTGCACCTTAATTTCTTTGCTCATTTTTGTCTTCCTCTAGACGCTGCTTATAGTACTGTTCGTAATGTTCTTTGGCGCGTTTGAGTCGAGCTTCAATCAGTTCAATATCTTGCTTGGGAGTCGCAATTCCACGCTTAGATTTCTTCTGAAAGGCGTCCAACACATACACAACTCCTTCAAATTTGACTGTATAAACTGCTCGGTACGTGTCTGTATCAAAGTCCTCAACCACCTCCAAAATCACTGCTCCTTTGAAGCCTTTGAGTGGCTTTGCATCTGGGTGCTTCTCACCACATTGCGCTAGGTATAGGGCATAACCCATGACTTGCTGGACATCTTCAGGAAAGTCTTTTAAGTCATCGAGGGAACTGGCAATCCATTCAACAGGCTTTAGGGGTGGGTTCATGACTTTAATATGCTAGTTTTAGCATAATTTGTCAAGTTGAATGATACTCGAATAACAACTGTATAACGGGGTCGTTACCGAGGTTTACCAAAACTAGGCTATTTATCCAACACAACAACCATCATGTTAAATTGATCGGGTAAGCCCCAAAAGGTTTTTCAAGTTATGAGCTTCAGTGATGTGGTCGAGGCAATCAAAGGTCTTTCTATCGAGGAAAAGCAGGAAATTCAATTGCTGTTGAAGCAGTATCTACGGGAAGAACGTCGTGAACAGATATACGAAAACTTCAAAACAGCGCAAGTAGAAGAAAAAAACGGTGAACTGAAATTCTCCTCCAATATTAATGAACTAAAACGACTGATAGAGGAGTGATAGTGGAAGTTAGTTTCAGTTCTTCATTCCGACGTGCCTTTAAAAAGCGAATCAAGGGAAACGTAGATTTAGAAGCAAGATTTTGGCAAAAGCTGGAGCAGTTTACAACAGACCGATTTGATCAAAGTCTGAAAACTCACAAATTGTCTGGCAAGCTCAATGAATTATGGAGTTTCAGCGTGGGTTATGACGAGAGGGTATTGTTTTACTTCACAGAGGATGGGAATGCTGTGTTTGTAGATATTGGTAGCCATGACGAGGTCTATTAGGTAACAGCGATGACAACGAATCTATATAAACAAGTGAAGTGCGATCGCTCATAATAAAGTCCAGATACTAGCGTCTGCTGAAAGAGCAAGGAGAGCAAACTGTTTTTTAGCGATCGCTCCTTTAAAATCGTGAGGTTATCCATTACGGGATAATTGCGACGGTGTAGGGCGATCGCTTGCTAGCCAGTAAAATTAAAAGAGATAAAAAGCGCTATTTGCAATAGCAATCACATAACCGCGTTGCAGTTGACGCAAAGCTATAATTTGCTCAAGAGCAAAGAGGTAAATTATTGATATGTCAACCCTAGAAGAAATTGAAGCGGCGATTCTAACACTTCCGTCACAGGATTTCGAGCGTCTAAGGCAGTGGTTTTTTGACTTGGATTATCAGCATTGGGATGAACAGCTAGAGCAAGACATTGCAGATGGTAAGTTAGAAGCCTTAGCTCAAGAGGCGATCGCTGAATTCGAGTCAGGGCAGTGTCGAGAAATTTAATGCACTACACGACACGGCGATTTTGGAAATGCTACAACACTTTACCCGAAAACGTACAGCAAACTGCCGATCAATGCTATGAGTTGCTTAAAGCTGATCCATCTCATCCATCGTTGCACTTCAAAAAGATTGGTAACAAGTATTGGTCAGTTCGGGCAGGGCTAGATTATCAGGCTTTAGGTGTTGAAGTAGAAGATGGCATTTCTTGGTTTTGGATTGGGACTCATGCAGAGTACGACAAGCTAATCGGCAAGTTGTAGCGTGGTATAAGAACGCGGCGCAACTGACCGTATTGAGGTTATCGGTTGAGTTTCAGAGGTGACTTGCGGTGGCTGACCTTTGCCGTTAATTACTGAGGGTTTGCCAAAACTAGGCTACAGCTTATGTCACAGCAATGCGCGATCGCTCATAAACAAGTCCAGATACTAGTGTCTACTAAGAGCAAGGGGAGCAAACTGCCTGTGAGCGATTACCCAATTGAGAAGTCTAGGCGCTACTAAGCGATCCGGTAGGGCAATTTTGATTGAGTTTTCTAGCTAAGATAGAGATTGGAATTTGCTCTGGCAGACTTGGAGGCAAGCGCAAAATGGTACAAGTACCATCTAAAATGCTGACATTAGAAGAGTTTCTGCAACTACCAGAAACAAAACCTGCTAGTGAGTACATTGATGGTCAAATTATCCAGAAGCCCATGCCCCAAGGGAAACATAGTACAATTCAAGGAGAATTTATATCTACCATCAATGGTGTAGTAAAGCCTAATCGTATCGCTCGTGCGTTTCCTGAGTTGCGTTGTACTTTTGGTGGTCGTTCAATTGTACCTGACATCGCGGTTTTTATTTGGAGTAGGATTCCCCGTGATGAGAATGGGGAGGTTGCCAATACATTTTCCATCGCTCCAGATTGGACAATTGAAATTTTGTCTCCCGATCAAAACCAGACAAAAGTGACGAAAAATATTCTTCATTGTCTAAAGTATGGAACTCAAATGGGTTGGCTAATTGATCCGAATGAGCAAACTGTGTTTATTTATCGTCCCAAACAAGAAACTGAAGTGTTTGATGAGCCAGATGCACTTCTTCCTATGCCATCGTTTGCGGGTGAGTTACACCTTACAATTAAGGATTTGCTTGCTTGGTTGTTAGAGTAAATTGTGAGTAGTCGCCAGCCACCTAACACTGGATTGTAAAGGACATTCTCTTGTGAATAAAACTAGGCTACAGATGAGCGATCACTCATATTAGAATCTAGATACCAGCGATCGTTGGAGTAGTTTTCATGTCATTGCAAAAGTTGAAAGAGCAAGCCCGTAACTTATCGGTGAGCGATCGCCTCGCATTAGTCAGTGACATCATTGAATCCCTAAAAGGCAATCTAAACCTACAACCAAATCGAAAGACTCTGATTAATCAGATGCGTGGTTTGCTAAAAACAGACCAGCCGCCACCCACTGACGCTCAGATCGAGGCAATGCTGGAAGAGTATCGAGTGGAGAAGTATCTCAAGTGAGAGTTCTCATCGATACCAACATTGTTCTTGATTTCTTGCTAGAGCGGGAGCCATTTTTGTCGGATGCAGAAGCCTTGTTTCAAGCGATCGGTGCTGGACAAGTTGTAGGTTATGTCACTGCAACAACGCTAACGGATATTTTCTACATAGCCAAAAGGCAAACCCAAAGTCTCGAACGAGCAAGGCAGACAATCTCTATCATACTGGCAGTTATGGAGGTTTGCCCTGTTGATCGCACTGTTTTGGAAGTTGCTTTAACGTCAGGTTTAGCAGATTTTGAAGACGCTGTACAAATTGCTTGTGCAATTGCTCAAGGTTTAGATGCAATTGTTACCCGCGATCATGATTTTTCAAGTGCAACTATGCCCGTGTTATCTGTTAATCAGCTACTGAAACAGTTGTAGTAAATTAATGTTTCTCAGCGATCGCGCATTACTGCGATCGCTCACATACAAATACTAAATTCTGCCCAAAGAGCAAGGGAGAAAACTGTCTATAAGCGATCGCCTTTGAGGGCGTCTGTAGGGCGATCGCTAATTCGTGTCTCATAGCTTCGTGTCTCATAGCCCCAACGATGAATTTAGTACAAATCTACGCAATCATTCTGGAATCGCTCCAGTGAGACATCGATCGCATCAAAAATATGTTTGCGAAATAGTCCTCGATCATTGATAGCATCGCCCACTTGGTTGTAAACTTTAGTAGCAATAACAACTTGCTCTCGTTTAGCAAAGTCTTTGAGTGCCCGTCCAAGAATTTCTTCACTGACACCCGGTGATGCTTAGTTGATTTGACTCGAAGCTTGCTGCCCCGCTGGTGTCAGTAACAAAAAGATTAAAATAGAGAAGAATTGCATCAAAGTAAACAAAGAACTTTGTTGTTATCAACTCTGATAGAGAGTTAGTAATAACGATCGCCCAAATAAGGAGGAGAGGTGTGACATGACAATTACTCTAAATCACACCATAGTGCCTGCCCGTGATAAAGAAGCATCAGCACGTTTTTTTGCTCATATTTTTGGTCTGAAGGTTGATTCTCCTGTTGGCCCTTTTGCCGCTGTGCATGTCAATGATACGCTGACACTTGACTTTGCCGACAGGGAGAAATTTGAGTCACATCACTATGCGTTTCATGTTAGTGATGAAGAATTTGATGCCATCTTTGCACGGGTGAAAGAGGCAGGTCTTGAATACAGTAGTGACCCCATGCACCAGAACAAAGGTCAAATCAATCACAGAAAAGGGGGTCGTGGCTTTTATTTCTACGATATTGATGGCCATAACCTAGAATTGCTGACCCGTCCATAGTAAAGATGGTGAAATAGCGATCGCACCGCACATACTCTTACCGCCAACCACAACCGATTTTAAGGGAAAATTGGCATGTAGGGAGGAGTGAAAAATGCGAGCAAAAATTCGAGATACAGAGATTTTCTTTGATGTGGAAGGTTCTTCTTTAGTAGTGGATGGCGATCGCATTCACACCAAACCTGTTGCCTTTTTGATTCACGGTGGCCCTGGTGCGGATCATACTTCCTATAAACCCGCCTTCTCTCCTCTCGCTCAAAAGCTGCAACTAGTTTATTTTGACCATCGAGGCCAGGGACGTTCTGCCCGGGGATCGAAGCAAACCTACACCCTAGACAACAATGTCGAAGATATGGAAGCATTGCGCCGTTACCTAGGTCTTGACCAAATTGTTGTCATTGGCACTTCCTACGGCGGTATGGTTGCTCTTTCTTATGCGGTTCGCTATCCCCAGAATATATCGCATCTGATTGTCATTGCCACGGCGGCTAATTACCGCTTTCTAGAGCGAGCCAAAGAGATTTTGGCACATCGAGGAACCGAAGAACAAAAGAAAATTGCCCAGCGACTTTGGAATGGTTCTTTTGAAAATGAGGAACAACTACGGGAGTATTTTAAAGTCATGGGATCAATGTATTCGCTGACCTACGATCCCTCCTCATCTGGCAAAACTTGGGATCGGACTATTTTCTCTGTCGATGCCATTAATGTTGCCTTTGGTGGCTTTCTGCGGAACTACAACGTCCTCGATCGGCTATACAAGATTACTGCACCGACTTTAGTAATTGGCGGGCGGCATGACTGGATTTGTCCTCCAGAATTCTCCTCTGAAATTGCTAAAGCAATTCCCAACGCCGACTTAAGAATCTTTGAAAATAGCGGTCACTTGATTCGGGTAGATGAAAAAGAAGCGCTTCTAGATGCGATCGCTGGTTTCTTGGTCTACAAACGTTAATTTATATCTATCTTGAAAATAGGGGAAAGGGGAGCCAGCACGCCCTTGGAGGTTCCACGCCACGTGCTTTATGCCGGGAAACCCGTCCACCGCAGTGGCTCCTCCGTTCTAGCGACTGGCGTGAAAGGTTAAGGGGGAAAGGAAAGATTTATTTTCATCCGTTTGGTGTGTGATGAAATCGCATGGACGTCTAACTTGAAAATAGGGATTGGGGATTGAGAATCGGGGAAGAGATTTTCATTCCCTCGTTGTGTGATTCGCCTATGCAACAAACTCTCGTTACCAGGTTGAATCTGGTAACGAGAAAGAGCGCACAACTCCGAGGAATGAGCTTAAGTAGTCAAAACCAAATTATCTCGGTGAATCACTGTTTCCGCCGTTTCTCCACTTTCATATCCCAAAATCACTGCAATTTCGCTCGAACGACACCCGCGAATTTTTTGCAGTTCAGCACTGGTGTAGTTTACAAGTCCTCTAGCAATTTCTTTACCTCTTGGATCGCATAATAGCACGGCTTCTTGGGTATCAAATTCGCCTTCCACAGCGGTAATGCCAGCAGCTAATAAAGATTTGCCTGCTTGCGAAATTGCTACCACTGCTCCTTCATCTAAATATAATTTGCCAGTAGGAAGTAGACCGTAAGCTATCCAGCGTTTGCGAGCCGAGGTTGGCTCCGGTTGTGGTTCAAAGTGAGTGCCAAGTAGTTCTCCATGTAATATTTTTTCTATATTTTGGGGATATTTACCTTCGGTAATTACGGTGCGAACACCAGCAGCAATGGCAATTCGTGCGGCAGAAATTTTTGTCACCATACCACCCGTACCCCATTGGGAACCTTGAGTGCCTGTTTGCACCTGTAATTCTTCTAATTCCTTGAGATTGCTAACTAATGCGATCGGCTGGGCATCCGGTACGGAACGGGGATCGGCTGAGTAAAGTCTATCTACGTCGGTAAGTAAAAATAGCCAATCTGCATGTACTAAACTAGCAACTAAAGCCGAAAGAGTGTCATTGTCTCCAAATTTTAATTCCTCCACTGCTACGGTATCATTTTCATTCACCACAGGAATTACCCCTAGTTCCAGTAATTCCTTAAAGGTTTTGTAGACATTCAGATAGCGACTGCGCTGTACTAAGTCGCTGCGGGTAAGCAATACTTGAGCTATAGGTTGTTGTAAGGTATTAAATAAATCATCATATACACGGATTAAACGCCCTTGTCCAACTGCTGCCACTGCTTGTTTGAGGGCGATCGCCTTTGGTCTTTCGCCTAAACCTAGGCGCGCACAACCCACTCCAACAGCACCAGAAGAAACCAAAATCATCCGATGTCCCTGTTGTTGTAAATGCGAGAGTGTTTCTGCTAAGGTTGCAATCGTAGAAATTGCCAATTTTCCTGTTTCTGGTTGAGTAAGACTAGAAGTCCCGATTTTAACAACAATCGTTTTAGTCATTGGTCATTTGTCATTCGTTAGTAGTTAGTAGTTAGTGGTTAGTGGCGTAACAAGTCAAAAATCAAATGTCAAAAAGATTCTTCGTTGGGAATTTTGAATTTTAAATTTTGAATTATTTTCTCCCCATCTCCCCATCTCCCCATCTCCCCATCTCCCACTCCCCCACTCTCACGCTCGCACTCCTGCCAAGATTAAATTAATTGCTTCTTGGGTGTATTTCTCAATCATTTCTGGACTCAACCTATCCACATTTGGGGTAAGATGCTTGATGTTTTCGTGAGCATTAAAGTATAAAGTACAGATGCCACTAATCTGTATGCATACCAAAAAAGGGTCTAGTTGACGAAATTTTCTCTCTGCTATACCCCGTTCTAATATTTTGATGACATGGGCGAAGGTTTCTTGCCAGTTGCCCAATTTAAAATACTTGCCCTGATTTTGGTTGGCTTCCTGAAACCAAAGCATCCCTCGATGAGGATGGGCCGCTTCGTAGGCGATCGCAGCTCGAATCATAGTCTTTAGAGCTTCTTCTGGTGGTAAAGTATCCAAATTTAGTTGTTGCAGTGCGTCATGCAACTCAGTCGCAGGACGTTGCAACACAGTTTTATATAGTCCTTCCTTGTTCTCAAAATAGTAGTGGATCATCGCTGTAGTTACCCCTGCACGGGTGGCGATCGCCTCTATTCGCGCCCCACTTAACCCATGCTTGGAAAATTCCGTTTCCGCTGCATCCAAAATCTGCTGTTTTGTCGCCTCCGGATCTCGAACTTGGCGACTGCTGTTAGATGAGCGTTTTGTTTTAGCTGAACGAACCACTACTGTACTAAATTTCCACGAATGTGCTTTTCTAGCCTATCGCAAGGTATAGTCTCTGTTTTGAAGATTTTCACAAGCAAGGAGTAATTACTCAATTAATTAAAAAATTAATTAATGGTTGACAAGAAACTCTTTACCGTTACATACTAATTAAAAAATTAATTAATAAAAGGACATAATATGAAATCAATGCTAGCTGGTGCTCCTTGGCTCTTAGCACACAAATCAATGTTGGAAGTTAACCAGCCCAAAAAATTTTCCATCTACGGTTCAGACTACGTGCTGTGGAAAGATGCAACAGGCAAAGTGAGCGCCTTATCCAACGCCTGTCCTCACATGGGAGCGATGTTATCAGAAGGTTGGTGTGAACAGAAAAAAGATAAAAGTAGTGTGGTTGTTTGCCCTTTTCATGCCTTGGAATTTGATAGTGAAGGTTGCACTATTTTGCCAGGCTCTAATAAAAAAACCTTACCGCAATCACAAACATTAGAACTAATTATTCAAGGGGATTTTATTTGGTCTTATGGAGGACAAGAACCAAAAGCTCCTATTCCTAGCATATTGAATAAAATTGCTGCTGAGTATGACTTTATTGGTTATATAGCAGACACCAGCGTAGAGACAGACTTAATCACTATGCTGTTAATTATGCATGATTACAACCATCAAAATGGTACTCATCGTCCCCTATTTCGGATCGAAGAAGTAAATTTTGATAAATTTATCGACAATGGGCATGAATCTCACGCTTTTTATAATATGCCCACAGCACCCACAACATTAGGCGAAAAAATCAAAAATCCTGATTTATTGCTGTTGCCGAAAGAGCTTAAAGCACATCTAGAAAATCACTTTCCATCTTTAGTCATCTTTCATGGGGAAACGGCAATTGGTAAAGTTGCTCAATGCCATTTGTTTGTACCAGAGTCAGAAATGCGGACACGCACATACATATTGATGTTTGGTAAACCTAAACATCCAGCATTTAAGGTGTTGGGCAAGAAGTTTCTCAACTTTGCCAAAGTTGTTGTGGAACAAGATACGGATATTCTGCGGAAGATTTATCCGAATACGCCTCAGAAAATTAAACTCAATAACGAAGTGGGGATGGATTGGGTACGACGCAATTTTGAGAGTTGGCCGGAAATTGTAGAACCAAAGTTTTCTAAGTAAGTACGATTTCGCTGTAGTAATCCATTCTGGCTTTCATCGATAACGCTGCGTTTTACCGCCTCGATCGCTTTTTGACGTAGGTCATAGCTGTAGAGGGCTGCCATAGTGATTCCTGAATCCTCTGCTATCCTTACTGTAATCTCTTAATACAGTTTCGTAGCGCATAAAACCCAAGTGAGGGAATCCCTATGGAACAAGTTTCACTGCCAGGTATGAAAAAACCTCACTCCTTGCCCCTCTCCGCGAGATCAAAGAGGGTGTCCTCTGTTGACAGGGTGAGGTTACTTTCAAGTCATACCCCCACGGGCTTTTCGCTCACAACGAAGGAATGAAAACTCTTCGGCGATCCCCTATTCCCAATCCCCAATCCCTATTTTCAAGATAGAAGGTTTAAAAGCTAATCGTTATAATGATAACGGTCATAACGATAGCGAATGCGGTAGGGTCTTGGGTAATAGTCTCGATAATCTACTCGATAGCGCGGACGAATTGAACGATACTTAATACGAGGCCTATAGTGATACTTCCGATATACCCGATATCTGGGACGATAAATTTGGTAGCTATTGCCTCTATAACCACGGTGATACTGTCGAGAGTATATGTTACCATCACGATCGTACCGAATAATAACATCAGCTTTGGCACTTTGCTCAAAACCTAAAGTTGCAACCGCAGCCAAGAATGTTGCTAAAACTACTGAAGTAAAAGGTTTCATAACCTTACCTCAACAAAGCTGTCTTATATTTATTGTTGCAATCTTTATAAAAAAAGGTATCTACTAGCAAAAACTCGTAATGTAGCTGGACGCCTAACTAGCATGACACCTTAGATTTTTACGTAGCTTCTAACAGAATTAAATAGCAAACACTAGTAACGAATTCGTGGGTCTACGTAGGCGTTGAAAATATCAATTAAAATGCTTGCCCCAACTACAATAGCTCCAAAAAATACCATGATTCCTTGGACTGTAGGATAATCTCGCTCCGAAATTCCTTGATATAGTCTATTTGCCAATCCAGGCCACGAAAATGTGACTTCGGTTAAAATTGCTCCTCCCAATAGAGAGGCAAACGTCAATCCTAGGACGGTAATCACTGGAATTAGAGCATTTTTTAAGGCATGAGAAAATAAAATTGTTTTTTCAGGAATACCTCTAGCTCTAGCAGCCTCTACATAATCTGCTTGCATTGTTTGCTTTAAATTCACACGCACAATTCGCTCAAAAATACCACTGAGCAAGATTCCCAAAGTACAACAAGGTAGAATGAGATATTGTGCAGCAGTGAAAAACTGAGTAAAGTTGCCTCTTAAGAGACTATCGATTGTATACAAACCAGTGATAGCTTCTGGGGCTGGTAGTGTTGCAGGATAACGCGTTCCCAAGGGCAACCAATCAAGCTGAACAGCGAAAATCAATTGTAGTACCATTCCTGCCCAAAACATGGGTAGTGAGTAGGTGACGATTCCAAACAATCTTCCCCCTACATCTACAGCGGTACCAGGACGGGAAGCAGAAATAATACCAACAGCAATACCAACAACTAGAGCGATCGCGATACTATATATAGCTAACTCTGCTGTCGCTGGGAAATATTGCCAAATGATATCCCAAACTTGTTGTCCCCGACTGGCAATAGATTTGCCCATATCGAAGCGTAGCAAGTTGCCCATGTAATTTAAGTACTGCAACCATAAAGGCAAGTTTAAACCGAGTTGTTTTCGCAATTCTTCCTTAGCGCTTTCTGGCGCACGCGCACCCAAAATTGCGTCAACTGGATCTCCAGGTGTTGATCTCAGCAACAGAAACACGATGGTAATGATAGTTAACAACTGGAGTGGAGCTAACAGCAAACGGGCTGTAATGTAATAAGTTATAGCTTTGGAACGGGACATAGTCAATTAGTCATTGGTTATTGGTCATTGGTCATTGGTTATTAGTCATTGGTCATTAGTTATTGGTAAAGACAAATGACAAATGACAAAGGACAAATGACTATTTCTTGATGTTTTTATATATCAAATTTTGAGTGGGATCTAGTTGCACGCCGCTAATACCTGTTTGAGCAAATACATAATCTTTACTTTGCCATAAGGGAACGTAAGGTACATCCCGCGCCAATATGTCTTGAATTTCTGCAAAGATTTTTTTGCGTGCTTCGGGGTTTTGTTCTTGTCGCTGCTTGTCAATCAATTGATTCATTTGCTGACTATAGTAAAAAGAACCCTGAGATTGACTTCCTCCATCTTCGCATCCTTTTTCAGATGAGCCTTTGTCACAAGCTAAAAACGGCTGAATGTAATTGTCTGCGTCCAAAAAATCAGGATACCAATCTAGTAAGAATGTTGGATATAAGCCCTTAGCAATGTTTTTAAAAGCAGTGGTGGATTCTACAGTATTAACTTCAAATTGGAGAATGCCATCCATTGTTTTTTTAGTAAGGGCTTTGAGTACTATTGCTGCTAAACTCCGGGTCGGAGAACTAGAGGGATACCAAACCTCAACCTTGGCGGGATTGTCTTTGGAAAAACCAGCTTTAGTAAGCAGTTCTTTAGCTTTTTGGATGTTGCCATCACCGTATTGCTCTTTAAAAACTGGCTGGTAATCATTAAATGCTGTTGGTATCAAACTGTAAAGTGCTTCCGCTTGACCATACAACACTCGCTCGTATAATAATGGACGGTTAATCATTGCCGCGATCGCTTGTCTTACCGCTGAGTTATCCACAGGCTTTTGATTGCGGTTAATCGCCAGATAACTGACAACATTACCCTGATTTGGAATCGCCTGCCAAGCACCTTTTTTTGCACTTGCTTCCAAGCTGCGAATTTGATCGGGATCCATACTTAGGTAAGCTACGTCTACAGCTTTTTTGCGGAAGGCATTATATAAATTCACCCCACTGCTAAGAATTTGTACATTGATGCCGTTGTTTGCTGGCTTTTCTCCCCAATATTGCTCAAATACATCAAATCGTAAGGAATCAGGCCCAAATTTCGCCAATTTATAAGGGCCAGTACCGATAAAATTATTTGGGTTAAATTTTCCTTCGCCAATTTCATAAGCTTTGGGCGACACGGGACAGACACCACTAAATGCCAGCAGTGCCGGAAACGCCGCAAATGGCTTTTTCAGCTTTATAGTTAACTCATACTCGCCCGTAGCTTTTGCTGATTCCACCACATCCCCTAGCAGGAAAGCTGGTTTACCCTTGTTTTCAATAAAACGGCGGATACTAAACGCCATCGCTTCGGCGTTAAAGGGAGTTCCATCATGAAATACTATTCCTTGACGCAAGGGGATTGTGTAAGTCAGACCATCCTGACTAACTTGAGGTAATGTGGTAGCCAGCTGTGGTTTAATTACGGTATTTCCGCTTTCGTAGGTGTAGAGGCGATCGCTCATGTTATACACCAACCATAGTGACGCCAATTCATAAGCATCAGATGGATCGAGGGTACGCGGTTTTTGTGTCGTACCTATAGTAATGCGACCATTTCCAGAATCAGATGCTGGTGTATTTGTTTGTGGAAGATTCACACAACTAACAACCAAAAATAAACATAAACACAATACAGAAAGTAATTGTGTAATTTGCTCCCAGCGTCTTGCAGACAAGGAAAACCAGTTCATAGCCTTGGGTTTTTTGAACAAGTGCGGTCAGTAATTTTACTATTATGGTGACTAAGTCTTAATTTCGGTAATGAATTTTAAATATAGTCAGATTAGACGTATTTTTACGGAATAATGACATAGAGAATCAGGAACTCAAATTTCCTCTGGGGATTCAGGAGGACAGCACCGCGTTGCCGTGCATGGTTAAGAGGCATAAAGCAAGTGGCGTGCGGCTGACTGTCGGCAATGGGGAATAGGAATTTCCATTATCCCTTGCCATATATCCCAATGTTTAACTGGTACTTTCATCTGCATCTTGAGAAGTTTAAATTAAAATTTTCTGATTTTATTAAATAAACTTTACATTATAGTTGTTTGAAAAACTGGTTTTTAAATATACCAATTTAGGTGATGAATATTGAATTTGAAAATGAGAAAACAATACATACTTTAATATTAATTAATAATTCAAAATGTTTAATTTAATTAAAATAACAAACTTACACAAACTTATCGTAAATTCAGATTTGATAAAAGAAGAGCTTTGTTAAGCTTTTTAGTTAGTTCGAGCAGTGTATTTATAAGGGTGTAGAAATTGAGGAGGGGGAGAAATTAAGAGGGGGAGATGCGGAGATGGGGAGATAGGGAGAGAGGGGAGAAATTAGAGTGGGGAAAAAGGGACAGAAGAACAATTCAGTATATCTTTCACTTTCCCACAGCCCCACTCCTCCACTCCCCACACTCCTTTGTGCTTGCATAGCTACAATCTACAAATCTCATTTCGATACATGACCGACTGAGATTTTCACGGTATTACCAACAACAAATAGTGAATCTAAAAGCGAGACTAAGAGTGTGAAGTATTTCTTTTTATCTGAAGGATGGACAATTGGCAGAGTTTGGGCATCTGATGGACTTTGGCAGATAACTGCATGGCGACGCCAACCAGAGATTGAGCAAATTAATATTTGCTTGGTAGAAAAGGGCGAAGTGATGTGGCTTTATCGTGTAGAAGATGCCATTATCACTGTAGAAGTGAAGCCAATAAAACCAGTACAACCAGGTACATCTAGTCGAGCCATCGGTCAAGTCATGCTCAAGCGGTTAATGAGTGCTGAACAAGTGATCGAACGTTTGGGGAGTGCCTCAGCTAGATGTCAGCTAGAAAACATCGAATCAGTGGTGCAGTAAAGAATGGGGAATAGGGATTGTTGGTAGTTGGTTGATGGTAGTTGATTGTTAACTGTTTGTTACAAACAACAAACAACCACCAACTACTAGCTACTAACCACCATCTACCAAAGAGTAACCAACTCCAAGTGCCTTTATACGCTTGCAAACAGCTCCATCAATAGTTACACTTTTTTAAACATTCTCATTTTTGCTTGGCGATCGCTACCTTCAGGGCTAGTCCCCAAAAGGTACATGTTGTATTGCCCAAGCAGCCACACTGTCTAACTTTTAAGACCAAGCTGTGGAAAATTCAGGCTCTAGCAATAACAAAAACAAGAAAATTGCTTTGTAAACAAACTCATCGAGGAGGAGCGTAGTCGATGGGACTACCTTGGTACCGAGTACACACAGTCGTTCTGAACGATCCGGGACGGCTGATTTCTGTACACTTGATGCATACAGCTTTAGTGGCAGGCTGGGCCGGTTCAATGGCTCTGTACGAACTGGCTATTTATGACCCCAGCGACCCCGTTCTCAACCCCATGTGGCGTCAAGGAATGTTCGTGCTGCCCTTCATGGCACGTTTGGGTGTTGTTGGTTCTTGGGGTGGCTGGAACGTAACTGGTGCTGCCAACTACGATCCAGGTTTCTGGTCATTTGAAGGCGTTGCCGCCGCTCATATTGTTCTGTCTGGTCTGTTGTTCTTAGCTGCGGTTTGGCACTGGGTTTACTGGGATTTGGAACTATTCCAAGACCCCCGTACTGGTGAACCCGCTCTTGACTTGCCAAAAATGTTTGGCATTCACCTGTTCTTGGCTGGTCTACTTTGCTTCGGCTTTGGTGCTTTCCACCTTACCGGACTCTGGGGACCGGGAATGTGGATTTCTGACCCCTACGGTTTAAGCGGTCACGTTGAACCAGTTGCACCGGAGTGGGGACCAGATGGCTTTAACCCGTTTAACCCTGGTGGCGTAGTAGCTCACCATATCGCCGCTGGTATCGTTGGCATTATTGCTGGTTTATTCCACCTGTCGGTAAGACCACCCGAACGGCTCTATAAAGCCCTGCGGATGGGTAACATTGAAACAGTGCTTTCTAGCAGTATTGCCGCTGTATTCTTCGCGGCTTTCGTCGTTGCGGGTACAATGTGGTACGGTAGTGCTACTACCCCAATCGAGTTGTTTGGCCCTACCCGCTATCAGTGGGATCAAGGTTACTTTAAGCAGGAAATTCAGCGCCGCGTGCAAACAAGCCTTGCTTATGGCGCAACCCCTGAGCAAGCTTGGTCGCAAATTCCCGAAAAATTGGCATTCTACGATTATGTCGGCAATAGCCCCGCTAAAGGCGGTCTATTCCGTACAGGTCCAATGAACAAGGGTGATGGCATTGCCCAGTCTTGGGTAGGTCATGCAGTCTTTACAGATGCCGATGGACGGGAATTAGAAGTGCGCCGTCTGCCCAACTTCTTTGAAACTTTCCCAGTAGTTCTGACCGATAAAGATGGTGTTGTCCGCGCTGACATTCCCTTCCGTCGAGCAGAATCTAAGTATAGCTTTGAGCAAACTGGTGTGAAAGCCTCGTTCTACGGTGGTGACTTAAATGGTCAAACCTTCACAGACCCCGCAGATGTGAAGAAGTGGGCACGTAAAGCTCAAGGTGGCGAAATCTTTGAATTTGACAGAGAAACCTTGAACTCTGATGGTGTATTCCGTACGAGTCCTAGAGGTTGGTTTACCTTTGGACACGCCTGCTTTGCGCTGTTGTTCTTCTTTGGTCACATCTGGCATGGTTCTCGGACTATCTACCGAGATGTATTTGCTGGTATTGACCCAGATTTGGAAGAGCAGGTCGAGTTTGGTGTGTTTGCGAAAGTGGGTGACTTGACAACCCGGAAGAAGGAAGCTGTCTAAAGTTAGAGGGACTAGGGATTAGGGCATTGGGCAATGGGCAAGGGGCAATGGGCATCGGTAAGAAAACCAATCCCCAATCCCCAATCCCCAATCTTCCCTGTATCTTGGTACACTATACATTACTGCCGTGAGACACACGGTAGATGCTTGCGGAGGGTAAAGTCTTAGACTCCCTGTGAGGCAAGAATCTCATCAGCGAAGCGCTGTGAGAGTGTCAAAGGCTAGATATGCAGGAGCTAGTGATATGGAAAGCGTGGCATATATCCTGATTTTGACTTTGGCAATTGGAACTCTCTTCTTTGCGATCGCATTCCGCGAACCTCCTCGCATTGAAAAGAAAGAGAAGTAATTTTACAGATGCCAAATTTTTGATGGCAATCTTCAAAACAAGTAACCGCTGTTATTCTCTATATGAGTAACAGTGGTTATTTTTATTTTTAGTCAAAAGTCTACAGCCCATAGTAGTAACAGTTAATACTAAGTTGCAGTCAAAAATAGTACTTCCCTTACCCCTTCCCCTCTCCCAATTTGGGAGAGGGGAAGGGGTAAGGGCACGAATTGCTATTGCTATGTCTGAACGCAACTTGGTATAAGTCTTGACTCTTGAGTCTTGAGTCTTGAATCTTGACCATTGACTCTTTACATAAAAAATTTTCGATATTTTGATATAATCTACTATCTGGAAGTTAATACGCGTTAAGTCAGCTTTTCTGCGCTAGCATGAGAAGGGATGATAGGTGTAGCCTGCCTATTAGGTACTTGCATCTACATCATAACTTGTGGCAAAACCATTACGGAGACTAAAAACCAGGAAACAACCAGCATGGTCAATCAGAAATCAACTGCTATTACCGAGATTGGGTTTACTCACGAAGAATTCGCTGCTTTACTGGACAAATACGATTATCATTTCAGCCCTGGTGATATTGTACCCGGTACGGTTTTCAGTATAGAGCCACGCGGCGCTCTGATTGACATAGGTGCTAAAACCGCAGCATATATACCGATACAAGAAATGTCTATTAACCGGGTAGACAGCCCGGAAGAAGTTTTACAATCTAACGAAACACGGGAATTTTACATCCTCAGTGATGAAAACGAAGAGGGACAATTAACTCTTTCTATTCGCCGTATAGAATATATGCGGGCTTGGGAACGAGTACGCCAGCTGCAAGCAGAAGATGCAACAGTCCGTTCTGGGGTGTTTGCCACTAATCGTGGTGGAGCTTTGGTACGAATTGAGGGATTACGTGGATTTATTCCAGGCTCTCACATCAGCACTCGCAAGCCTAAAGAAGAATTGGTGGGTGAAGAACTGCCATTGAAGTTCTTAGAAGTAGATGAGGAGCGTAACCGCTTAGTACTATCCCACCGTCGAGCACTGGTTGAGCGTAAGATGAACCGCCTCGAAGTTGGTGAGGTAGTAATCGGTACTGTGCGCGGTATTAAGCCCTATGGTGCCTTTATTGATATTGGCGGCGTAAGTGGTCTATTGCATATCTCTGAGATATCGCACGAACATATTGATACACCTCACAGTGTGTTTAATGTTAATGATGAAGTTAAAGTCATGATCATTGACTTGGATGCTGAACGAGGCCGAATATCTCTATCTACAAAGCAGCTGGAACCTGAACCAGGTGACATGATTAAGAATCGCGATTTAGTTTATGACAAGGCTGAAGAAATGGCTGCTAAGTATCGCGAACAGCTATTAGCTAAACAGCAAGGTGCTACTGTGTCTGCTGTTCCTGCTGAATCAACTGAAGTAGCCGCGGTTGAAGAAGAAATTCCAGTCGCAGTTGAAGAAGAAATTCCAGCCGCTATTGAAGAGTAATGTATATGTCGTTGTAGTTATCTGTAACGGCTTAAAGAATGAGAAAGTATCGCATAGAGAGGGATTGATTTTCCCTCTTTTTTTATGTTGGTTAGTAGTTGGTAGTTAGTAGTTAGTAGTTGGTGGTTGCTTATTCCAAACAAACAACAACCAACAAACAACAGTCAACAACGGGGAGGAATCTTTTGCTAACTATTAAGTGTAGAAACGTTACTTTTCCTAATATCCAGGCGATTTTGTTTGACAAAAATGGTACTCTGGAAGACTCAGAAACGTATTTGCGATCGCTTGCCCAAAGAGGAGCACGGATAATAGACGCGCAAATTCCCGGAATTGGTGAACCATTATTAATGGCGTTTGGCGTCAATGGTGATATTCTCGATCCTGCGGGTTTAATAGCAGTGGCGAGTCGCCGCGAAACAGAAGTCGCCGCCGCTGCATATATTGCCGAAACTGGACGGGGGTGGTTTGAGTCGCTAGAAATAGCGCGTCAAGCCTTAGAAGATGCAGAAAAATATATTGGCAAGACTCCTTCACCCTTATTTGTTGGTTGTTTAGAAGTCCTGAAGAACCTATCAGAAACAGGACTGAAACTTGGCATTCTCTCAGCAGCGACAACACAAGAAGTACGTAAGTTTGTAGACAATCACCGATTGAGTGATTATATCCAGTTGGAAATGGGAGTAGACGAAGGGCCGAGTAAACCAGATCCTGTGTTATTTTTACAAGCTTGTGAAAAATTGGGAGTAGAGCCTAGTGCTACGCTGATGGTAGGAGATTCTGTTGGTGATATGCAAATGGCGCGTAACGCCAAAGCCGCAGGTTGCATTGGTATTACTTGGGTAGGTAAGCCAGATAATGTCGCAGGTGCAGATGTGGTGATCAACCAACTTGATGAGATTCTAATTTTATCAGCTTAAAAGCCAGTGTTGTAAAGTGTACTCGTTCGAGGACTAGGCACAATTCTAGTTCAACTTTACCATCTACACTTACAGCAAGAAAAACAAGGAGAATTATCGTGTCAGCTTCTTTCAACTTTACTGAGCTGTCGATTCCAGATAGTGAGTTAGCCAAAAAAGCGACACAATTAGTTGCAGAGGTATCCCCCAAGTTTCTGTATAACCACTGTGTTCGTACATACTTGTTTGGAGAGATTTTAGGGCGACGAGATGCACTTAAATTTGATCGTGAATTACTATACTTAAGTGCAGTAATGCATGACCTTGGTTTAACAGAACGATTTGATGGTCAACAGCGGTTTGAGGTAGATAGTGCTGATGCTGCCCAAGCATTCCTCTTAGAACACGGATTACCACAAGAAAAAGCTGAAATCGTTTGGGATGCAATTGCCTTGCATACCTCTATTGGTATTGCTTCACGCAAACAACCAGAAATTGCCTTAGTACATTTGGGAGCAGGTGTGGATGCGGCGGGAATGCGGCTTCAAGACATTGCTCCAGAAACAGTAGAGAGGGTAATCGATGCTTATCCTCGATTAGGGTGCGGTAAAGCTTTGATGGAGTTAATATTATCACAAGTAAAACGGAAGCCTGAAGCGGCTGCATTCACTTGGATGGCTGATGTTGGTAGATGTCACGTCCACGGTTTTGTTTGTCCAAGCTTTGGCGATGCGATTCGCAATAGTCCTTTTAATGATTAATAACTAACTTTGCTGCAAAAGCGATCGCTTCTTCTGGTGTAGAAACCTTCCCCTCAATTTGAGCGATCGCAATTTCTGTCAGCAGTTTGCCTACCAGTGGTGAAGCAGGAGTTTTTAATGCTACCATTATATCTCTCCCACTCACTAGAGGGGTGGGATGCGCGACCAGGTCGTCAGGGTTAAGGTAGCGGCTTATTAAGGGTGCGATCGCCTCTACCGATTGACCGTGTATCACGGATAAAATAGCTGTAATTATAAATACAGCACCCGCCTCCTGAAAGAAAAAATACTGTTCTCGCAAAGTCATCAGGGGAGTTTTTAGTTGTGGGAACAGTTTCAGGGCGGTGGTAACGGCTTTAATTTTTGCACGGCTGTAGGTGAGTTCTTGCAGTTCAATTTCTGCTATTTCTGGGTTTGGGTTCACCAAACAAGCGAGTTTGGCAATACCTAACCAAGTAGTTTTAACAGTATCGCGGACGTAGCTTTGCAGTTGTTCGCTTAATTGCGGCCATCTAGATGTAAGTTGATTAGCTGCTGTGTCAACTTCTGCAAGTTGATGGAAGTGTTCTGGTGTGGCGGATTTGAAAAAAGGTGCAAGCAAACCATCTTCGCTAGCACCGATCAGCCAAGGAGTAGCCTGAGGACTTGCCAGCATATAGCTCAATTCTACCCGTATTCGTTCTGGGGCAACTTTAGCTATGTGTGACGCTAAAGCACGAATAGCTGCTTGGGTTGCTGTTTCAATGCTAAAGCCGAGTTGGGAGGCTTGGCGATAGGCCCGTAGTAACCGCAAGGGATCGTCTTCCAAGTTGGCGGGTGATACCATCCTCAAAAGATGTTTTTTTATATCTGCACAACCTTGCAAAGGATCGATGATTTCTTGGGTGCGGGGGTTATAGGCGATCGCATTTACTGTAAAATCTCGCCTATGCAGATCGGCTTCTAGACAATCTCCTTCTTGTTGGGCAAAGTCAGCAGTAGCGTGGGGAAAAACCACACGAGCAATTTGTCTTTCTGAATCGAGTAGAACAAAACCGGCTTTGTAATGCGTCGCGATTTGACGAGCTACTTTGACAGCATTGGATGGTAGAACAAAATCTAAATCCAGATATTCGCGAGTTCTTCCCAAGATGGCATCTCGGACAGCACCACCCACCATGTAAGCTGGTTGTGGCAACAATTCCAGGCTAAAAGGCCAATTTTCCGGAAATAGACAAGAAGAGAATAAACTAGCCATTGTAATAAAAATAAACCCAGCGGCTAATGAATAAAGTTTTGGCTTAAGCTAGATTAACAATAAAGGTTCTGGAGTTGGTTGTATTATGTGTGTTTGCGTAAACTGCCACTATGTAGACCGCTGTGTTACCTATCACGCGGTAGAAACCCAACACCAACAGCCCCATTTGACTGAAACCCCAGATTTTGAGCCGAATGAACCATCTATCAATGTCAACATCCGTCCGCGAGGCGATGTGATTGAAATGGAATGGGATGTTGTGGGATGTCGTAGCTTTAAGCTAGAACAGGGCAAGTGGTCGAAGTTGCATCCTGGTGAGTTAGTGCCGACTTGATAAGTAATGGCAGGTGCTTTGAATGCGACTACTACTGTTTAGTGTGGTAGTCGTACATATTTTTGTGCGAGTAAATAAAGTGGTAGCCTCAATGTGCTTGAATAAATCAAGTTACATCTAGCAAAACAGATATTTAAATTAGCTTTGTCTACCAAACTACAACATCTCGACCCGACAAAATACGGTTTAGCACTGCACACAACTACTCCCGAATTGGGTTTAGCGATGAGCAACTTTGCGGTCGACACACGTTCTGGTGTTTGGAATTTGGAACGTGAATTATCTAGTCTGCTGCACCAATATTTAATGGAATTTATTCAACCTCAAACTTGGGCAGACTTGGCGTTTATTGCTGTAGCTAAGGGGCCTGGTGGTTTTACCGGCACTCGTATTGGAGTTGTTGCTGCTAGGACTTTAGGGCAACAGTTAGATATTCCTGTATTTGCTATTTCCACATTAGCGGCGGTAGCGTGGTCAGAATATATCCCGCAGATCCCCCTTGAAAAGGACTATGTTCCCTCCTTACAAAGGGGGGCTAGGGGGGATCGAGCTATTGCCGTGCAAATGCCAGCACAACGGGGTCAAATCTTCGCCGCTATTTATCAACTTGCACCTGATGCTTCCGGACTCAAAGTCTTATTACCAGATACTGTGTTGATGCCAGAAGCATGGCAGGAAAAGTTAGCAAGTTGGAATAACAATTATCAGTTAATTGAAGCCAAATCTGGATTAGCTGCGACGGTGACAAGTATATTGCAGCTGGCGTATATAGAATGGCAACAAGGAAAGCGTCCCCATTGGTCAGAAGCACTGCCATTCTATGGACAACATCCAGTGGAACTGTAACTGTCAGTTTGAACCAATTTTCTTCACAAGTTCCTCAAACTGTTGTCTCACTATTAACTAGTCGATCGCTTAAGTTATTGGTGAAGAGATACTTTGGTTCAAGGTTTTATCTTGTGCTGAGGAAAAGGATAGTGAAGCTAAAACGGTATTTATGGTTTGCGGTATTGCTCATTGCCCTTGTAGTTAGTGTGTTACCTGCCTATTCCCAACAAATTCTCCAGCCCCATCCAGGATTTCAGGTTTCTACCTTGGGAGCCTTAAACGTTGGGGTGTATGAAGGAGCCACAACATTAGCTGAACTTAAACAGCATGGAAACTTTGGGTTGGGCACCTTCGAGGGATTGGATGGAGAGATGGTTGTTCTCAATGGCAAGTTTTATCAAATCAAAGCGGATGGCGTTGCTTATCCCGTTGCAGATGAGGTGAAAACGCCATTTTCTGCTGTTACGTTTTTCCGTAGAGAGCGATCGCTTCGTCTGACTGGACTTTTGACCTATCAGGAATTGCAGCAGCAGATCGGCGAACGGTTGCCAACGCAGAACTTGCCTTACGCGATTCGCATTCAAGGCACCTTTCCTTATTTGAAAGTGAGGAGTGTACCCAAACAAACACTTCCTTATCCCCCATTAAGTGATGTGGTTAGTCAGCAGCAGCGTGTTTTTGAATTGCGAGATGTGCGGGGTACTTTAGTGGGGTTTCGGCTGCCGCAATATCTCAAAAGTGTGAATGTGGCAGGCTATCACTTTCATTTCATTACGAGCGATCGCAAAGCAGGAGGGCACCTGCTTGATGGAGAATTTCTTAACCCTATAGCTGATGTGGAGACCCTGCGTGACTGGCAGATGATGTTGCCCAATCATACTGCCTTTGCACAAGCATCACTGGAGTGATGTCCCAAATAAAGCGAGGCTTGAAATGCGATCGCGGTCGAACAAACGCTTGCATCGGACGGTCGGTAGATGCTGATGCTGAGTTATACTTTACCTGCCCTCGGTGAAGCTAGCCGATATCCAAACTGTCTAGGCAAAATAGTGAAGAATAAACTTGGCAAAATACTAAAATCCTACCCAGATACTACAGCACCATCGGGAGTGGTCTTTCATATTCATGGAATCACCAAGGTCTATCGCATGGGTGAGGTAGAGGTTCATGCCCTCCGGTCGATTTACCTTGACCTCTACGAGGGAGAATTTGTGGTATTGTTAGGGCCTTCAGGTAGTGGTAAATCAACGCTGTTGAACATTTTGGGTGGGTTAGATGTACCAACTAGCGGTCATGTATTTTTTCGCAACCGTGACTTGACCCATGCCAGTGAAGCAGAACTCACTCGCTTTCGTCGCAACTGTGTTGGCTTTATCTTTCAGTTCTACAATCTGATTCCCAGCCTCACAGCCAAAGAAAATGTCGCTTTGGTGACTGATATTGCTCGCAAACCGATGCGTCCAGAACAAGCATTGGAGTTAGTGGGGTTGGGCGATCGCCTGAATCATTTTCCCGCACAATTGTCTGGGGGTGAGCAGCAACGGGTAGCGATCGCCCGCGCTATTGCCAAGCGTCCTGAAGTGCTGCTGTGCGATGAACCCACAGGGGCGCTGGATTTCCAGACGGGCAAACTGGTGTTGGAAGCATTGGAACAGGTAAACAGGGAACTAGGTACTACAACTGCGGTAATTACGCACAATGCTGGTATCGCTGCAATGGCTGACCGAGTAGTGACGATGCGAAGCGGTCAGATTGCAAGCGTGCAGTGTAATGAGAGTAAGGTTGCACCTGCACAATTGGAGTGGTAGATAAAATAAAGATTAAAACGCTTTCGGCAGTCCTGCTTGTTTCAAAACTGCATTGGCTGTATGACGTGATCAGAAGGCACAATTCTGTTGAGAAAGATGAGTTCCGGAATCATTTCTCGGAGTTTTTGCGTAAGAACCTCAATTGTAGAAGCTTCTGTTACCAATCCTGGCACATCTTCGCTAGTTGCAACCCAAACTTCTGCTTCAGCATCCCAAAATGCTTGAACCTTAAATGTAATTTGTTTCATTACCAAGCTGTGACGACGTTATTTTTAGTTTAAAGTAAACGCCTTATATCAAATCCGTTTGATTAGTTATCGATCTGCCCTCACCCCCTACTCCTCTCCCAACTTGAGAGGGGTGTCCGACAAAGGTGAGGGTTTTTAATGAACATGAATTAGTCGGACTTGATATTAATCCTTTCTACAAGGGTTTTGGCAGAACGCAACATCCTGCATCATACATGAAATCAGCAACGCCCAATTACCAATTACCGACACGGGCGGATAATATAAGTGTTCAAGCGGACATGATATAAGTTATCACGAACTGGCTGCCCAAAGGATAGAAACGTCGTACTGCTTGAATATTGAATCAGCACTCACAAGCATCATATCCTCCATTTGAGTCTGTGCGATCGGCATTCTGTCAAAAGGATCTCGGTGATGTAGGGGCAACGCAGCCGCTCGTAAAGCATGAGGTGCTGTAATTCCTAGCGATCGCGCTCCCAATTGCACCATGCGGCTAGAAATATAGCTATCTATCGGTTCTGGCAGTGGCAACTTTCCGATCGCAACTTTGATGCTCATTTCCCAGATACTGGCAACAGAGAACCACAATTCGTTGGTTTCATCGGCAATGTGGGCGATCGCCTCTTCATTCAAACACTCTGGTTGGGCAAACCACCACAACCAGCACTGTGTATCCAGCAAGAGTCTCACTGCTGGCCACCCTCGAATGCTGCCAAAATCTCTTCCGGCAAAGGAGCATTAAAATCTTCTGGCACGATGAAACGCCCTCGATCTTGCCCTAAACTAGCTCGTCGATTTGATGAGGTGCGAAACGGAACTAGCTTTGCGATTGGAACGCCTCGGTTTGAAATAATGATTTCTTCTCCAAGTTCCACTCGCGACAAAAGCCGTGAAAGATTTGTTTTAGCTTGATGGATATTTACGGTTTCCACGAGCTTAAAAACTAAGTTTGTAGACTAAGTCTAGTTTAGTTGGAATAGTAGTGCAAGAGCAAGTTCATCAGCTCGGTTGGTGTTTAGTGTCAAATTAATTTGGAAGCGATCGGTAAGGTGATTCGTTTAAGGGTAATTGATTAGTGGTAGAAGTTGTGCAATTTCAAGCTATTTGTAGGACAGAAATTCAACTTTGTCTGCTACCTGTCACAATGAAATGCGAGATGTTTTTGGACAAAGCAGATGAATAATCCTGTTCCTATTTCAACCCTTTTCATCGGACTCAATGGATTTGTAGCGTTCGCATTGTCTTACATCGTGGTGATGGAGCGGATAAGTACCAGAGTTTGGCACGGAGAGTCGAAAGCAGACGTGTCAAATCAGGCAAACTACCTTGACAAGCCCGGTAAATGGGCAGTATTTGTCGAAAACTACACCCAGAAGTCAGTTACAACTAAAACCAGCGACGATGGAATATTACAGCGTAAAGTGCGGGCTTACGGCAATTTCATAGAGTATGTTCCGCTTGCGTTGCTGTTCATACTCGTGCTTGAGTTGATGAATTCACAGACTTGGTTGTTATGGGTCTTAGGAAGTGCGCTAACGGTCGGTCGCGTTGCTCATGCGTGGGGGTTAATTAAAACGTATGGTCCGTCGCCGGGTCGCGCCATCGGTTTTTTCTTGACTTGGTTGTCTATCTAATCGGTGCAGGTGCTTGCGTGTATTATGGTGTAATTGGAGCCTTGCAGTAGAGAACGCAGGATAACAAATCATTGGAGCGGGGTCGAAAGTCTCCTCGTCTATCGTTTCGGTCTTGTTTGTCGCCGCTCAATTTGGTCGTTATCCAAGATTATGCAAGATAGCTGTGCGGCATTAGAGCGCGATCGCAACCAAGTAGAGTTGGGGGTTGTTTAATGTGATGTCTCTACCCTACTGGCAAGTTATGGTGTTGTCTAAATACATACTTTTCAAGGAGGTTGGCAATGAAAATACTATTTATTATTAATGATGCGCCCTACGGCACTGAAAAAGCCTACAATGCCCTTCGCATGGCGATGTCTTTACAAAAAGAACATCCAACAACAGAAGTGCTAATTTTTCTGTTGGCAGATGCGGTCACGTGCGCCCTGCCGGATCAATCCACACCTCAGGGATATTACAACATTGAGCGAATGCTGAAAGCCATTCTGAATAAAGGTGGAAAAGTTAAAACCTGTGGCACCTGTGCCGAAGCCAGAGGCATTAAGCAAATAACCTTTATTGATGGCATTGAAAACGGCACCATGAGTCAGCTTACGCAATGGACAGTTGATGCCGATAAGGTGTTAACTTTTTAAAAAAACTTCTGCGTGACCTTTGGTGCTGGCGTTGTCGATAAGTTATGGCGATCACCGCCATCCAACATCAACCACCAAAAGCGATCGCACTTCCCCACACTTTCCAAGAATTCTAGAAAACCGGTTTTTTTGCATAAATCCTGTTTATGTTGACGTTGTATATACAAAATTTGTATAGTCGTTGTGTGGACATTAGAGGTAATTGATAAATGGAAGCGCGATCGCCAGAGCCAGTTAATCGAAACCGCGATGTCACCATTAACATCCGGGCACATCTGGCACAACGTGAATTAATCGACCGTGCGGCAGAAGCTCTCGGCAAGAGCCGCTCCGATTTCATGCTAGAGACAGCTTGCCGAGAGGCGGAAGCGGTTTTACTAGACCGTCGGCTGTTTATGCTCTCTGACGAGAAATTCCAACAATTTATGGAACTCCTTGATGCACCACCCTCTGCTAATGAGAATCTCCGTAAATTGCTGTCAACAAAAGCACCGTGGGATTAAATGTGGTCAATGAGCAGAATCAGACATTGCAAGCTCCTCAACCAATAAAACCAGAGCATCAGCTAAAAGATTTTGATTCCGGCAATCCTGAATTGAACGATTGGTTGAGGAAGCGTGCACTTAAAAATGAAGACTGTGGTGCTTCCCGAACCTATGTTGTAACTATTGAGCAAAAAGTTATCGCCTACTATTGTCTTGCTAACGGAAGCATAGTAAATACCGAAGCACCTGGGCGCATCCGACGTAATATGCCTAACCCAATTCCTGCCATGGTGATTGGGCGGCTTGCTGTAGACCATAACTGGCACTCTCAAGGGATTGGGCGTGCTTTAGTACGTGATGCAGTTCTTCGCACATTACAAGCGGCTAAAATCGCTGGTATCAGAGCCATCCTCGTCCACGCGATTTCACAAGAAGCAAAGCAATTCTACTTAAAATGCGGTTTTACCCCTTCACCTGTCGCTTTGATGACACTCATGGTCACAATTGCGGATGCAAAAGACGCTCTAGGCATTGTTGAGTAGTTCGGCTAAAGGCAGACTTTTCCATCCCCACTAACCAACTCTCACAACTTCCTCAACTTTCTTGCCTAACCTCAAAATTAAGGTGAGCGATCGCATTGGTTATGGCAATTCTCAGCACATCCAAAACACAAAGAGTTTTTGACAATGAGGGACAACTACCATGAAAGCCCTCGATCAAAAACTCCTGCGTGACCTTTGGCATATGCGCGGTCAAATGATAGCCATAGCCTTGGTTGTCGCCTGCGGAATTGCTAGCTTTGTCTCAATGCTGAGTGCCTACGAATCCCTCAAACTTTCCCAGGCAAACTATTACGAGCAATATCGCTTTGCCCAAGTCTTCGCCCAACTTAAACGCGCCCCAGAATCCCTCAAGTCGCAAATAGAGTCAATTCCAGGAGTGGCGCAGGTGCAAACGCGGGTAGTAGCAGATGTCAGCCTCGACATTGCCGGACGAGGTGAACCAGCCACAGGACGGTTAATATCTATACCAGAGCGGCAAATGCCGATGCTCAACGACCTTTTCATCCGACGGGGGCGCTACATCCAGCCAGATAGAGATGATGAAGTATTGATCGGTGAAAACTTTGCCAAAGCCCATCGACTAGATTTAGGTGATACCATAGGTGCAGTCATTAACGGACGCTGGCAAAAGTTGCGGATTGTGGGAATAGCGCTTTCGCCAGAGTATGTCTACGCCATCCAGGGAACGGGCGATATTTTCCCCGATAATCAACGCTTCGGTGTTTTTTGGATGGGACGTGATGCTTTGGGAACAGCCTTTGATATGGATGGGGCGTTTAATGATGTGACGCTGACGCTGATGCGAGGGGCAATAGAAGCAGATGTTATCTTCCGGCTCGATCAATTTCTGGAAAGGTATGGCGGATTTGGTGCCTACGGACGCAAAGACCAGCTTTCTAACCGCTTTTTATCGGAAGAAATTACCCAATTGCAAGGAACTGCAACGATAGTACCGTCTATTTTTCTTGGTATCGCGGCATTTTTACTACATATCCTGCTTTCTCGCCTCATCGCTACCCAACGCGACCAAATCGCCGTACTGAAAGCTTTCGGCTACAACAATCTGAGCATAGGCTGGCACTATCTCAAGTTTGTGCTGGCGATTGTTTTCATCGGCGCAGCACTTGGCACTGCCTTGGGATTGTGGTTTGGTGTTGCAGTCACTCATAACTATACCCGGTTTTTCTCCTTCCCCGTACTCCGCTATGAATTTGGTATAGCTCAAGTGATGGGCGCAATTTTTATTAGTGGTGGCGCTGCTGTTATTGGTGCTTTCATGTCTGTGCAAAAAGCGGTTTCTCTACCTCCTGCTGAAGCGATGCGTCCCGAACCACCCGCCCACTTTCGCCCCACTATCATTGAACGTATGGGATTTCAGGATTTGCTCCCACCAGTGGGTCGGATGATACTGCGAAATCTGGAACGGAAACCAGTACAAGCTTTTTTGTCTACTCTTGGGATAGCCCTTGCCGTTGCCATGCTGGTTGTCGGTCGCTACTTTACCGATGCCATACAACACATGATTGATGTGCAGTTCCGCAATGTCCAACGTGAGGATGTGACGATTGTCTTCAATGAGCCGCGCCCCTCTCGGGTGCGGTATGAAGTCAATCATCTGCCTGGTGTCTTGCAAGCCGAACCATTCCGGGCAGTGCCAGCCAGGTTGCGCTTTGAACATCGCACATACCGAATTGCCCTGACAGGGCTGGAACCAACAGGAGAACTGCGCCGCTTGGTGGATCGGAAACTGCATACTGTCTATTTACCACCTGATGGGGTCGTGCTGACAACAAAACTAGCGGAAATTCTGGGAGTTACACCAGGCGATGTCTTGACGGTAGAAGTCTTGGAGGGAGCTAGACCTACCCGCAGTGTTGCTGTAGCTGGGTTGGTGGATGAACTGATTGGTGTTGCAGCATACATGGATATCCATGCATTGAATCGGTTGATGCGTGAAGGAGGAACTGTTTCTGGGGCATATCTGGCTGCTGACTCGTTGCAAATTGATAAGTTATATGCGCTGCTAAAACGGACACCTGCGGTAACAGGTGTTTCTGTGCGAACGACGGCGATCGCCCGCTTTCAAGAAACCATCGCTGGCAGTCTCAGTATTTTCACTACTGTATTGGTAATTTTCGCCTGCGTTATTGCCTTTGGGGTAGTCTACAATGCCGCTCGCATTGCTTTGTCAGAACGCAGTCGAGAACTGGCTACGCTGCGTGTAATTGGTTTCACTCAAGCAGAGGTTGCAGTCATTCTCTTGGGCGAACAGGCAGTTTTGACGATGGCTGCAATTCCTCTGGGGTTTGCAATTGGGTTTGGTTTTTGTGCTTTGATGTCTTTTGCCTACAACTCGGAACTTTACCGCTTCCCTTTGATTGTGACGAGGGCGACTTTTGCGTTTGCTTTTGTTGTGGTGGCGATCGCGGCTATTGTCTCTGGACTAATTGTCCGCCGTCAGCTAACCAAGCTCGATCTCATCGCTGTCCTCAAAACTAGGGAGTAAGGACATCATGAAGCTATTACCATCACCTAAGCAACCAACTGACCAAAAACCGACTAAAGATACCGAGGGCTTGAGGAAGCGTTTGCCAAAATTTTCGCGAAAGTTGTTTGTCTATTCTGCGATCGCCCTTGCTACCCTCACACTGGTTGTTTGGGCATTTCGTCCTCCTCCCATTCCAGTAGACACTGGGTGCGTTACTCGTGGCGAACTGCGAGTAACAGTAAATGCAGAAGGCAAAACTCGGGTGCGCGATCGCTTTGTGGTTTCAGCACCTGTTGATGGTCGCCTTGCCCGGATTGAACTAGATGAAGGCGATAAAGTTGAGCAAGGAACCGTAGTTGCCCGCATTGACCCGCTTCCCCTGACTGCTTCAGTTAAAGAAGCCTTGGCAAGGCTAGCAGAATGGCAGGCACAGCGAGAAGGAGTAGCAACGCAGCGACCCAAACAGGCAACCTTAGAACAGGCACAAAAGCGCATTCAGTCAGCACTTGCCGCCCAACGTCAGGCGGAGGCAAGGGTAGCGCAAGCCCAGGCAGCACTGGCACAAGCCCGACGGGATAGTCAACGTGCCCAAGAACTGCAAGCGGCTGGGGTGATTCCCCGCAAAGACCGGGAAATTGCAGAACTGAATGAAACTACCAAAGCCAAAGAACTAGAAGCAGCAAAGTTGGAAGCAAAATCTGCTACTGCGGAAGTTCAGGTAGCACAGGCAGCCCTAACTGTCTTACAACAACAACAGAGTGACCCAGATTATTTGCTCAAGGTTTACGATGCCCGGATTGCCAGCGTAGAGGCGGAACTCTCGAAGCTAAAGGATGAAGCAGCCCGTACTGACATTCGCTCCCCTGTGCGTGGTCAAGTTCTGCGGATACTCCAGAAAAGTGCCCAATATGTTACATCTGGCACACCTCTGTTAGAAATAGGTGATGTCTCCAAGCTGGAACTAGTAATTGACGTGCTTTCCAGCGATGCTGTGAAAATTCAGCCTGGGGACACTATTTTAATTGACCGGGGAGCCGATACTCAGCCAATTCTGGCAAAAGTGCGACTGGTGGAACCTTCAGCTTTTACTAAAGTTTCTGCCCTGGGAGTTGAGGAGCAACGCGTCAATATTATTGGTGATTTTGTTGATACACCTCACTCCTTCGGTGATGCTTACCGTGTCGATGTGCAAATTGTGATTTGGGATAGTAAAAATCTGCTGAAGATACCGTTGAGTTCACTTTTTCGCTGCGATCGATCTTGGTGTACCTTTGTAGTCAAAGATGGTAAAGCTGCTCTTCGCTTGGTTGAAATCGGACAGCGCAGTGATTTTGAAGCTGAAATTCGGCAAGGACTTAAGGAAGGTGAAGTAGTCATTCTCCATCCCAGTGAACAAATCAATGATGGTAGCCGCGTTACTTTTAGGTAAAAATATTCTTCTTGCTTGTGTCTAACTCTTCTTTGGTCTTCGCAATTGCTTGGAACCAATTGGCCCAAGAAGCTGGTTGAGAGCACGTAGTTGTTCAGGTGTACCCATCGCAATTAATACATCTCCTGGCATAAATACTGTGTCAGGAGTGGGGCCACCGATCAGGGTGCCATCGACGCGACGGACAGCGAGAATCAATGCGCCTGTTTGCGCTCGTAACCTTGCTTGTCCTAAAGTTTGACCCACAACCGGACAAATATTTCGGTCGAGTAAAAATTCTTCCATATATAACTGTCGGTCTGCACCTGAGATAATTCCATCGACAAAGTCCATAACTTGGGGTCTGAGTGCTGCTGCTGCCATCCGCTTACCGCCGGTGATGTAAGGAGAAATCACAGCATCTGCACCACCACGTTGTAACTTTTGTAACGCTTCTTCTGTACTTGCTCGGGCGATCGCCCGAATTCCTGGATTCAGATGTTTTGCCGAAAGAACTGTATATAAATTTTCCGCATCGGAAGGTAGGGCTGCTACTATACAAGCTGCCCTTTCAATACCTACCCTGATCAGCGTTTCATCTAAAGTGGCGTCACCCTGGTATATGGTGTAACCTAGTTCTTGTGCCTTTCGCACAGATTCCACGTCGGAGTCAATAATTACAAAAGAAACGGCTTCTGCCTGAAATTCTTTGGCAATTTGACGACCAGTCCGACTATATCCACAAATGATATAGTGCCCTGATAAAGATTCCATTGCGCGCCGCACCTGCCGTAGTCGAATTCCTTCTTGAAAATAGCCTTGAATTACGGCTTCTGTAAATCGGTTCACGATGTAACCAATACTGATTACACCCATTAAAATCAAGGCTATTGTAAACAGCCGCCCCCTGCTTTCTAGTGGTCGTGTTTCACCGTAGCCAACAGTCGCTAAAGTGATGATCGTCATATATGCTGCGTCTTCCCATGACCAGCCTTCCACTAGGCGATACCATAAAGTACCGATGAGGAATACACCGCCGAGAGCAACTGCCCCCGCCATTAACTCTTTTTGGATACGTTGATATTTTTGTTCCAGAGTTGAGTACACTATATTTCACCACCGCCACTCGTTTTGAGGATAACCGAGTGTCAGCTTAAGATGAACTATTAATACTTCGCCAACCCAAAATTAACGGGTGTTGGTCGCTTAAAGGGTAAAGGTTAAAGGGAAAAGCGTTATTTCCTTGTCCTCCTTGTCTGCCTTGTCTCCAATTTGAAGATTACTGAATTAGTTTTCTAGGATCGGGGGTGAGGGCAACTACCATAACTTGTCGGTTATGGTAAAGTATTTTCATGCTGGTCATGAACTACACCTATCGAATTTATTCTTATGCCACTCAAGAGGCGATGTTGCTTGAGTGGCATGAGATTTTTGGCAAGGTCTATAGTCATAGTTCTCAGATTTATGGCAATTGCGGCGATCGCAAAAAGATGCCGCTTGATATCAGCATTTACGACTGCGTGTTGTATTAGTTTAATGGAGCAGCAAAGCAGTGAGCCTAGAAACTCTTGTTCAACAACACCTCATTACCTCAGAGTCAGGTTCTGTGTCATCTAGCCCCTTTGATGCTGATAGCTTCGATGCAGCTGTCATGTCTACCTATGGGCGGTTTCCCCTAGCTTTGGAACGAGGTGCGGGATGTCGTGTTTGGGATACCGAGGAGCGAGAATATCTCGACTTTGTAGCAGGAATTGCCACTTGCACCTTGGGACACGCCCACCCAGCGATGGTGGAAGCAGTCACACGTCAAATTCAAAAACTGCATCACGTTTCTAATTTGTACTACATCCCCGAACAGGGAGAATTGGCAAAGTGGATAGTTGAGCATTCCTGCGCCGATCGCGTATTTTTCTGCAACTCAGGGGCGGAGGCAAACGAAGCTGCCATCAAGCTTACGCGCAAATACGCGCATACAGTGTTGGAAATTGAACAACCGATTATTTTAACGGCTCACTCTAGTTTCCACGGCAGAACTTTAGCCACGATTACCGCCACAGCACAACCCAAGTATCAAAAAAATTTCGATCCATTAGTACCAGGATTCCACTACGTACCTTATAACGATATTGCGGCGGTAGAAACAGCGATTAGTGAGTTGGATGAAGGTGATTACCGCGTCGCGGCGATTTTGATCGAGCCATTGCAGGGAGAAGGCGGTGTTCGTCCAGGCGATGTGGCTTACTTCCAGAAACTGCGACAAATTTGTGATGAAACGGGCGTACTGCTGATTTTCGATGAAGTGCAAGTCGGCATGGGACGCAGTGGCAAGTTATGGGGTTACGAACATCTTGGTGTTGAGCCGGATATTTTCACCAGTGCCAAGGGCTTAGGCGGTGGTATTCCCATTGGCGCAATGATGTGTAAAAAATTCTGCGATGTTTTCCAACCAGGAGAACATGCTAGCACCTTTGGCGGTAATCCTTTTGCTTGTGGCGTTGCTCTCGCTGTCTGCCAGACATTGGAGAAAGAGAACATTTTAGAGAACGTACAGCAGAGGGGTGAGCAATTGCGATCTGGATTAAGGGCGATCGCAGCCAAATATCCCCATCACATCACCGAAGTGCGCGGCTGGGGTTTAATCAACGGCATGGAGTTAAAAGCAGATGCTGAAATTACTGCCGCTGATGTAGTTAAAGCTGCAATTAATGAGGGTTTATTACTCGTGCCGGCTGGCACCAAGGTGATCCGGTTTGTACCACCTTTGATTGTGACAGAAAAAGAAGTAGATACGGCGTTGCAACTTGTTGACAAGGCGATCGCGGCTGTAACGGCATAATGGGGGATTGGGGATTAGGGACTGGGGATTGGGAATTGGGCATTGGGTAAAGGTTAAAGGGTAAAGGGTAAAGGAATTTATTAACCTTTCACCTTTGTTGCCAGTCGCTACAACGGAGGAGCCACTGCGGTGGACGGGTTTCCCGGCTAAAGCACGTGGCGTGGAACCTCCAAGGGCGCTTACGCTCCCCTTTTCCCCTTCCCCCTCTTGTTTTTCCGATCCCCAATCCCCAACCTCACATCTCTCACAACAATCCCCGATAATGAATAAAAATCAAAACAACCGCCCACGACCCCAATGCGACTTTTACTGCCACCAGGATGTTGAGAATGGGGAGAATCCCCCCGCTGACCAGTGCGCCTAACTCTCCGTGCGGTAATTCCCCTCCCGCCAGAGTGATAACTGACAGGACAATGAAAATAAGAACCGAAACCTTCTCCCATGTAGCGGCATGCCAGCGCTTGTAGAGCGCCTGCATCCACTGCGATGATGAAGTAATCGCAACAAGACCGATCGCCGTTCCGCCCGCCACCCCGGCCGCAAAACCACCGCCCGGGCTCAGATGCCCCCGAATCGCTAGTTCTATACCCACCAACGCGGTAATTGTCGCTCCCAGACGCGCCAGCACAATTGATGGCTGATCTGTGAACTGATAGATCGTGCAGGACGGTTTTTCATCCGCCAGCAGAAAATTGGCACCCAAGATCGCAATTGTAAATACCACTACTTCAAAGATAGTATCGTACAGACGATTCCTGAAAATGATACCCGAAACTGCATTAGGCACCCCACTATCACGTACAACCGACTCGACGATAGAGATCGACAAGTCCGGTGTTGGGTTGGGAATGACGAGCATTTTGACGTATAGCGCTATCCCTGCTACAATATAAAGCCATTTCATGGATGCTTCTTTCCTGAGTCTGGTGTACTTACATAGGTTAGGGTTGTCCCTGGTGATGAAAGTTCGCTTTGTATGATTTCATAGATGCGTTGAACCCTGGTCGCGGTTTGATAGGGTTGCTTTTCATCTCCAGGCACAGCACCATATTCATCGCTGTATTCCGATGGGGCACAGATCGCATGGACTTCTTTGTCCATCAGCGCCCGGTGCAAAGCCTGCGTATTTGTGTAGGTCACTAACTCAAGACGCATGTGGCGTTTGCCAAAAATAGTTCGTAACTCATTCATCAGTTGCCCAAAAAGGCGATCGTCATCTGCCTCTACCGACTCGTCTTTGATCACGCCAAGACGCATGACCAGCGATGAACGCACCGCAATCGCATAGAGAGTAATCGCGAGCATGGTACCCACTAATGCTTCGGTCAAAGCAACATCCGGTGCCCCCAAAACCTCATATACCAATGCCGCCATCGCTCCCAGGATGCCGCGAATTACCAGGGCATGGTATGGATTGACCTGAAGTACTAGCATGGACGCAGCCAACGGCAGCAGGGCGATGATGACATAGATATAGCTATCAGTCATTGCTACCCCCGCTACTGGAACAGTATGCCAACACATACCCCAGCATCGTATTCCAGATTGCCAAGGAGATAATGGCGAGGATAAGTAACGGCCATTCACTGGGTATCCTCAAAAGTAGCCCAATCACGATATTGATCGAACCGAGGGTATCGGCAACCGAAAGACTATGCAATTTAAACAAGACCGATCGCTTGCCTAGCAAGGGAAAAGTGCCCCAAAACCAGAAGAAGATTCCTAGACCTATGCAGGTATAACTAAATACGTCGATCATATATCACTCTTCAATCCATCATTCATTCGTTTGATCACATGGGCCAGCAGCATCAATGCGGCATTTCCCACACTCAGGATGATGACCCCGACAACACCGATCATCCAATCATCCCGCAAGACGGATACGACCAGGATCATGACTGATGTCTTGGTGGCGATACTGGCAAAAGCCAACATCGTTTGCCAGATATCATCATCCTGCCATGCCTCGTACATGGGGATGAGCAGCGCCAGAATCATTGCTATCAGTACCAGGTTCACGTCTTTTTCCTCCGTCGCACTCGATGCACTTCGTACCAGCCTTCTTCGTGGTATTTCAAGACAATGGTCTTGGGCGTAAAGGTGATTATAAATACATCCAAGAATATAAGACCGGGTGTCCGTCGTGGTGGGACTCGTTCCAAGGTTACATCTTCTTCGTTATGCGGACGGAGGATGATTTCAAATGCCTCAATATACGCCTGCGGAATTGCCACGATCACCTCACCCAGTGCCCGCAGCCAATCCTTCAATGCTCCTGTGGCTTTATGTCTGTGCGGCAATAGGAGTGCGACGCTGACGCCGATGATGATATTTGCCACACTCAGGTTGGCAGTGAGCAGAAACCAGATGACCAGTCGCAATATCAGATTCAAATACCCAATCATGCAAATACCATCCAGAAGAGTAGGATCAACATCAGACTCATTACACCGATCAGATGCTCAAATTGCTCAAGTACACGCGGTAGCTTGAGTACTGACCGTCGAAAAATCAAAAAATACGCCACCCAGCCAACGCCGATGATGGCGAGTGGTTTCGTAATATTCGCGACGGTATACGCCTCAAAATACACAACATTTGCTAAAATCAGACCACCGATTAACAAGATCGTCGCTGCCCAGAAACCAGGTCGTACATGCTTTTGTCCTTCTCGTCTCTCATGGGGCAGAAAGATGAATTTGGCAAACGATATTGCCGTTCCCAGGGCCGCAACATTCATGGCGATCGCTTGCCAAGGCATCAAATTCTTCGTTGTCAAAACCTTCGCCCCAAAGCCAGACAACATGGGAAAGCCTGAGATCGAGAAGCTGGCCATAACCAGAGCAACCCAGATCCCGGTATCGATCGGCTTCTGTTGCAGTTCCTTGAAGTTTCGGCTCGGTAAGGCACCCGCGATCAGAAAGAGCGCGGATTTGACCAGACCGTGCGTCAGCGCATAAAAGCCACCCACTTTAGGTGCGGCAAGGATAAAGCCTAACTGCGAAACCGTGTGAAAGGCCAGCATCCGCTTGGTATCCTTTTCAAAGACTGCATAGAACACTCCCAGCAGCGCCGTCCCTACTCCGAAGATCCTGACTATCGGATCAATCTCATCCACCATCAGCGCACACCGCACTAATGGATAGACACCAGCTTTGACCACAATTCCCGACAGCATGGCCGACACCGGCGTTTCCGATTCGGAGTGGGTCAACGGTAGCCACAATCCCGATACAAAGATCCCTCCCTTGACTAAGAGTCCCACAAAGATGAGGGCAAGCGCCTCCGGAGGTGCCCCGCGCAAACCTGCAAAACTAAATGAATGATGCGTCTGATAGACCAGCACCGCGCCAACCAGATAAAAAAGCATTGCTACGTTGCTGACAAACAGATAGCGCAAAGCAACCCAAATGGATCTATCGGTGCGAGGATAGGCAATCAAGAGAAAAGCGGCAATCCCACTCACCTCTAACGCCACGTATAAACTAATAAAATCCGAACAGACAAACGCGGCATTGAGACTGCCATGCAAAATGATGGTCTGGGCATAAAAAAAAG